>CAMBSB010000017.1 GCA_945870155.1 Paludibacter jiangxiensis | reverse complement strand
TGTAGGCATAACCAGCACGACCGTAGTCGTAATCCACAGCAAAAATTGTACTGGCAGTATTGTTTGATTTATAGGGTTTTGTTTCTGTAGTTTGTGGCTGACGAATCATTGCATCAATCACATCATGTTGTATAACGCAATTCTCCAATTTATGATTATTTGCAAAAGTCATAACTGCCTGAAATGCTTTATCTACAGTTGGCTTAGCGGCGTTTCCTTTCCAATAGTTTATTAAATCCGTGTAATCGCTATTGGTCGTAACTTTGAGGATATTATTGATGCCCGATTTTTTTATAGGCCAAAACGACCAACCAATGTTGTTTTTCTCCATTAGTTCAATGCAATCGGTAAACCAACGATTAGAATTTTCGCCCGATTCTCCTAACCAAATAGGACAATTAGTATTGTTGCGTAGGTCAAGCACCCATTGTATTGCAGCAGTATTATTAACAGTCCAGTATTTATGAAAACTGTAGCACATATTGTTATCCCAAGCGGGTGTAAGTCCCGAAAAATCGTTAGCAAAACCATTTCCTTCTATCACTATCAAGTGATTTTTATCCACTTCGCGAATTGCAGTTGTTACACGTCCATACAACGCTCGCAATTGCGAATTATTCCCTTCTGGAAAAGTCCAGTTTGTTTCGTTGAGTAAATCGTAACCAGCAATCCATTTATTTGTGGCGTAGCGTTCTGCAATTTTTCGCCACAACGCTACGAATTTGGCTTTATTAAGTTCGCTTTCCCAAAGTGAAGGTTTTGAAACGTCATAATCTGAGATGCCTGCATCTTTTCCCTGTGCTCCGGGCGCACCATGCATATCGAGCATCACATACATTTTGTTGGCTGCACACCACGCAATCAAACTATCCAATCGGGCAAAACCACTTTCGATCCATGTGTGTTGCCCTTGTATTGGTTCATCTTCAATTGGTAGTGTAAAAATTTTATAATGCAAAGCCGGTCGCACACAGTTGAAGCCCCAACGAGCCATTGAATCTACATCTATGCGTCTGAAATGATTATCGAGCCAAGCAGTATAAAACTGGTTAGTTTTTTCAAGGCCTATTGTTTCGGTGAGTTTCTTCTTAAACTCCCATTGAGTTCCTGCGACACCTGAAGTTTGCATCATATAGCCTTCTTGCAACATCCAGTTGCCTGTGCCTATGCTTTTGATGATAAGGTTTGCGCCAGTTGGATCAACAATCTGCTTGCCTGAAGCACGAACATAAGTTGTTTGTGATTGTAAAATAAATGGGCAAAATAGTAGTAGCGAAAATAAAAGTGTTTTTTTCATCTTTAGCATTCGTGTGATTTTCGACACAGCAAAAGTAAAGAATAAAAGTAACCATTAATCAGCAGTGATGTAAATAAGTATGTAAACCATTGCATTTAATCGACATAAATAGCTGATTATTTGATAGATAAAACGAAGGTCGTGTGTTCAAAAAGTAGTATAACAAGTAGGTTTGAAAGTTGACTTTGTATAAAAAGCAATGATATAATTACTAAATTTGAAGAATTTTGTTGTCAAATTCCTCTTTTTGTAGAAAAGTTCTATTCTTAGTTTTTGTACGATAGTTATACACTGTAGTTAAGGAATAGCGCAAGAAATGGGAGATTTTACTACCATCGCTAATTCCCAGTCGCATTAGTGCTATTATCCGTAACTCAGGATTAAGTAATTCACCCTTTTTCAAAAGGAATCGATCATTTTCATTGAGCAGTTCGTTTACTTTTTCAACAAAATTAGGGAATAATTGTAAGAATGCATTATCAAAATTCGCATAAAGCTCCTCAAACTCTTCGTCCATTATATCCTGCGATTGTGTTAGTAAACTAGCTTCTTTTATATTACCATCCTTAATTTTAGCGTTAATTTTTTTTCTAAAATCATCAATTTTATTAATGTATATGGAGCATAATTCAATAAAACGACCAATATAAACTTCTTTAATCTTGTTCGATTCAGTCAATGCATTGTTTGTTGAAAATAGGACTTGATTAACTTCAGTTAGCTCATCGTTAAGTTTATTCAGTTCTGAATTAAGATGATTAAGATCGTCATTCGCGTTTTGAAGGTCTTTTTTGGCTGACGACAATTTTCGATTTTGCTTGAAAATAATTAGCAACGCAAAGGCAATAAAAATGGTCAGCGAACTAATTAACAAAAGGTAGTTTTGCAATTTAGCTTTTTGATCTTCAATCTTAGCCTGATAGGTTTTGTCAATTAGAGACAAAAGTGGTGAACTTTGCAAACTTCTTAGTTTTGCGTTATAAAACATGGTAGCATTCCATGAAAAACGAATATATTTGTAAGCCCTTTCGATATTACCTTCTTCGAATAAAATCTGGGTAAGCATCATTAACGATGCCTGATCTTTTATTGCTGATTGTATGTCAGATATAGCCGAAAGAGTGAGAAAGTATTTTTGTTTTTCCTTATCGCCTTGAAATTGAAAAATAAGTGACCTACGAAAAGTAACAAATGCATGTTCCGGAGTACCAACAATCGTTTTCGCAAGCCATAAATCATTAATTTTTAATGCTTCATCGAATGAGTTTGCATTGCGGGCACTATCTTCTTTCAGTTGCAGATACAAATGATTTTTTGGAGTTACTAATTTTTTAAGTGAAGCCAGATTTTTATCAAAAATTTTCCAATAATCTTGTGATTTTCGTTTATCTTGGGTATAAAATGCAAGTTCACCATAAACCTTTAACTGTGTATTGTAGTATTCAACAAGTAGAGAGGTAGGGATTTTAGGCAGTTCAATGCTCGCCAACAAATCTACAGCCTCTTTGTAAAGTCCGATTGAACCCATTAAATAGGCAAGCTCAAGTTTGCTTTGATACTCCTTCTGGATATCTCTCAAAAAAATGGCTACTTCGATATTCCTATTTTGATAATGGATCGCTGAATCACAAATATATGGCTTATACTCATTGTAGATATGTGAATTTAATTCATATTCCCCCAGAGAAAAAGAAGTTACATTTTGTATTTTTTTTTTGTAATTTGTAATACGCGTTTCTCTTTCTTTAGTATATACATCGGAATTTTCAATAGTACTGTCCAATTTCAACAAAAGTGTCGAAATATCTTCCTGAGAAAACATCCCGTTAGATATAATTAGTAAAAGTACAATTAAAACGAACTGATTTTTGATAAGTTTAAAAAAGAAGTTTGATATCACTTGAAGTTTTAGTTTTCCGAATTATTACTTAAAGATACATTTGCGATGACAATACTTATAAAAAATTATCTATTAATTGTCTATCATCGTATCGCAAAGTTACATAAAGTATATTGAAAAACAAAACTTTTCTGAATACGCTTGAATTTCTATGATTTCATTTATTAAACTTCTAATCCCGTTTCAAATCCTCAAAAGGCGACTTTAATGCTTTGGCATTTCCTTCATCACCCACGGTCATGGCTACAATACGAACAAAGCGTGAATTGGGCAATGTAATTCTTGTTGCTCCTTCAGGAATTTCTAAGCGATAGGCAAAAAGATAACTATATTGATACAATGCATCTTCGGTTGGCAAATGGTGGTGCGAAGTTGACCATGCAATGCGTTGATTGCGAATGTAAGCCGGATGAATGGTTTTCAGTTTGTTACGCAACGAATACGATAATTCGGCTACAAAACCTTCGAATTCACGATTGTCCCACGAGCCCATGTAACCTGTCCAACCACCAATGGAGAGTGGTAATTCCTTGTTGCCCGACTTAAACACAACATCCATATCTTCATCGGCTGCAGCCAATAAGTGCAGCACTTTTGTTCCTTTGGGTAAATCTACGTTTTGCCCCAGACATGCTACTGCATTGTAATCGCTCACTTTGCGCGAACCAATAGCGAATGTTACATTTCCCATGCGAACCGTATCTCCTATCATTTCGGCAGGATATGTTCCGCCTTTACCATCCATGGTTCCACAGTGACCTTCGTTTCGAGGATTCCGATCATCATATCCATCTTCGCGATAGCTATTGTAACTGAAAATATCGGTATCGTATTTAAGTGTCAATGGTTGTGTTGATGCAATTAATGACTTAGCGCCAGTAAATTTCAAAACAATAGTTTTAAATTCAAATTGATAGCAGATTATAAACAACGATAGGAACACCTGTCACGTCAGTATTCAATGTTTGAACTAAAGCGCCAATAGCATCTTTGTACACACCGGCAAACTGATTCAAAGCAATAATGCCATCGTTCCAACTGTGTTCGTACACTTTTGGTATACTTGTTCCGGGTAGGTTATCGTGAAACTGATTGCGAAGCATCAATCCCCATGCATTATTCAAGGTTTGTTGTGGATATGTTGCGCCTGTAAGTAAAAGTGCCGAAACAGCTGCACGTTCACTGGCATCAGCCAAAAGTTCGGCATCACGGTTTAATTTTTTGGTATAAGCTTGCGATGAAAGCACGCCTGTGGAATGTTCAATAAGTTGCAATTCACTATTCCATGTAGGAAGTTTTGCTGCTTGCTTATCGGTAATAGCCCTGAACATTAGGTCGGCTTGTCCTGAAATTACTTTAATGGGACCAGATGTTGCTAAAGATTTTTCAAGTGTTTCAAGGTTCACTTTTTGGATTTGTCCGCCACGGTCAGCATTATTTTTATCACCACCACCCAAATAGTAATAATCAATTGGAAGTCCCGATTTTTGTTCGTTAGCTTTTAATCGTTCCAATGTTTTTTGATCTGTAGAATATAGATTTTTATGATCACCAGCATAATTACCTCCATTTAATGCAGCAATAATCGATTTTCCATCGGGTCCAATCCAGCGACCAACATTAAGGATGGTTAACTAAAGTGTTTTAGAAAAAACGCAACTCAGCACAAATCCAAATGTGTGTAACTTTGATTTTGTAGTAAATTTATAATCAAAATTACACTTAATATGTCATAAAATGATATTTAATTTATTCATTTAAAATTAAAAAACGCTTTATAACTCCATCTAATATTTCCCCCTTTAGGGGGTTAGGGGGCAGGGCTTGGAGGGCTGAGTATTTAGAAAAAATTCTTATATTCTTTTAAAAATATAAACTAAATAAGCATTTATTATACTTTCCCAAATTCCCTTGGTGTAACCCCAAACTCGGCTTTGAAGCAGGTGCTGAAATACTTAGGGTCGTTGAAGCCTACTGCGTATGCAATATCCGACACATTGCCGGTTTCGTTTTTCAGCATAATACAAGCATGTTTTAGGCGGATGTTGCGCACAAATTCGCTTGGCGATAAGCCTGTGAGTGATTTTATTTTTCGGTAAAGCGTGGATTTCGAAGTATTCATGGCATCAATCAGTTGCTCGTGTGTAAAATCGAAATTTGCCAGATTCTCTTCCACTACTGCTATAGCCTGACGTAAAAAAATGCCGTCCAACGATTCGTTTTCGGTTTCTTTTGGGTGAATGGTGAGCGAAGATTGATATTCCTTATTGCGCTTTTGTCGGTTCTGAATCAGGCTGTTGATACGGGCAACAAGCACTTCCATTTCGAATGGTTTCGAAATATAGGCATCAGCACCGGCGTTATAGCTTTCAATACGGTCGGCAATCTGATTTTTAGCTGTGAGAAGCAACACAGGCGTATGCGAGTAGTCAATATCCTCTTTAATGGTTCTACAGAGCGTTATACCATCCATTTCAGGCATCATTACATCGCTTATAATCAAATCCACCTCATTGTCTTTCATTATTTTGAGCGCTTCCAGACCGTTGCTAGCTTTCAGCACTTTGTATAGCCGCGATAGTGAATTTGCCAACACCATGAGTAAATCGGCATTATCCTCCACAATAAGCACCATAATATCCGAGTTTGGCGAACTAGCCTCACCTTCAAGCACATAAGGTTCGGAACCCTCGAGCACTTTAATGGGGAATAATTGCGTTTCTTCCACACCACCTTCACGCTCGTTAGCAGCATATTTCTGTCTATCGATGGGAATTTCAACCACAAAAGTTGTCCCTTTATTCACTTCACTTTCCACCGAGATAATGCCTTTGTGTAGCTCAACCAACTCTTTGGTTAACGAAAGTCCTATTCCATTGGACTCAATGCCAATTTCGTCGCCAAAAAAGCGTTCGAAAATAAACGGAATTCGATCCTGCGAAATACCCATACCCGTGTCGCTTATAAATAGTTTCACATAGTCAAGGTCTTGTTTCTGTTCGGTTTGAATTACCACATTAATTATTCCCTTAGGCAGCGTATGTTTAAAAGCATTGGATAAAATATTAAACAGAATTTTATCCACTTTATCCTCGTCGAACCAAGCCATTAGTTTTTCGGGAGCAGTTATCGAAAACTTAATCTGTTTTTCTTTTGCCAGCGGTTCAAAATTATTCCAACAAATATTATTTATAAAAGCCACTAAATCAGCCTGTTTTACGCTTAATTTCATATTTCCGCTTTCCACTTTTCGGAAATCGAGAATTTGTTGCAATAGGCGTTTAAGGCGCGAAACATTCGATTTCATAATCGAATATTGCTTAAACTGATTGGGGAAATTGCTATTGAAATCTTCAATCAGGCACGAAATAATAGTAAGTGGCGTAAGTAATTCGTGCGAAACATTCGTGAAATATCGAAGTTTGATTTGAGTTAACTCCTCCGATTTTTGTTTTTCGATACGCGAAATAAGGATGTCGCGTCTGAGCACAATACGGTTCGAAACATTGCGGTAAGTAAAATAAAGAATTAGCACTAAAATAATTAAATACAACGTATAAGCCCACCATGTTTCGTAGGGAGCTGGCTCTACTTTTATGGTGAGCGAGGTTGGTTCGTTTACCCAAACGCCATTTTCGTCGGTTGCTTTTACCTGAAATATGTAAGTGCCTTTACTTAAACTGTTGTAATTTACATAGCGCCGTTTGCTGTCTACTTTTACCCAATCTTTGTCTACTCCCGAAAGTTTGTAGGCGTAATATATATTCGATGGCGAAGTGTAATTGAGTGCTGAAAACTCAAATCCAACATTGCGTTGATTGTAATCAAGATGCAGTATTCGTTCGAATGGATTGTAAACATCGGGTTCTAAGTCGTTGAAAATAGATTTGTTGTAAATTTCAATGTCGCTAAGTACTACCTTGTTTACATTTTGCTTCTGGCGTTTCAGATTCGGGTAAAATGCACAATAACCATTTCCTCCGGCAAAATAGATTTTACCCGAATTGTCGTGATAACTTGCTCCTGCCCTGAACGAACTTATTTTTATATTGTCGTTGGCCGAAAATAGCATGGATGACTTGTTCATCAAATCCACTTTCACCACTTTATTGTTGGTAGCAAGCCACATAAAGTTTTTATTTTCTACAACAATATTCACAATGTCTTCGTCGAGTATCGAATACTGTTTGTTTTGCGAATAAAATTTCTGACTTTGTTCATCGTATCTGTTCAAGCCACCGTTATTAGTTCCTGCCCAAACGGTACCGTTCATATCTACTACCATCGAATTTATTTCGTCGGTGTTAATATTTCCCTTTGCGAGCGTGAATTGTTTGGAAATAAACTGATTGGGCTTTGTTTCATAAAGTCTGACAACACCTTTGCTGGGCGAACCAATCCAAAAATTGCCGTTTTTGTCTTCTACAATCGCTTTTACATTATTTAATTCAGGTAAAATGAGAGCCACATTTCCTTTGTTGAACAAAAATACACCGTTTCGAGCGCCTATCCATATTCGGTTTTTGGAATCGGAATAAAGCCCGAATATCCGTCGATTCTTTTTAGTTAAATACTTATTTCTCAGTTCGATATCTTCGTATTTATAACTATTATTTACTTTCAAAATTCGACCTAAAACCCCATTTCCTCCTATCCAGATAGAGCCATCTGCTTTATTTATGCAAAAACTATTGATTGAGTTCGACTGATTTTGAGTAATGTTATTAAATAAGGTAGTAAGTGGTGTGTTTTTATCAATTGTTTGCGTTATTTTATCCACCACCACTACACCAAAATTGAATAAACTTAACCATATTTTGCCGTCGTTTTCGAAAATCGAATGTACCGAAACTACACCATATTTATTTTTTATCTCGTCTAAGGTATTGGATTGGAACAACGGACGATTCAGATTTGCCAGATATACACCATCGTTACTGGTGGCTATCCATATATTGCCCTGGCGGTCTTTCATAATGTGATTCAGGTAGTTAGTGGCGTCGTTAAATAATTCGAGCGCGTTAATTCGCTCAAAAACCACTTTTTTTCGATCCGGAATAACACTTAATCCCATTTGCGAAAGCACCCACAAATTACCGGAAATATTATCCTGAGCAATGCTGTAAATAGAATTTTCGGAAATGC
Source organism: Paludibacter jiangxiensis (assembly GCA_945870155.1). Classification (GTDB taxonomy): domain Bacteria; phylum Bacteroidota; class Bacteroidia; order Bacteroidales; family Paludibacteraceae; genus Paludibacter; species Paludibacter jiangxiensis_A. The sequence continues at coordinate 46,102 of CAMBSB010000017.1, read as the reverse complement.
TAAAAGGATTTTTCGTGTTTAAGTATTGCGTGTAAAATGGCAAGGTCTTCCCTTGTCTGAAATCGATGCGAAAAAGGCCATCGCCATAGGTTCCAACCCAAAGCGCACCTTCATTATCTTCGAAAATTGTAAATGGATTATTTGTTTTTCCAAGTGTTGGGAGTTGCTCAAAGCTTTCGTATTTGTCATCAAACCGGCAGAGTCCATCAGTCCAGAGCGCAATCCATATTATACCGGCCTTATCTTCGAAAACCTGGTTTATATTATTTCCCGGCAATGATTTCGGGTCATTTGTGTAGATATAACTTTTGAGAGTTCCTTTTTTGGAGTCGTAAACATATAGTCCGTTTTCGCTGCCTATCCACATATCACCATTTTTATCACACAAAATACTATTTATGCGTAAGTCCTGTACTTTGTGTTTCGGAAAAAGGGAAATCAGTTGATTGTTTTCGTCTAAGATATTTACTCCACGGTCGGTACCAAACCAGATACGGTGATTTTTATCTTCGGCAATGCAAAGAATATTTCCACTGGTAAGCAGGTTTGGATGTTCTATGTTTGACTTTATTGTAATGAGTTTATAACCATCGTATCGGCAAATGCCAGCTTCGGTTCCAAGCCACACGTAACCTCTTGAATCCTGAAAAACCCGTTTAACTATACTATTCGGGAGTGACTCTTTAAATGGAAATTTTTTAAAGGAAATGGCCTGTTTATCAAAACCAAACCCATAAACTGAATGCAGAAAGAAAATTAGAATGAGTAGTATACGCATCATTCGATATTATATTTTAAGGTAATAACAATTGTGTTCAAAGATAAAACTTTTATCTCAAAATATAACAAAATAAGGTTTGTGATGTTCAAATGAGTTTATAATGGAAGTATTTGAATTCATTTTAGAAGTAAAATTGCAAATGATGGTATATTTTTGCAGTATTACATTTAACGAAATATTTTTGATACTTATGAAAAAATTGGTAGGCTCATTTTTCGTACTGTTGCTTGTTCAGGCAGCATGTGCTCAAAGCACACGGAATATTCAATTGCTCGATAAAGGTTGGCGGTTTATAAATGTCGATGTCGTTGACGCACAAGCAACAAAATACGATGACTCGCAGTGGCAGCAAGTTGTTGTGCCCCACGATTGGGCAATTTTGGGGAATTTCGATATGAATATCGATCGTCAGTTTGTACAGGTAAAGGCCGATGGAGAAACCACTGCACAACTACGTACTGGTCGTACAGGTGCTTTGCCCACTTTTGGCATTGGTTGGTATCGGAAAGTACTACCCGTAACCGAAGCTGACAAAAACAAACGCATTTCCATCGAATTTGATGGTGCTATGAGTTTGGCAAAAGTGTACCTCAATGGTGTGTTCGTTGGCCAGCAACCTTATGGCTATTCATCGTTTACATTCGACCTAACCAAACATCTGCAATTTGGAAAAGAAAATGTGCTGGCCGTTCGATTGGAAAATAAACCCGAATCGTCTCGTTGGTACTCCGGAGCCGGTATTTATCGCAACGTACGAATGGTAAAAACTGCTCAAACGCATGTTGCACACTGGGGCACCTATATTACTACTCCAAAAATATCAGCAAAAAGTGCCGATGTAACTATAAAAACTGAAATCAATGCAAGTTCTGAAAACGCAACCGTAAAACTGGTAACCGAAGTTTATACGAAAGCGGGTGAAAGAGTAAGCAGCGTGTCAGCCACTCAAAAAGCATCTGAGAAACTGACATTTAATCAACAATTAAAAATAAAAAACCCACAACTCTGGAGTATAGAATCACCCAATTTATACATTGCTATTTCGAAAGTATATCTAAATAATGTGCTTACCGACGAATATAAAACCACTTTTGGCTGTCGTACCATTCGTTTCGACAAAGACAAAGGCTTTTTCTTGAACGAAAAACAGGTAAAAATACAAGGTGTTTGCATGCATCACGATTTAGGTCCGCTTGGAGCTGCCGTAAATTACCGCGCCACACTTCGTCAGTTGGAAATGATGAAAGAAATGGGGGCCAATGCCATTCGAACTTCTCACAATCCACCTTCGCCCGAACAATTGCAAATTTGCGATAGCATAGGTTTGTTGGTTGATGTTGAAGCTTTTGACGAATGGAAACATGGCAAAAACAAGAATGGCTACGGCAATTATTTCGAAGAGTGGTCGCAGCGGGATATTCGTGCTATGGTGCGCCGCGACCGCAATCACCCATCCGTAATTATGTGGAGCATTGGCAACGAAATACATGAACAATCCATGCCCGAAGGAAAAGAAATTGCGCGTAAATTAGCTGATGCTTGTCGCGAAGAAGACCCTACTCGCCCTACTACTGCAGGATTCAACGGACATACTGCTGCCATTAAAAACGGTTTAGCCGATGTAATCGACGTTGTTGGTTTTAACTACAAACCTCAGGATTATAAAAAGAAACATGCCGAATATCCGAATTTTGTGATTTTAGCAAGCGAAACAGCTTCGACAGTAAGCTCGCGTGGCGAATACAAATTTCCTGTTAAAGATTTTCGTGGGGCATGGTACGACGATTATCAGGTTTCGAGCTACGATATGGAATATCCGGGCTGGGCAACAACTCCCGACACGGAGTTTGAAGCGCAGGACGAAAATGAATTTGTGTTGGGCGAATTTGTGTGGACAGGTTTCGATTATTTGGGCGAACCCACACCTTACAACGAAGGCACACCAGCACGAAGTTCATACTTTGGGATTGTGGATTTGGCCGGTTTGAAAAAAGACCGATATTTTCTTTATCAAAGTAATTGGAGCGCTAAACCCATGCTTCACGTGCTTCCACATTGGAACTGGCACGACCGACTTGGGCAGAATGTACCTGTGTTTTGTTACACAAATTACCCCAAAGCCGAACTTTTTGTAAACGGTAAAAGCATGGGCATTAAGCAAAAGGACAAAGCTAACAAATACACCCGCTATCGGTTGATGTGGAAAGATGTGGTGTATCAGCCGGGCGAAATAAAAGTGGTAGCTTACGACGAAAATAACAAAGCTGTGGCCGAACAAATTATCAAAACAGCCGGCAAAACACTTTCTGTTCGCCTTACTGCCGATAGAACAACCATTAAATCGGGTGGTAAAGACCTCTCATTTGTAACCGTGGAAGTGGTGGATAAAGATGGAAATTTATGTCCGAGAGCTTCAAATCTGCTTTTCTTTGAAGTAAGCGAAGCTGGAAAACTAAAAGCTGTTTGCAACGGAAATGCGATTGACCAAACTTCGTTCGGTTCCAATTATATGAATGCCTTCAATGGAAAAATGGTAGCGATAATTGAGTCGGGCGACGCTGCCGGCGAAGTGGTGTTGAGTGTGTCGGGAGGAAAATTGTTGCAGCAAGAGGTGAAGATTATCTGCGAATGAGTTGATGTTATGATGTATTGATATGATAATGTGATGATGTGATAATGTGTTGATGTGATAATGTGTTGATGTGATAATGTGGTGATGTGGTGATGTGATAATGTGTTGACGTGATGATGTGTTGATGTGATAATGAAGTTGATATTTTAGTCTTTTATCTTTGTTCTTTTGTCTTTATTCTTTTATCTTTGTTCTTAATTCTTTGTTCTTTATTCTTTATTCTAATTATAAAATGAAAAATTCCCTTTTCCCAATTAGTTCTTTATCATTGCTTTGTATTAGCAATCCGGCAATTATTGCGCAGCAGCAACAAAAACCCAATGTGGTGTTAATTGTTGTCGACGATATGGGTTGGAAAGATCTTGGCGTGTATGGCAGCGATTTTCATCGTACACCTCAAATCGATAATTTTGCTAAAGATGGTGTGCGATTTACCAATGCATATTCGGCTTGTACGGTATCGTCGCCTACGCGTGCAGCACTTATAACTGGTAAATATCCCGCCAAACTCCATCTCACCGATTGGATTGAGGGACATAAAATGCCAAAAGCCAAACTGCAAATTCCGGACTGGACTATGTATTTGCCGTTGGAAGAAACAACGCTTGCCGAGGTTTTTAAAGCAAACGGCTACTCAACCGCACACATAGGCAAATGGCATTTGGGTGAAGATGAAAAGTACTGGCCCGAAAATCAGGGATTCGACATAAACATCGGAGGCTTTTCGAAAGGTTCACCAAATTTGAATAAAAAAGCAGGCTTTAATGGTTATTTTGTACCCTATGGAAATCCTCGATTAAAAGATGGTCCTGAAGGCGAATATCTCGATGAGCGATTGGCAAACGAAGCTTGTAGTTACATCCAACAATCCCAATCCAAACCGTTCTTTCTGAATCTATGGTTTTACAATGTACATACTCCACTACAAGCCCGACAGGAAAAAATTGATAAATACAAAGCTTTGGTCGACTCGACAAAACTGCAAAAGAATCCAACTTACGCTGCTATGGTAGAGCATATTGACGATGCGGTTGGCAAAGTGGTGGCGCAACTAAAAAGTCTTGGTTTGTACGAGAACACCATAATTATTCTAACGTCGGACAATGGCGGATTAATAAGCAATACCAAACAAAAAGTAACCAACAATTCGCCACTCCGACATGGTAAAGGCGAACGTTACGAAGGTGGTGTGCGTGTGCCGCTTATCATAAAATCGGCACAGCAAGTAGCCCCAAACCGAACCAACAACACACCAGTAATGAGTATCGACTATATGCCTACACTCATTGATATGGCAATACTAAAAGTGGATAAAAAAGTGCTGAAAGGCATTGATGGCGTAGATATTAAACCGCTGATAGTTTCAGAAACCGGCAAACTTAAACGCAAATCGCTTTACTGGCATTATCCCCATTACCATACCGAAGGAGCCACGCCCTACAGCGCCGTACGCAATGGCGATTGGAAACTAATTCATACCATCGAAACAAATTCGTACGAACTTTACAATCTGAAAACGGACATTTCGGAAAACAAAAACCTGATCGACAACGAACCTGCTGTTGCCGCTCGGCTCAAAAAAGAGCTCGAAGCCTGGAAAAAGAAAATGCACGCGCAAATGCCGACGGTGAAAGTTGGTGTAAAATAGGATAATTCAATCAATAATGATTACATTTAAAAAAGATTTATTTCTTTTACTGTGCCTGATTTTAAGCATATCCATTTCCGCACAAACTCCGCTGTCAAATCCTTATTCGCGCAATAATGCACAATTGCTGAATGGTAAATGGAATGCGCTTATCGATGTGTTTTGCATGGGTGAGGCAAATAGTATTTTTAAAAACAAACCGCAATCTGCTACCGGAAAGCCACAGGAATATACCTTTAATGATGGCTTTAGACTGGATGTTCCCAGCGACTTTAATTCGCAACTGCCCGAACTGATGTATTACGAAGGGAATGTGTGGTATCAGCGCAAAATCACGGTGTGTAAAACGGCTGACAGCAGGCAGTTTCTTTATTTTGCCGGGGCAAATTACATAACCAAAGTGTGGCTTAATGGAAATTTTATAGGCGAACACGAAGGTGGATTTCTGCCTTTTCAGTTCGACATAACCAAAATGGCCAAAGCAGGCGAAAACGATTTGGTGGTACTCACCAACAACAATCGCCGTGTGGATTATATACCGGCAATGAATTTCGATTGGTGGAATTATGGCGGTATTACCCGCGATGTTTTTCTGATTGAAACTCCCAATATGTATATCAACGATTATACGGTTCAACTCAAAAAAGGAACAAAAAACATCATTGCCGGAACTGTAAAACTGGAAGGTGCTACTGCCCAACAAAATGTTGAAATCCGAATTCCGGAACTGAAAATTCGTAAAAAGCTAACAACAGACTCCACAGGTTTAGCCATTTTTGAGATTGCCGCCAAACCACAATTATGGGAACCTGCATCGCCCAAATTGTACGATGTAACATTTACAACCGACAAGGACACAATTACTGAACAAATTGGTTTTCGAACCATTGAAACAAAAGGCACTAATATTCTACTCAATGGAAAACCTATATTTCTGAAAGGAGTAAACTTTCACGAGGAAATTCCGCAACGCATGGGGCGCGCTTATTCGGATGCAGATGCAGCTGTAATTTTGTCGGAAGCCAAAGCGCTGGGTTGTAACTTTATTCGTACGGCTCATTATGCTCAAAACGAACGCATTGTGCGTATGGCCGAAAAAATGGGTTTGATGATTTGGGAAGAAATTCCGGTGTGGCAAGGCATAAAATTTACCGACGAAGTGGTAATGGTCAAAGCGCAAAAAAAGCTTCGCGAAATGATTTACAGAGATAAAAACAGAGCAGCTATCGTAATATGGAGTATTCAGAACGAAACAAAAGCATCGGCTGCTCGCGATAAAATGCTTATTGGTTTAACCGAATTGACACGTTCGTTGGATAGTACCCGTTTGGTTGCCGGTGCATTCAACAATATGGGCTACGACAACTCAACACATACATTTATACTCAAGGATAGCCTGGTCAATTATTTAGACGTAGTAGGTGTGAATAAATACATGGGATGGTACGATGCCTACAAAACAGCCCCGGAACAAACGAAATGGAATGTGGCTGCCGGCAAACCGCTGATATTTTCGGAGTTCGGTGCCGAGGCGGTATATGGTCAGCATGGCGACGCCAATGTTCCTGCTTCGTGGAGCGAAGAAATGATGGAGAAATTGTACCTCGATAATCTGAAAATGTTTAACAATATCCCGAACTTGCGCGGCACAGTGCCCTGGCTGTTATTTGACTTCCGCTCTCCAAACCGTTGGCACAAACAAAATCAGGATGGCTGGAACCGCAAAGGACTTGTTTCGGACAAAGGACAACGCAAAAAAGCATGGTACGTGATGAAAGCATACTACGAAGATAAATAAACTACGTTCTTAGAACTTATTATCAATGAAAAAAATCATCTTTTATCTTTCAATTCTATTTGTTGTAAGTCTAAATTATACATCTACTTTCGCACAATGGTCACCCAAAGATTGGCCAATTATTAAGCATTATGATGCTACATCATTAAAACAAATTGCATTGCCATTGGGTGGAATTGGTACCGGAACGGTATCGCTTGGTGGTCGGGGTGAATTGCGCGATTGGGAACTGATGAATGTGCCCGCCAAAGGTTTTAGCTCCGTAACAACGGGCAATAATGCACCGTTTTTTGCGATTTATGTAAAACAGCAGGATGGCAAAACCCAAACAAAGGCGTTGATGGGAAAACTTTACGACGATGAGTATTTACATTACGAAGGACGTCCGGTGGATCATCATGGGCTGCCGCGGTTTGAGTCAGCAAGTTTCGATGGGGCTTATCCTTTTGGACAAGTAAATTTGGAAGATAAATCCCTACCTGTGAAAGTGAAAATCAAAGGTTTTAATCCGCTTATTCCCACCGATGCCGACAATAGCGGATTGCCCATTGCCATACTAACTTACGAAATTTCGAACACTTCCAACAAAGCTATCGATGTGGCTGTTTGTGGCTCTATTCGGAATTTTATTGGTAAAAACGGACAGCAAAATACTTCCGACTGGAAAGGCGATGTGATTCCCGTTGGAGCTAAAAAGAATAGAAATGCCTATCGGGTTTCGGAAAATTTCAGAGGTATTTATTTTGATTCGAAAGGAGTGGATTCTACGAGTGCTGCCTACGGAACAATGGCTTTAACAACTCAGGAAAATGCCGGAGTAACTTACCGAACTGCTTCCAAAAAAGACAATTGGAGTAATGCCTTGTTGAGTTTTTGGGATGATTTTTCAGCTGATGGCGAACTCACAGAAAAATTCGCACAAAACGAAGATGACCCGATGGCGTCGTTGTCGGTAAAAAAGACGATTGCAGCAGGTTCGAAGGCTACTTTTTCGTTTTTTATTAGCTGGAATTTCCCTAACAGGTATAATTGGACTGACACCAATTTTGTTGGAAATTATTACAGTCAGCAATTTAGCAACGCTTGGGATGTGGCCGAAAAAGTGCTGCCAAAATTGACTCAATTGGAATCGCAAACGCTCGATTTTGTGAATGCCATTGCTGCATCTTCGTACCCGAATGTGGTAAAAGAAGCAGCCTTGTTTAACTTGGCTGTACTGCGTTCGCAAACTGTTTTCCGCTTGCCAAGTGGCCATTTAATGGGTTGGGAAGGCGTGATGGACAAAATGGGTTCGTGCAAGGGAAGTTGCACACACGTGTGGAATTACGAAGCGGCAACGCCTTTTTTGTTTGGCGATTTAGCCCGAACCATGCGCGATGTGGAATTTAATTACGCTACCAAAGAAAACGGATTAATGAATTTCAGAGCCGACTTGCCACTTTCCATTGCCAATAAAAATTCGGCATCGGCTGCTGATGGACAAATGGGCTGCATTATGAAATTCTACCGCGACTGGCAATTATCCGGCGACGCTCAATTTTTGAAAAATAATTACAGTCAGGTAAAAAAAGTATTGGCTTTTGCCTGGACCGAAAAAGGCTGGGATGGTAATCAGGACGGCGTGATGGAAGGCAGTCAGCACAACACCATGGATGTGAATTATTTTGGACCCAATCCGCAAATGGGATTCTGGTATCTGGGCGCTTTGAAGTCAGCCGAAAAAATGGCTCTTGCCATGAAGGATAAGGAATTTGCCCGAAAATGTGCTGATTTATTCAGCAAAGGTTCGAAATGGATGGATGCCAATTTGTTCAATGGTTCGTATTACGAACATAAAATTACCAGCCCAAAAACATTCGAGTTTTTGGACATGTCAAATCCGGCAACAAATGTTCCTGCGTTCCAATTAGGCAGCGGGTGTTTGGTGGATCAGTTGGTGGGGCAATACATGGCTCATGTGTGCGGTTTGGGTTATTTAGCCGATAAAACCAACATTCAAACAGCTTCGAAAAGCGTGATGACGAATAATTTTATGCCCGATTTTTCGGCACATTTCAACAATATGCGTTCGTACACCATGGGCAATGAAGCGGGATTATTGATGGCTTCGTGGCCAAAAGGGCGTTTGGAAGTGCCATTTCCTTATTTTGCCGAAGTAATGACCGGTTTTGAATATGCGGCCGCTGTAGAAATGATTTACGAGGGTGAAAAAGAAGATGCGCTGAAAGTAATTCAAGCTATACGCGACCGCCACAATGGTGCCAAACGCAACCCATTTAGCGAACCCGAATGTGGTCATCACTACGCTCGTTCGATGGCAAGTTGGGCAACGCTCATTGCGTTGAGCGAATTTAGCTATTCGGGTGTGGAGCAGTCTATGACCATCACTTCGCAGCCCGGAACCTATTTTTGGAGTAATGGTTATGCGTATGGAACATGCAAAGTTGCCAACCATCAAGCAACTATTAAAGTGCTGAAAGAAAACCTTATACTAAAACAGTTTTCGCTGAAAGGCAACCCAAAACCAACCAAAGTAAAACTCAATATTAACGAAGGTGAACAAAAAACCATTCAATTAAAAATATAATATGCAGGCTAAACAAATTAAGTTCAGGTTTTTCACACTTTTTGCAGTTACTATTTTACTTACGAGTTGCCAGTTTAATGCTACAAAACCAGTCAGCTGGCAAGATGAATTTCAGCAAAAATTGCCCTTGTTGGGGCATCGCAATTGGGTGCTGGTAGTGGACAAAGCATTTCCGTTACAAAGTGCTCAAGGCATGACTATAATCAATACTGGTGAGCAATTACCCGAAGTGTTGCGGTACGTTATGGGCAGTATTTCAACTTCGACCCACGTTAAACCAATTGTATTTACCGATTTGGAATTTGCACAAATAACCGAAGATTTATCGCCCGGAGTCGATAACCTGAAAAAATCTATAGCTGTTTCGCTCAAAAACTACCAACAGAATACGCTTCTTCACAACGATGTGTTTGCAAAACTGGATTCGGCCTCCAGCTTATTCGAAGTTTTGGTGCTGAAAACCGAATCGACCATTCCGTATTCTTCCGTATTTATAGAACTCGATTGTGCGTATTGGAATGCCGAAAAGGAACATAAACTAAGGGGCAAAATGACTTCTAAGTGAGTAAATAATTATAAATTGGATGTGAAAAAATATTATTGATAATGCAAAACAAAAAAGTAGTCATAGAATTAGCACTTATTTTCTGCGCTGTAATAAATGCATTTTCCCAAAAAGCTGACTGGGTGAGCAGTACGGATCAAAATAGGTGGGTGAAAAATGAATCAATAAAACTTACCGACTTTAAAGAAACAGACGAAGTTGATATTGAAGTGCTAACAGACCAGAAACAACAAACAATGGAAGGCTGGGGCGGTTGTTTCAACGAATTGGGGTGGCAGGCTTTGCAAACTTTACCTTTCAAGGAGCGCGACAAAGTGATGCAGGCATTTTTTGACCCCAACGAGGGACTAAAATATAATATTTGCCGTATGCCAATCGGGGCGAACGACTATTCATTTACATGGTATTCGCTGAATGAAACCGAAGGCGATTTTAAAATGAAAAACTTTAGTATCGAAAGAGATAAAAGTATTCTTATTCCGTACATCAAAGCGGCTATCAAACACAGACCCGACCTCAAAATATGGGCATCGCCCTGGAGTCCGCCAACTTGGATGAAAACCAACAATCATTATGCGAATAAACCGAATACCTTCAATGACTTAACTGAGCAGAAAGCAGTAAAATCGGGCGACCAGTTTATACAAAAAAAAGAATACCTATCGGCTTATGCACTTTATCTTGCCAGATTTGTAACGGCCTACAACAAACAAGGGATTAATATACATTCCGTACATATACAGAACGAACCTTACACGTATAACCAATGGCCAAATTGCAGTTGGACAGCTCGTGGCATGCGCGATTTTATATCCATGTATTTAGGCCCTCGGTTTGTGAAAGATAAAATTTCTTCCCAAATTTGGTTTAGCACTATCAACAATGCCAATGTAGCAGTGTTCGATTCTGTACTTTCGCAATCCAATGTTCGGAAATATATTTCGGGTGTTGGATTTCAGTACGAAGGCAAAGATGCTTTGGTGGCAGTTGCCAAAAAATACCCCGAACAAAATTTGATGCAAACAGAAACGCCTTGTGGAAATGGATCGTTTGATTGGAAATCGGCTGAAAGCACATTCAAAGAAATAAAATTGTATGTGGATAGAGGCGTGAAGTCGTACATGTATTGGAACATGATTTTGGACACTACCGGCGAAAGCTCTTGGGGTTGGAGGCAAAATGCTCAGGTAACGATAGATAAAATGACCAAAAAAGTAACCTAAACGCCGGAATTTTACATTTTCAAGCATTTGAGTTATTATGTTGTACCCGGTTCGGTGAAACTCCAGACTAAAGGGCGGTATGGAGATGTTCTATCATTTGTAACGCCTGACGGTAAAATTGTGTTAGTAACAATAAATACTTCCAATAATCCAGTCAGTTTAAAAATAAAAGTAGGTGCAAAGATGTTGAATGTAGAATTGCCCGAAAAATCATTTAATACCTTAACAATGTAGAATTATACACGCGTGTTTCATCAAAATATTATGCCAAAACAAATATTCATATTTCTATTATTCACACTGATTTTTACTTTCGATTTATTCGCTGTGCAGCCCGACCCGTACCAGCCCGATTCGCAAATACCAACGGAATATTCCGGAATGAATTTGGTGTGGAGCGATGAGTTTAATGCAGTAGGTAAGCCAAACGCAGCCTATTGGATATACGAAAATGGATTTGTACGCAACGAAGAATTGCAATGGTATCAGTCCAACAATGCCAATTGCGCAAATGGCACATTGATACTCGAAGCCAAACGCGAACGTAAACTAAACCCAAATTATGTGGCCGGAAGCACCGATTGGAAGAAAAATCGGCAATATGCCGATTATACTTCGGCCTGTATTAAAAGCCCGGGCTTGGTAAAATATCAATTTGGCAGAATTGAAGTTCGTGCTCGCATAAATACTTCTAAAGGCTCTTGGCCTGCTATCTGGACATTAGGCGAAACCGGCGAATGGCCTTCGAATGGCGAAGTGGATATAATGGAATTTTACCGGGTATCCGATGTGCCAACCATTTTGGCAAATGTAGCTTGGGGAACAAGCACACGCTGGTCGGCAAAATGGGATAGTTCCAAAAAACCGCTCAGCTATTTTACAGGCAAAGATGCGAATTGGGTAGCCAAATTTCATACCTGGCGCATGGACTGGAACAAAGATAGCATAAATTTATCCCTTGATAATGAATTGATTAACTACACATTGCTTAATCAAACCATTAATGCTACCGGAATAACACCACAAAATCCTTTTTTGCAAAAGCATTATTTTTTATTAAACCTTGCCATAGGTTCAAACGGTGGCGACCCGTCGCAAACAACTTTCCCTTTGAAATACGAAGTAGATTACATTCGTGTTTATCAGAAATCAATTTCTTCGGATATAAAACCAATAGCATCTGAATTAAACAAGTGTGTGGTTTATCCCAATCCCGCTTCAAACTACATTCGGGTTCAACATCCGGAAACAATTAATTCTATTGAAATAACTGATTTATTTGGAAGAGTTTTAGAAAATGTGCCACCTTACAGTATCTCAAATTCGGATATTTTTTCGCTTTCGGGATTAAAAAATGGCGTTTATTTGCTGAAACTAAAAGTTGGAAATGCAATTGAAGTGAGTAAATTAATTATAAAAAAATAATATGTAAGGCTATGTGATTCAAAATCATTGCTAAATTGCCTAATTATATTTTATCCCGGTTGATAGTAATCTTTTAAAATCATACATATTCCAATGAAAAAAAAACTTTTCGTTTTACTGGTTTTAAATTTCCTCTTGACTTTAAGTATTTCAAGTCTGATTACTGTGTGGCAGCAAGAAGCCGAAACGGCAGCAGTATGGTGTTATTAGGGAGCAGCAGGCAATTTAAATAAGGATGTTATTCTACGATGAATTTAAATAAGAATAATGAAAACACTGAAAAAATTCGTATTATTCTCCATACTTTGCACTTCTTTACTCCCCCTTCAGGGGGTAGGGGTGCAAGTCTCCTGGCCAACCATTTCAAACGAAATGCGCCCGGGAACGCGCTGGTGGTGGTTGGGAAGTGCGGTTGATAAAGCCAATCTGACTTACAATCTGGAAGAATACGCTCGTGCCGGAATGGGAGCAGTTGAAATTACGTCTATTTATGGTTTGCAAAAAAATGAAGCCAACGACATTCCGTTTCTTTCGCCGAAATGGATGGAAATGTTGCAACATACCACCGCGGAAACCAGTCGGCTGGGCATGCAAACCGATATGAACAATGGAACAGGCTGGCCGTTTGGCGGTCCGGAAGTTAGCATTGAAGATGCTGCATCCAAACTGTTGACCAACGAATACAGTGTGAAAGGTGGAGAAGTTTTTTCGTCTATTATTATTCCCATCGATAAAAATCAGTTGGGAAAAGCTAAACTCAGTAGAGTAATGGCTTATAATTCAAATAACAAAAGTTTGGATTTAACATCAAAAGTTGGTGCAGACGGGAAATTGATTTGGAAAGCTCCGAAAGGCAATTGGACAATTATTGCTGCTTTTTGTGGAAAAACTTTTCAAAAGGTAAAACGGGCTGCTCCCGGCGGCGAAGGTTACGTAATGGATCATTGCTCAAAAAAAGCAGTGAAAAATTACTTTGATCGATTCGAAAAAGCTTTTGCAACAACCAAAACGCCGTATCCGCATAATTTTTTCAACGATTCGTACGAAGTGTATGGTGCAGATTGGACAGAAGACTTTTTTGAGCAATTTTACATGCGCAGAGGATACAAACTGGAAAATCATTTGCCCGCATTTTTAGCAAAAGAAAGAACTGAAGGAACGGCGCGTTTAATTTCTGATTATCGCGAAACATTATCGGAATTACTACTTGAAAATTTCACGCAACAATGGACAAACTGGGCACACGCGCACGGAAGTAAAACCCGTAATCAGGCGCACGGTTCACCCGGAAACCTAATTGATTTGTACGCTACCGTTGACGTTCCCGAATGCGAAGGATTTGGCTTGTCGGACTTTGGCATCAAAGGTTTGCGCAACGACTCTTTGGTTCGTAAAAACGATTCGGAGTTATCGATGCTAAAATATGCTTCTTCTGCAGCCCATATTTCAGGAAAACCTTATGTATCGTCCGAATCATTAACATGGCTCACCGAGCATTTCCGCACCTCGCTTTCGCAATGCAAACCTGACTTGGATTTGTTGTTTTCGGCTGGTGTCAATCATTGTTATTTTCATGGAACGCCTTATTCGCCCAAAGAAGCTGCTTGGCCGGGATGGCAATTTTACGCCTCGGTAAATATGACGCCAAACAATACTATTTGGAATGATGCACCAGCGATGTTCTCATACATCACCCGTTGTCAGTCGTTTTTACAAATGGGCAAACCGGATAATGATTTTCTTATTTATTTGCCGGTCTACGATAGTTGGCACGAACAAAAGGGACGATTGTTGCAATTCGACATTCACAACATGGACAAACGTATGCCTAAATTTATCCACATGGTGCAGTCGATTTACAAAAGTGGTTACGATGTCGATTATATTTCCGATCGGTTTATTCTCTCCGCCACTTGCGAAAATGGAAAGATTGTTACCGAAGGCGGAATTAGTTACGAAACCCTTATTCTAGCTGCAGTGCATAAAATGCCGTTGGAAGTTTTGAAACATATCACAAAACTGATAGAACAAGGAGCGAAAGTTGTTTTTATGGAAAATTTCCCCGATGATGTTCCCGGATTCGACCGATTAAAATGCCGGAGAAGCGAGTTGAAATCCCTGTTGAAAAAACTGGATAACAAATCCGGTTTTGATAAAACAACGGTTCGACCATTTAAAAAAGGGCAAATTATTACCGGAAAAGACTACGAAGAAACGTTGCAAGCCGTGGGAAAAGAACCGGAAGAAATGAAAACAAAATTTGGATTGCATGCTTTGCGCCGTTCCAATGCCGATGGATTTCATTATTTCATAAGTTCGTTGCAGGAAAAAGATGTGGATAGTTGGATCACACTTTCGGTTACTGCAAAATCAGCTATTATTTACGATCCTTTGACTGGCGAAATAGGCCAAGCCAAATTACGTGAGCTGAACGGTAAAACGCAGGTTTATCTGCAATTGAAATCGGGAGTTTCGCTTATTCTTAAAACGTATTCACAACAGAATGTTGATGTTCAGGAATGGAAATACTTACAAACCCCAATGCAAATTATTGATTTAAAAACCAATTGGAACTTACATTTCGAACGAAGTGAACCTGTAATTGAAGGTGTTTATCAGTTCGATTCGTTGGGTTCGTGGACAGATTTAAACTATCCGGCAGCAAAAATCAATCGAGGAACAGGAATTTACAAAACAACTTTCACAGTTGAAAAATTTGGTTCAGAGCAATGGGTTCTCGATTTGGGCGATGTGCGTGAAAGTGCACGGATTATTGTTAATGGTAAAAACGTGGCAACACTTTGGTCGGTTCCGTTCGAGTGCAATATTAGCAAATATCTGAAAAAAGGAGAAAATACCTTGCAGATTGAAATTACTAATCTTCCAGCCAATGCCATCGCCGATTTAGACCGCAGAGGAGTGGAATGGCGTATTTTTAAGGAAATAAATTTTGTGGATATAAACTATAAAAGTTCCAATTATAGCAATTGGAAACCTATGCCAAGTGGATTGCTTGGGCCGGTAAAACTAATAATTCACCCAATATTATAATATATTCTTAAAATGAAAAAAACAATAATTGTAATCTATTTTCTCGTCTCATTCGTCTCGGGGTTTTGTATTGATAAAGAAAGCCCGAAGTTAGTAAAAGATATAAATACTTATAAGGTAAGCATATTAGGAGATTCATATTCAACCTTTATAAATTCTTTAACTCCAAATACAAACTCTTATTGGTATCCCCGTTCTCAAAATGATAACGATGTTAAAACTGTTGAGCAAACATGGTGGTATCAGTTTATACAAGAAAAAGGATTTGTATTGGAATATAATAATTCCTATTCCGGCTCAACTATTTGTAATACAGGATATAGTGGCGGAAACAGCTCCGCTTCATCTTTTGTTACCAGAATGAGAAATTTAGGAAATCCGAATCTTATTATTATTTTCGGTGGAACTAATGACAGTTGGGCAAACTCTCCTTTAGGCAGTTACAAATATAGCGATTGGACAGACGACGATTTGAAAAGTTTTCGACCGGCTTTTGCTTACATGCTATCTTACCTCATTAAAAAATATCCAAACGAAAAAATTATCAATTTGGTAAATACGGAATTAAAATCAGAAATAGCAGACGCACAAAAATTAATATGTAAGTATTATAATGTAGAAAATATACAGCTTACTAACATTAACAAAATGGCAGGGCATCCTTCCGTTTCCGGAATGATCAGTATAAAAAATCAGCTATCGAATATAATTAGCAATATAGATGATGTATCCCTTTTGAGAAAGAATGTCAATGTTTCACGTATTGATGAAAACAAGGTAAAAATTTCTATAAATTCAGATTTAAGCGGAAATTTAGAATTGGCTCTTTATAACATGCAGGGACAACTTTTACAAAGAGCGTATAATGGAACAATATCCAATAATTCATACGAACTTGTTGCTCCAAAAAACAATTCATACATTTTACGTATTTTTGATGCTAATGGTAGTATTGTTAATATAAAACTTTAAGCACATAAGTCCACTCTATAAAGTCCAAAACAACTTTTATGAACAAAACAACAATGAAAAAAACACATTTTTTGCTATTTGTCATCTTTTTCTTTTCATTTCGTATCTCAAGTCAGATTACTGTATGGCAGCAAGAAGCCGAAACAGGTGAATTATTAGGTTCATCTGATGTGGCACAGGGTTGTAGCAATGCTTCCGGTATGGCATTCGTACGGATCCTTTCCAATGTAGGAAATGGCGTGCGATTCAACACTATCAATATTTCGAAAACAGGAACCTACAAGTTGCGTATTGCTTATTTTAATGTAAGTATTCAACCGCTTGAAATTATCGTCAATAGCATATCTATTGGCACTCAAAATTTTCCGGCAGCAGTATGGTGTTATCAGGGAGCAGCAGGCAATTTAAATATTGATGTTGAACTGGTGGCAGGAATCAATACCATAGAATTAAAAGCTGCCAACGGGGTGGCTGGTCCGTACGTTGACAAACTCATACTTATAAGTACTGAAAACACGAATCCGGGTAATTCACAAAGAAAAACCTATTATGTAAGTTCTACAACCGGCAATGACACCAACACAGGTGCCGATTCAGCTCATGCCTGGAAAACAATAGACAAAGTAAATTCCACGCTACTTAATCAAGGTGACTCTATCTTGTTTAAGTCAGGCGATGAGTTTGTTGGACAGTTGCGGATAAATAGTTCGGGAACACGGGAATATCCAATATTTTATGGCAAATACGGAGTAGGAAATTTCCCTGTTATCAATGGCTCAACGGCAGTAGGAGGCGATAATGTTTGTGCAATTTACATCAATAATACGAGTAACATACATTTGAAAAATATTGAAGCTACCAACGACCGAAAAGTTTCCAAAATAGGTATTTCCGATCAAGAATCGTACGGAATTTCAGTTCACAACAATGGAAATGAAGTAATGAGCAACATTCATTTTGAAGAGTTAATTGTTCGGAAAGTATTTGCGGTGAATACCGAAGGTATCGACTTTGACGCTATAAAAGTGCATGGTATCCGATTTTTTTCAGAAAAAAATATGGTGGCAGGAAAAGAAAAAAATATCAGGGACGTATTGGTCGAAAATTGCTACATTACGCTCACAGGCAAATTTGGTATGGTAGGCGGTCATGGTGGAGGTGATAGCGGAATTGGTAACGACTCCCTTAACCGAAATATGAATTTTGTGTTTAGGAACAATCACACCTATAATACGGGTGGGTCGGGGATTATGCCTGGCGGTACTTACAACTGCTTACTCGAACACAACACCTTCGAAAATACAGGTTCTAATGTTGACGTCCGCATGGTGGCCCGTGGTAGTGGAGCCTGGTTTTATAATTCCAGAAATGTTATAGCTCAGTTCAACCGTTCGTTACATGTACGCGGACCAGCCGATTCCTACGGCATGCACATTGACTTTAATAACAGAAATGTGATTCTTCAATACAATTACAGCGAAGATAGTCAGGGCGGTTTTGTCGAAATTCTCGGTAATAATATCAATTCCGTTTATCGATTCAATGTAAGTGTCAACGATGGTTTGAGAGACAACGCTCGTTCGATTTGGGTGTCGCCTTATGCCTATTCGCCAAGCACAAACAACAAAATAAATTCCGAAGGCAATTATGTGTACAATAACAGCATTTACGTTTCCAACGGACTAACTCCGGATATCTCTATTGAAGGAAAAAATACTTATATTTTCAATAATATTTTTTATGCCGATGGCACGGCTGTTATTGGTCAGCTTGTGGATGTAAATATCGAAACAGGTAGTAATTTGTATGTTTCGAACAATTTATATTTTGGCAATGTAAGAACTGCTTTTACAAATAAAGATGTTGCTCCAAAATTCGGGAATCCACTTTTTGCAAACAAAGGGGTATTCAATCCTGATGGCTATAAATTAAGTGTCAACAGCCCTGCGTTACTTGGTGGGAAGATTTTTCAGGAGCCTCCATTCCCGGAAGCAGGGAAAGGCATTTTCAAAGATGTGAGCGAATTTCCTTCAAAAGACATGTTCGGTAACCAATTCTCTATCAACACTCAACTTCCGAATATTGGTGCATACAACGGCAATCCGGCAAAGGAAACTTCAAATATTGACTTATCGGCAATAGAAAATAACAAACTGATAATTTTCCCTCAGCCGGTGTACAAGAATCTGATGTTTAATTATACTTCTCAATACAACAGTACTTCTAAAATAGAAATTCTAAATATGGAGGGCAAAACACTTCACACCGAAATGACACATTGTAATGTTGGAGAAAACAGTTTTAATATTACAATTAATAATGCCTTTGAAAATGGATTTTATTTTTTAAAAATAAGTAATGAGGGCGTTTCAGTCACCAAAAAGTTTGTAGTAGTAAAATAAACTCTGACAATAATCGAATTACGAACCAAATTGAGCCATTTTTATCTCAAACACTGAAGTTATAGCGAAATTAGCCTCTAATGTGGCTGTATATAAACTATAATTCAAAATGATAATACTTTTTAAATTGAAATTTGAATTTGAAATAAGGTAATTCATCTCTTCTCTTCTCTTCAAGGCGGAGCGCGACGGCCGATTTCCCATGCGTGGGGTTTTAACCCCATGTATCTAAAGAATGAGTTTCAACCCTATGAAATCAAAATGAATTATTTTTGAACCCCAATTCCCCCTATTTGAATAATAGCTCAACTTTTATTTTTTGATCCCACCCTATATTTGCAGCGTACAATTCCGTTTAAAAACCACAATTGGAATGGGTACAAATTATTGTAAAATTAATAACGCTTTAAATGATAATGATATGAAGAAAAACATTTATTACACCTTATTTTTAACAGGTTTTTGGATGCTGCTTTTAGGGATTGCAGTACCGGTGAAGGGGCAGACTTTAACTACAGTATTCAGTGATGACTTTGAGAGTAGAACTGTAGGTACCACAGCAACTGCAAATGGGTATTTAAATACAAGTTCTACTAGTGGGTCTAGTCAAGTTATTGCTAGTGGAACTGGAAGTAGTGGCACTAAATATGTAAATATGACTGGGTCTACTGCTTCTAGTGATCCTAGAAATTGCTATTTGACTAAACAAGTAGGTGTAACATCGGGACAAACTTACATTTTTAGTATTTATACACTAGGAGTTTCAAACAAAGCTAGTACAATCAGTTTCAGTGGGACATCACTAGGAACTCAAAACAAGGGAAGTGTCGCTGGTACTGGTGCATGGCAAAAACGAAGTTATACTTTTACAGCAACTGCTACTGAAAATGTGAATTTTACTGTTTACGTATATGCTACAGGCAATGTATATGTTGATGATATTTTGTTACAGCGACAACAATGGAATGTTGCAGCTTCTGCAAACAATGTTTCTTATGGAAGCGTAAGCGGTACAGGCCTTAAAGATCCGGGAACATCTGTTTCGCTTACTGCCACTCCCAGCAGTGGTTATTATTTTGTAAACTGGACAGAAGGCGGTTCGACGGTTTCTACAAGTGCGACTTATACATTTACAGCTACTTCTGACAGAACACTAATGGCTAATTTTGAATCATCATCATCTTCCATAACAGTTGGTGGAACTTTAAGCTCTTTTACATCAACTTATGGTAGTACTTCGGCAGAACAGAGCTTTACCGTGTCTGGTTCTTCTTTGCTTTCATCAGTTCTTGTAATTCCTCCCTCTAATTTTGAAGTTTCATTGACATCAGGTTCAGGCTTTCAATCATCTGTATCAATTTCACCATCTTCAGGCACTATTGCTTCTACACCAGTTTATATAAGAATGAAAGCTACAGCTCCTGCAGCTACATATAACGCAGCCAATATAACTATTAATAACCAGACGCTGTCTTGTTCAGGAACAGTGTCTCAAAAAGCATTGACCATGTCTGGGCTAACTGTTCCAGCAAGTAAAATCTATAACGGAACTACTACTGCGGTAGTAACAGATGCCAAAGCCCTTCAAGCTACTGAAGCAATTGGAACAGGAACTTCAAGCGATGGAAAACCTTATACAGGTGATGCGGTAAGCATTACTGGTACGCCTGTTGGAACTTATAACTCCAAAGATGTATCAAGTGCAACAACAGTAACTTACAGCGGATTGAGTTTAACAGGAGCACAGGCTGCAAATTATACACTTACAATTCAAGGAACTTCGTCTGCAACAATTACTGCCAAAGCATTGACCATGACTGGTCTATCAGTTCCAGCAAGCAAAATCTATGATGGAACTACTTCTGCGATTGTAACAGATGCCAAAGCATTACTTACTTCTGAAGCAACTGGAACAGGAACAACTAGTGATGGAAAGCCATATATAGGTGATGAGGTAAGTATTACGGGTACACCTGTTGGAACTTATAACTCTAAAAATGTAACAAGTGCAACCACAGTAACCTATAGCGGATTGAGTTTAACTGGAGCAGAAGCTGCTAATTATACCCTTACAATTCAAGGCACTTCTGCTGCTACAATTACTGCTAAAGCATTAAGCGTTTCCGGTTATTCCATTGCTGCAAAAGATTACAACGGGAATACCACTTCAGGAACAATAACTAAAGGTACAATTACGGGCTTTGTAGGCTCCGAAACGGTTACTGCTACTGCCACATGCACCTTATCATCTCCTAATGTATATGGAGAAACAGGAACAATCGTTTACACACTCGTAAATGGCACTAATGGAGGTTTAGCATCAAACTATAGTTTGGCTAACAAAACTTATTGGGCACAAATCAATCAACGACAATTGAACATTACCGCTGGTAATCAAACAGTAACGTATGGCACAGCTGCTTCGGCAGTTACAGCTGCAGGTACATATACACCAACAGGCTTTGTAGGTAGCGATAATTCAGGTATCATAAGTGGTACAGCCACATACACCACCACTTATACAAATACCACGGCAGCGGGTACATCCGGAGTTACTATAACCTACGATGCGGGTTTATCCACTACTTATGGTAACTATTGGATTAATAAGCCAACAGGTACAATAACCATTACCAAAGCCAACCCAACGCTTAGTGTTTCGGGCACACAAAGCTTTACCTATAATGGTTCGGCACAAGGTCCGGCTACAGTTAGCTATAATGGTGATGGCGGTACTCCAACCTTATTATATACCAGCACTGATGGTGGTGGATATTCGTCTGAAATAGCGCCAACCAATGCCGGTGCTTATCAGGTAGTGGCAAGTGCCGCAGCAGGTACAAATTACAATGCAGCTACATCAAGTGCTTATGCATTTAGCATTACTGCTGCCGCCAATAATAATACTGGTGGAAATATCACCGATGCTGGTTTATCGGATGTGCAGTTGGCAAATACCGATATTACTGTTACTTCTGGCGAATTAGTTATAAATACAGGCAAAACTGTTCGTTCCATTACCGTTAACGGTGGTGCTAAATTGACCGTACCAACCGGTCAAACACTTACACTTACTAACCTTACACTGAAAAGTGACGCTTCAAGTACTTCCACCTTCAAACCCGAAGGAACTGGTTCGCTTGTAGTAACCGGAACAACTGCTGTAGAGCAATATTTAGCCAATACACGTAATTATTATGTTTCGAGCCCGGTAAGCAATGCGATTGCACCAGCAGGTTATACCTATTATGGTCGGGATGAATCACTCTCAAATTTGGGTTGGGTTCCAGTAAGTGTTGGTGCGGGCTTAACAGCCGGTAAAGGTTATATTGCATTGCCTGGTGCTGCTGATGCTCCTATTACATTTACAACTCAAAGTGGTGGAAGTTTAAATACAGGAAATGTTACGGTTAATCTAACTTATACACCTGCAGCAACTTCGGGTAAAGGTTATAATCTGATTGGTAATCCATACCCATCGCATTTGAATTGGACAAAAGCATTTACCGATGCCAATGTGGCTAAAATTGAACCAAGCATCTGGTATCGTACCAAAGTAGGAAATGGCAACACTGGTGGCTGGTCGTTCAAAACTTATAATGCATTTACAGGCGATGCTGTGCCACTAGGAACCACCGGCATAATACCACCAATGCAAGGTTTCTGGGTGTTGGCTAAACAAACTACAACTATCCAATTTACCGACGATATGCGTTCGCATGAAACAGGCAATGCGCTTAAAGCACCTGCAGCTCAAAATTTAGATCGCAAAAAACTACGCTTGCAAGTTTCAAACGGTACAAGAGCAGATGAGGCTTTGCTGGTATTCGATGCCAATGCTTCCGACAACTACGATAGTTACGATTCGCCAAAAATGTTGAACAATGCTACCGATATAGCCGATATTTACACTGTGGCTGATGCTAAAAAATTGGTTATCAATGGCATGAATGATGTAGAATATGACACTGAAATTCCAATTGGTTTTGGAACTCTAACAGCAGGTGATTTCAGCATCTCGCGCAGCGAAATGACAAACTTCGAAGCCGGAACTCGTATAATGCTTATCGACAAGCTAAATCCAACAACTGAATTTGAACTTACCGATGGTGTGGCTTATAACTTCAGTGCACCGATTACAGCTGCTTCTACCGACCGTTTCAGCTTATTGTTCCGTGCTCCGGGTGTTGCCACAGGCATTGATAATGCTAGCAAACTTAATACACAGGTATTTGTAAATGCAGCTAATCAGATTGTAATAAGTGCACCTGTAAAAAGCAGTTATGCTATTTACAATGCCATGGGTCAGTTAATTGAGAACGGAGCAATAACTTCAAACTATCAAACTTCAAACTTCAAACTTGCCGCAGGCGTTTATGTGGTAAAAGTGGGTAATACTAATTCAACAAGAGTAATCATTAAATAGTAAGTAAAGCTGTCTCCCAGTCCGTCAGCTGACGGGTTGGGGGCAGTTTTAAAAAATAATAATATCATGGAAATCAAAAAATCATACAAATCACCGGCAATAGAGCTAATCGTACTCGATAACGAAATATCTTTAGCATTGGAATCTGTACCACCTATAGGTCCGGATGAAAGTCTAAATATTATGTCAAGTCCTGATCATTTCAATAAAACACCTTTTGCGTAAGTTTACCAAAATGAAACTATTCAGACTACTAGCTGTTGTATGTATTATACCGCTTGCCTGTTCTACCGGTCGCATTACAAATGCTATTGTGCCAGGAGAACTGTGGAAAGACAACAGAGGCATTCACATTAATGCGCATGGTGGCGGTATACTATTTCGCAAAGGCGTTTATTATTGGTACGGTGAACACAAAGATGAGACATCAAACGAAGCCAATGTGGGCATAAACTGTTATTCGTCGCGCGATTTGGTAAACTGGAAGTTCGAAGGTGTGGTGTTGCCGGTTGTAACCGACAACGACAGTTCGGATATAACAAAGGGATGTATTATGGAACGCCCAAAGGTTGTATACAATGAAAAATCACAGAAGTATGTCCTTTGGTTTCACTTGGAACTGAAAGGACAAGGCTACAAAGCCGCTCGTGTGGCAATGGCTGTATGCGATAGTCCTACAGGCAATTTTGAGTACGTTCGTTCGTATCGACCCAATGCCGGAATTTATCCATTGAATTTTACCCAAGAACAAAAAAACGATACGCTTACCCTTGCTGATATTCCAAAATCGGAGCGGCAGCGATTGCGTGAGGCGGTTGAAAATGGAATGTACGTGCGACGCGATTTGGTGGGCGGACAAATGTCTCGCGACATGACCATTTTTGTAGACGACAACAAAAAAGCTTACCATATTTTTGCTTCCGAAGAAAATCAAACACTGCAAATTGCAGAACTTTCGGACGACTATCAAAGCCACTCCGGACGCTATGTGCGCATTTTAGCCAGTAAGCATAACGAAGCCCCTACCCTATTGAAAAAAGAAGGAAAATATTTTCTGATTACATCCGATTGCACAGGCTGGACACCCAATGCAGCGCGTATGGCAGTTGCCGACTCACTATTTGGAACATGGACAGAATTGGGAAATCCCTGTGTGGGCGAAAATGCAAACCTGACATTTCATTCGCAAGGAACTTATATTCAGAAAGTGGAAGGCAAAAAAGACCTCTATATTTTTATGGCCGACCGCTGGACACCAAAAATGCCTATCGATGGTCGGTATATTTGGCTGCCTATTTTGTTCGAAAACGGGAAACCAGTATTAAAATGGTATGATAAATGGACTTTTGGTTCAATTGTCAACTAAATTGAACTTATTTTAGGAGTGTTTTGTAAAACTCCACCCTACTTTTGTAAAGTAAAAAATCAACAATAATCTAATTTTAATAATTATGCGATTTCACAAAAAACTGAGTTTTAGTACACTCTTGTTTCTTTTGTTGCCCGCACTACTTGTTGCTCAAGGCAAGTTCGATGTAAAAGGGAAAGTGATAGACGTTTCGGGACAGCCTTTAATAGGTGTAAACGTAACTGTAAAAGGCTCTACCACCGGCACCATCACAGATATTGATGGAAATTTTGCCATAAGAGACCGTGTTGATGGCGAAGTGCTGAATGTTAGCTATATTGGCTATGTGGCTCAGCAAGTAAAAATTAAAGGACAGCAACTGCTCAAGATTACTTTAGAAGAGAACGCACAAAACTTATCTGAAGTACAAGTTATTGGTTACGGACAAAAGAAAAAAGTAACCATGACCGGCGCAGTAGTTTCAATTAACACTGCCGAATTACTTAAATCGCCTTCGCCCAATATCGGGAATATTTTAGCGGGTAATTTAAGTGGTGTTTCCTCCGTTCAGTATTCGGGACAGCCCGGAGCTGATAATCCTGAAATTTTTGTTCGTGGTATAGGTTCGCTCACTACAGCTAATTCAAGTCCGCTTATTTTGGTGGATGGTGTGGAACGAAGTTTCTTCAACCTCGACCCCAACGAAATAGAAAGCGTGAGTGTACTGAAAGATGCTTCGGCAACTGCCGTATTCGGTGTACGCGGTGCCAATGGTGTAATTCTCGTTACTACCCGACGTGGCGACGAAGGCACAGCCAAAGTAAGTGTTACCACTTCGTACGGCTACCAAACACCTACACGCATGGTTGAATTTGCAGATGCTAACAAATGGGTTAGTTACTACGAAGAAGCGTTGAAAAACGATGGCAGAGCTCCTGTTTTTTCGGACGAAGCCAAAGAAGCATTTCGCACAGGCAGCAATCCGTTGATATATCCGAATGTAGATTGGATGGATATGTTGTTTAAGAAAACGGCTCCTCAAAGCCAGACCAATGTTAATATCACAGGTGGTACCAAACGTGTTCGTTATTTTACCTCCCTTGGTTCGTTGTTTCAGGATGGTATGTTCGAAAACTACGATTCTCGCTATAATGGAAATTTTTATTTTAAACGATATAATTACCGAACAAACTTAGATATTGATTTCACTTCAACTACTACCATGAAGATTAATCTGGGTGGAAGACTTGAAAACAGAAACCAACCACAAGTAGATGATCAATCACAACTCTTCCGTTATTTATACTGGGCAACGCCCATAGTTGGAGCAGGAATTGTGGATGGAAAATGGATAACAAACAATAGTTTATATGTACCTATAAATGGGAACGATGGTTTAAGCTCTTATTATGGAAAAGGTTTTATTAACACCACACGCAACGACTTGAATATTGATGTTGAGTTAAAACAAAAATTAGATTTTATCACAAAAGGCCTGTCACTAAAAATTAAAGGAGCATATAATAGCATTTATAACCATTCCAAAAACAGGTCGTCTTCTATTGAAAATTTCAAACCCTGGTACAAAAAAGATATTACATGGATAACAAACACGCCTGCTTCTGAAATGAATGACATAGTTTTTGTTAAAAATGGTGACGAAGGCGTTTTATCTTATGGCGAAAGCTTCTCAAAAGGACGAAATTGGTATGCCGAGGCAAGTCTTGATTATTCGCGTTCATTTGGCAACCACAATGTTTCTGCATTGGCTTTGTACAATCAATCGCGCTCATATTATCCGGTATCGTATACCGAAATCCCTACAGGTTATGTAGGTTTGGTTGGTCGCGTAACCTACGATTACAAAACCCGCTACATGCTCGATTTGAATATGGGTTATAATGGTTCCGAAAACTTTCCAAACGACCCCAAACTTCGCTTTGGTTTATTTCCATCGGCTTCGGCTGGCTGGATAATTTCTGAAGAGCAATTTATGAAAAGTCAGCAGTTTATTAGTTTCTTGAAGCTCAGAGCATCCTATGGTGTAGTTGGTAATGATAAAGCCAACGATAGTTATCGTTTCCTTTATTTGCCCGACAGCTATGTTACGGGTGCCAAAGGCTATAATTTTGGCGTCAATGTTACCTCTTTATTACCCGGAGTTGCCGAAGGTAAAATTGGAAATCCACTCATTACTTGGGAAACTTCGTACAAACAAAATTACGGAGTTGACATGTCATTTATCAAAAATAAATTAGCGCTTTCGGTGGATGTGTTTTTCGAACATCGCGAAGGAATATTAGCCAGCAAAAAGCGTGATCCCGGTTTTTTAGCTATGAACCTGCCGGTACTCAATTTGGGAGTTGTGGATAATAAAGGTACAGAACTGACGCTAAAATGGCGAGATAAAATTGGGAAATTAGATTATTATGTAAATATGAATTTGTCGTACACCAAAAACGTAATCGTATATCAGGATGAAGTATTATCGCCCTACGAATATCAATGGCGAACCGGGAAATCGGTAGGACAGTATTTCGGTAAAAAATTTATTGGTTTTTACTACGATGGCATGACCGATAACGGACAGCCTATAGCTAAACATCCCGGATCATTAATGCCCGGCGATGCCGTATACCGCGACCTGAGCGGCGATGGCTTGATTGATGCTAACGATGATGCTGCAATGGGTAATCCTGTGTATCCTTCCCTAAATGGTGGTATAACACTTGGTGCCAATTACAAAGGATTCTCGTTTAGTATGCTTTGGGTGGGTGCTACCATGACATCGCGCCTGTTGGAAGAAACCTTCCGTGTACCATTAGGTGCTACAGGGAATCGCTCCTTGATGCAATCGCAATACGATAACCGATGGACGCCAGAAACAGCTACTACAGCTACATTGCCACGACCTTCGTTTGCAGCTGTTGCCAACAATTACGATTTCAATTCGGATTTGTGGCTCAAAGATGCCAGTTATCTTCGTCTGAAAACTATCGAAGTATCCAAAACGCTAAGTATTCCATTTTTCAAAAAAATGGGAATTTCTCAATTCCGTGTTTTTGGAAATGCTTACAATGTACTAACCTTTGATTATCTGAAAATTGCCGACCCCGAAACGCAAACAAGTAGTCGCCCAACATATCCTACCATGCGTATTATGAATGTTGGTATAAATGCTTCGTTTTAATCTTTAATTTTATATGGATATGAAAAAAATAAATAAGATATTATTGGGGCTTTTCTTAGCAATAGCAATTGCCTCGTGTACCGATGATTTTAAATTCGGTAACGATTTCTTGGATAAAATGCCCGGAGAGGATATTACCATCGATACCGTGTTTTCGAAAGCACAATTGGCAGAACAGTTTCTGTGGAATAGTTATTCTACATTATTCTATGGCTTAAATTGGGATTGGAGCGATCGTGGAAATGCTATGGGCATGGGGCTTCCCGAGTCTCTTAGCGATAACTTTCAGAGTTATTTATCGTGGGATAATGTGAACAAACAATATTATTCAGGTAAATACAATGCTTCGGAAGAAGGCAATGGTAGTGTTTATAATTACACCTTAGAAGGTAGTTGGATGGGTATTCGCAGTGCCTATATTTTTCTCGAAAATGTAGACAGAGTACCCGATATGGATGATGCTTCAAAAGCACGCCTGAAAGGCGAAGCCAAAATGATTATTGCCACGCATTATGCCGATATGTACCGTCATTTTGGTGGTTTACCTTTGATTAAAAAGGCATTTACCACACAGGACGATTTGGAAATTCCGCGTGCCACTGCTAAAGAAACGCTCAAATTTATAACCGATTTATGCGACGAAGCGCTTGCTGTTTTACCTTGGAAACTAACAGCTGCCGATGTTTCCAAATGGGATGGACGATTTACGGGTGGTGCAGCTCAGGGATTGAAAATAAGAATGTTACTTTTTGCAGCCAGTCCGTTATTTAACGATGTTGTGCCCTATTATACGGCTAAAACGTATGAATCAATCGAGAAAAGACAGATTTGGTTTGGTGGTAAAGACGAAACAATGTGGAACGATGTGGTGGCTGCTTGTCAGGTGTTTTTTGATAAAAATGCCCTGGATGCCGAAGGTGGATTCAGTTTGGTATCCAACTATCGTCAGTCATATTTTACACGTGGCACAACCGAAATGCTTATTTCAACACGTATACGTTATAGTGTGCCCGATTACTGGAATGCCAATTATTATTGCTTGCAGTCATTAGGCTCGTATGGGGCTGCTACTCCTACCCTCGAATATAGTAACTTATTCCCTATGGCTGATGGTACGCCGTTCGATAAAACGATTTGGGACAAAGATACTTTGGCAATCAAACAAATTAAAGGACCCGGCGACACCGTATTTTTAGATCCATATGCCAATCGCGATCCGCGTTTATACGAAACAATTTTAGTAAACAATGTTGATTTTCAGGGACGTAAATCAGAATTGTGGATGGGTGGACGTGAACGTGGTAATCAACTCGAATCCGGTGCAGCAGCATCTGGCATGACCATATTTAAATTTATTTTAGACAGAACCAATGCTACCTCGATAGGAGCGCCAGCACAATGGCCTTATTTGCGCTTAGCCGAAATTTATCTGAGTTATGCCGAAGCACTTAACGAGGCTGGACGTATGGAAGATGCTTTCACTTGGGTTGATCAGGTGCGTGCCCGCGTTGGGTTGAAAGGATTGAAAGATGCTTATACTGGAAAAGTATGGACTAAAGAAAATTTAAGGGAGGAGATCCTGGACGAACGCTCGCGCGAATTTGGGTTGGAAGGAGTTCGCTTGTTCGACATGAAACGATGGAAACGCGAAAATGATTTCCGCAAACAGTTGTCGGGTTTGCGTATTAAACGTGTGTACCGCAATGGTGTTGCTGTGCCAAACCGCTATTCGTATCATAAATTTACGCTTTTCAAACGCGCATGGCAAGATGGTGATGGTGGTGTAAAAAACTTCGATCCAAAATGGTATATGGCAGCATTTCCAATAGCTGAAATTTACAAAGATTACGGGTTAACACAGAATCCGGGCTGGTAAAAAATACATATTTGAAGATTTGAAGATTCAATAAGTTACCGAACAAAAGTATTGTTAATACATCTAATTTAAAATATTATGAACATTAAATATAATTTGCACTTATTTGTTGTAGTCCTATTTTTATGCTTTAATGGCTTTGTATTTGCGCAACAACTAACTACAAACGAACAAGAAGTACTTGTAGAGCAGGGCAATAGGATTTCTCAAACAAAAAAGGAATCCACAGCCTCTTCATCTGTCATCACTTCCGATGAAATCATGAAAAGTTCGGCACTGAATACGTCGAACGCCTTGTATGGTCGTGGGTTGGGTTTAACAACATTGCAAAACGATGGACTTGAATTCAACATAAATACAAGCTTTAATATACGCGGCACAGGAAGTTTTTACAGTACTAATCCATTGGTTTTGGTAGATGGTTTCGAACGACCGCTGAATACCCTGACAAAAGAAGAAATTGAGTCGATAACCATTCTCAAAGACGCTGCTTCCTTGTCTTTGTATGGCTTTAGAGGTTCCAATGGCGTACTACTTGTAAAAACTAAAACAGGTGTAGTTGGAAAAACCAAAATTGTAGTTTCGTACGATCAGGCTTTTTTGCAACAAAGTCGTAAACCGGAGTTCGCTGATGCTCAAACTTACGCCAAAGCTGTTAATGAAGCACTTACCAACGATGGCATTGCCCCTCGATATAATAACAATGAAATTGAAGCTTTTAAATCGGGTCGTTTCCCTGATTATTATCCAAACGTAAATTGGTTGGATGAAGTATTGAAAGACAATGCTATGTCGAATATCTACAACATCAGCATCAATGGGGGTAGCAAAGTGGTGCGTTACAATACCATTATCAATTTACAAAACCACGATAGCTATATAAAACCCGGGAATATTGTTTCTTCATTTTCGTCGCAAAATAAATATTCAAAACTGAATATCCGCACCAATTTGGATGTACAACTGAGCAAAACCACCAATTTTAGTGTGAAATTGCTTGGGTTAATATCCGAATCGAACAGACCGGGAACGCAAATCGCTGATATTATGACTCGTTTGTACAATACGCCGGCTGCTGCTTTCCCGGTTAAAACTTCGACCAATGAATGGGGCGGAAGCGATACCTGGACAAATAATCCGGTTGCAATGATATCTGCCAGAGGTTATGGCAAAACCAATCAACGAACGCTTTTAGCAGACTGGACGGTAACGCAAGATCTTTCCGTATTAACAAAAGGATTGTCCGCTGAGTTAAGCGTAGGCTTTGATAATTCAGCAGATTATTGGGAATCAATGTCGCAAACCTATCGTTATCAAAAGAATACAGCCCAGTTTGATGTTGCACTTGATACGCTGAAAAATAAAGTTTCGACACCTGTAGGTACAAATTCTTCGCCAACTTACTCAAGTTCGCTGGGTAGTCAGTGGAGAAGTTTTGGCGCTTTTGGTAAAATTCAGTACGAACGAAATTGGGAAAAAATAAAAATAAATTCACAACTGATGTTTATGCATGATCAGTATGTTGGCAATGGTCAATTTTCGACCCAAAACCGCGAACGCATCAATGCATATACGCATTTGGGTTTTTACGACCGTTATTTTGTCGACTTATCGCTTACCGGGCATGGCACTAACCGACTGGAGTCTGGAAATAATATAGGTTTGTTTCCTGCAGTTAGTTCGGCATGGGTAATTTCAAATGAATCATTTTTGAAAAATGTGAAAGCTATTGATTTTCTTAAAATACGTGCATCTTACGGAGTTGTTGGTAACGATTATACCACTTCCAATGAATTGTACAAGCAAACTTATGGTACAGGTGGTTCTTACTTTTTTTCTGACAATTATACCTCAACAGCAGGTATGACCGAGTTGCGATTAGCTACAACAGGTTTAACATACGAAAAGTCGCACAAAACCAATATTGGTATCGAAGGTCGTTTCTGGAACTTAATTGATTTGGTGGCTGAAGCATATTACGATAGAAGAACAGATATTTTGGTAAGTACTTCGGGTACAGTGTCCGGCGTATTAGGTGCAACTGCTTCCATGTCCAACGACGGAATTATTGATAATAAAGGACTTGAAATCGGACTAAATATTAACAACGACAAAGGTGATTTTAAGTATAATGTTGGCGCTCAATTTACGTATACCAAAAGTATAATCGTTAACCGCAACGAAGGTTTTGTACCTTACGATTATTTGAAACAAACCGGTAAGGCTGTAAATCAGTCGTTTGGCTATGAGGGCATCGGCTACTTTAAAGATGCTGCAGATATTGCGGCAAGTCCTGTGCAGTTATTATCAACTGTTGTTCCGGGCGATATTAAGTTTAAAGACCAAAATAACGATAGTAAAATTAATGAGCAGGATAGAGTTCCATTGGGTTACAACACGGTAAGTCCCGAAATCTATTTCTCGGTCAATTTCAATTTCGAATACAAAGGATTGGGCGTGGATGCCAACTTTCAGGGAGTAGGAAACTACAGCGCTGTACTTAATACTAGCAGTATGTTTTGGCCATTGCGCAATAACACAAACATTTCGAACTATTACTACGAAAATCGTTGGACTCCGGATAATCAAAATGCCTTGTTCCCGAGATTATCCACACTTCAAAATGATAACAACTACAATACCAACTCAGTTTGGCTGCGCGATCGTTCATTTGTGAAACTGCGTACCTGCGAATTGTATTATAAATTATCGGAAGATGTATTAGCCAGCACATTTATTTCAAAAGCAAAACTTTATGTGAGAGGCATGAATTTGTTCTCCATTGATAATTTGAAGATAGTTGACCCTGAAGCTTATGGTACAGTACTCCCACTGTCTGCTTCAGTTCATTTAGGCGTTAATCTTACATTTTAAAAAATAATTCAAACATAAATTTCATACAGATGAAAACAAAAATATTATCACTTTTATGCTTGATAGTTAGTTTAAGCTCATGTACCGATTTTTTGAGTTACGACGAAACATCGTCATACGATGAGGATCAGGTTTTTACAGTCTACTCACGCTCAACGCAAATGGCAACAAATGTATATTCCTACCTGGATTCAGATTTTGGGAGCGTTGGTAGTGCTATGCGAGGTGCAGGTACCGACGAAGCAGAATATGTTTGGCCATCGTCCAATGTACACACTTTTTATAACGGAACATGGAGTGCAATCAATACTGTGGACGATGTGTGGGCAATAAATTACAAAGGAATTCGGGCTGCAAATTTATTTTTAGAAAAAGGCGTAGGTCAAACTTTTGAAGAAAACAAGTACCAATCGGGCTACGACAAAGCGATGAAAAAATACGACAATTTGCAATACGAAGTGCGTTTCTTAAGGGCTTATTTTTATTTCGAATTAATGAAACGTTATGGTGGTGTTCCGCTGATTACCAAAGTTTTAAATGAGCAAGAAGCGAATAGTGTTTCGCGAGAAACCTACGATAAAATCTCTGAATTTATTGTTAGCGAGTGCGATGAAGCAGCAAAGTTTCTTCCAAAGACCTACGATGCAAATTACGACCTTGAAACCGGACGCGTTACTCGTACTACAGCTTTGGCACTAAAATCGAGAGTACTTTTGTATGGAGCCAGCAAATTGCACAATCCAACTTCGGAAAACCAAAAGTGGGTAGATGCAGCAAAGGCAGCAAAAGCAATAATCGACTCGGCGGTGGTTTATAAAGTCAATCAGTTGATTGGTTACGATAAAATTCCGAATAA
Organism: Paludibacter jiangxiensis; assembly: GCA_945870155.1. GTDB lineage: Bacteria > Bacteroidota > Bacteroidia > Bacteroidales > Paludibacteraceae > Paludibacter > Paludibacter jiangxiensis_A. The sequence continues at coordinate 12,448 of CAMBSB010000017.1, read as the reverse complement.
TATTGCATTGCCCGAATTAATCTTTGCTCGTCGCGAAGCAAACTCAGGTACTTTCGAAGCATTGAATTATCCGATTGGTTTTGAGGGTGGCAAATCGGGAACTGTTCCGACTCAGAATTTAGTAGATGCTTACGAAATTAAACGAACCGGAAACGCACTCGATGGCACTTACTTTAACTGGAATGACCCTACTCAAACTGCCAATCCGTATATTAACAGAGATCCTCGTTTGGGATTTACAGTAGTTTTGAATAATACCCTTTGGGCTTACGACGAGCGTGTAGAGGCATTTACAGGAGGAAATAGCGGATTACCTAAATCGGGCGCAACAACCACTGGTTATTATTTGAAAAAATACTTGGATAAAAACATAAGTTTCAAACCATCGGGTACAACTTCATCCCGTCACGTATGGGTGATTTTTCGCTATGCCGAAATTTTGTTGAATTATGCCGAAGCTATGAACGAAGCTTTTGCAACTCCAAGTTATAAAGATGCTACCTATACGCTTTCAGCTGTTGAAGCCATAAATTTGGTACGTAAAAGAACTGGCGTAGCCCTTATTGCTATCCCTAATACCATTTCCAAAGAAGATTTCAGAACCAAAATCAGAAATGAACGCCGTGTAGAATTAGCCTTCGAAGATCATCGGTTCTGGGATATTCGTCGTTGGATGATAGGACCAGAAACAGTGGCCATTAAGCGAACCAAAATTGAAAAAAATAACACTACTCCGGTAACGTTTACTTACAGTACATATACTACAACTGATCGGGTATGGGATGATAAAATGTATTATTATCCAATTCCATTATCCGAGATTTATAAAAACAGAAACTTGCTGCAAAATAAAGGTTGGGAATAACCTTGTTAATTGCATTCCACTACTCCCCTCTCCTCAAGGAGAGGGGTTGGGGGTGAGTTAAAGTGGTGTTTTTTTACTATTGGTCATATTTTCGACTAATTTGTACCCATACTAAACTTTTTATCGATTAAATAGATGCTACTTTGCACTACGAAAACAACATTAGTCTAACTCAATTAAAAATTCTTATTATGAAACTAAAATTACTCATGGCGCTAATTGCAATTATTAGCCTTCTACAATTTCAAACAGTAAATGCCCAACTGACTCCTAAAGATTTAGGAACTCCAAAATACAACGGGCAAGGTAATCCAAAAGCCTCAAAGTTTGTTCAACAAGCTACTATTACTGATAGTGTTACTTACACACAACAGGCCGAAGGATACAATATCGTTACTAAAAGTGCTCAATGGATTCCGGTAACCTGGTATGCTACATCCGACTCGGGCTTTGTGGCTAATGGACCTTATACGGTTGAAGCCAAAATAGCTGTGGCCAAATCCATGAAAAACGGATTTTTCTTAGAAATGCAGGGAACACCCGGAAAACGTTTTAAGATTGATATCGATACAACGGCTATCTATAATATGACCTATTCTCCTTCAACAGCGAAAGAGGTAATTGTTAACAATTTGGATAACCGTGGTATGCATACCTACCGGGTTGCTGTAGATAATACTGATAAAGCTCATATTTACCGCGATGGTGTAAAAGTGGGTACCGCCGATGCTGACGGTTTAGTAAGTTCATCAGCTTATTATAAAGACATTGAAGTGCTTCAGGAAGATCAGTTTTTCGAAGATTTTAAAGACTTAGCTACAGCACCACATGTGGCAAATAATGCAACTTTGTATGCTAACTTATCGGGCAACTGGGATATCACTCAAAGTACTTGGTGTAAAATGGGTATTGATACTACCAAAGCGAATGTAAAAGTAGGCTTGACATCGTTTTGGTTCCAGAACGGAACAACCGGCGAATTGAAAATACTTAAAAAAGGACTTTCTGCCGGAAAATACAAATTAAGTTTTTGGTCGAAAACGAAAGCATCAGGCGAAGCGTACAAAGGAAGTGTTACTATGCTTGGTACTGATCCAAATAGACCAGCTGTTAAGTATAAAGATGGCAGACCCGATAGTATTCCGGCTTATATTGGAACTGACCCACACATTGTAATTTTGGTATCACAGATTTTAGTTCCTGATAACCGTAATTTTGGTTACCGCGAATATCCGTTTGATGTTATAAGAGATAGGGATATTTTGATTACTTTCCACAATGGTTGGTCGAATACACAAAAACCAGGTTGGGCAAATATGTGGTTCGACGATTTGCGCATTGCAAAAGTAGAACCTGTACCATTTATCCGTTTTGGTAAAGACAGTGAAGCTGGTGTTACCAATTTTACGTTTGGATCATTAACATACGACATGACAGGTGCTTATTCACCTGCTCCGAGCGGAATAAATGAGACTAAAAATGCTTTGAATTCGGTTTATATAAGCAATGCAAATGGCATGATGCAAGTAAACTACAACCTGGCAAATGCTCAGAAAACCAATTTCCAATTGGTTGACCTTAGCGGACGCATTTTGTATCAGCAAAACTTGTTGTCGAATGCCGGTAAAAACTCAACTTCAATTTCAACTTCAGGCCTCAAAGGTATTTATTTGCTTCGTGTAATTACTGCCGAAGCTGCCGAAACGTTGAAGGTGGAAGTGAAATAAAGACAGAACTATCCTGCCCCCCAACCCCCTAAAGGGGGAGAAAGACGCATTTTTGAATTTTTAATTAGCATTTTAAGAATGAAAATCATTAATATCATACTAACTTTCTATACGCCAAGCCCAAACTCCCCCTTTAGGGGGTTGGGGGGCAGGCTTCTCTTTATTATTGCTTTCATTTCCGTTTTCGCATCAGCTCAGCAAATTAGTTGGACAGGAAATATTGATAAAATATCCTTGTTTAATAAATCGAACTGGCTCGACGAAGGGACAAGCCAAGCCTTTACCGGCAACTTAGTTTCTGCTGTGCCTATCAACCGGGATGTGTACTTTGGTGCAACTGCCTCAATTGGTACCGACAAAGAGGTGAAAGGTGTATTTGATGCGGGAACAGGTTATTTAAAATTTAAAAAAACCAATATTCGTACCGATTATGCGGGAGTTAGCGGATTCAAATCGGCTACAAGCATCACGCTCGATAGTGCTATTTTGCTTACAGGTTTTGTTTCATCACCTTCGGTTATTTTGAGTGGTAATTCACAATTGCATTTGTATGAAAGCGATGCCATTTCGGCAGATACAAAAATCAACATCTTAGGCGAAGATGCGTGGGTGTATTTTCATTCCCTTACAGCACAGCAAGTTATCGACCGCTATGCCAAGCAAATTTCGATAGATGGTGTGGCATCTATTCCTGCAAGTAATTGCAGGATAACACAATATTACGACGGAGCTGTGCTTATACCGCATCGCTCTTCGATTAAAGCACTCTATTTATTTTCGGGAGCCAATCTGACCGGCTCCAATAAATATTTCAGAGTAAGCTACAGCACCAGTGCAACAGGCAATATTGGTGTAAATGGAACAAACAAAGCAGCTTCGTTTATACTCAAAAAAGGCTACATGGCTACCATCTCACAAAATCAGAATGGCAGTGGAAATACTAAAGTTTACATAGCCGAAGACAGCGATATTGTTGTAAATGGAAAAATTAACGGTAAAAACGATACCGTTCAATTTGTAAAGGTAGCGCCGTGGCGTTGGATTACAAAAAAAGGAATTGGTGGTAATTTTACTGATTTTAATACCGGTTGGTATTACAATTGGGGTGCCGGAACAAGCTCTTTTACGGATAAAGAATATGTACCCATGCAATGGGGAACATGGAATTTGGATGTGAATGCAGAGACTTTAAAAACTAAACCGGACGTTACGCATTTTCTGGCATTTAACGAACCCGATGGTAAAGAACAAGCAAACATGACTATGGACCAAATTTTAAATAGTTGGCCTAAGTTAATGCTAACAGGTTTGCGCTTAGGTTCGCCGGCATTCGTAAGAACAGATTCGCTGTATAAATTTATGGACAAAGCACTGGCTAAGGGCTATCGCGTTGATTATATGTGCATGCACTCTTACGAAAAGCGTACGGGCGATAACTATGTAAATACGATTTACAAACCGTTGTGGGACAAATATCAAATTCCGATTTGGGTAACCGAATTTAATTACGGAGCATCATGGAACGTTACTGCCAACGAAAATATGCTAACCTTATACAATGGGCAAAAAGACTTTGTAAACAAAATGAATGCTGCGCCATTTATCGAACGCTATGCGCTGTTTGCTTGGTCTAATCCTGAAAACAAGGTAGACTCACTCTGCTATTCGTTCGAAAAATATCTAAGTTCGGCTCCATCAAAAACAGTATTGTCACCCAGAGGTATTTTCTATCGCGATTTAGAAAGTTTACCGAGCCGCGGCAACCCGCTGATTTACCGAACAAAGATATCGAAAGCGAAACAAGAATTGGCTGCAACTCTGCCAACTACGGTTGAATACGATTCAAACTACTTTAGTTTTGTGTCGCGCAACACTGATGGTACTAATCGCAGAAGAATACAAATTTCTACTACCGCAGGGAAAGTGAATACTGCCTTTATTGGTGGTGCAAGCACTACTTCTGCTCCGACAAACGAAGTTTTCCTCATGACTAAAACCAGCGGAAATATCTATAAAATAAAAGTAAACAGTAATTCATTAACCCTGAGTGTGCGGAATGATTCAGTAGTGGTGGAAGCCGAGAATCAAAGTAGCAACCAACTGTGGGAAATGGTTGCTATGACAGGAACTAATTACTTTGCACTGAAAAATATTGCCTCTGGCAAATATATTAATCCATTAGGCAATAGTATAGCTGCAGGTACGCTTTTAACTATGTTGTCATCGTCCGACATAACTCAAAACAAATCAGCTTATTGGGAACCGGTTGCTGGTATTGACCCCACATTAGGCGTTTTTGACATGAAAGTGATACCACTGATTGGAAATGCACCACTAACAGTAACTATGACAGGCGCTATGTTAACCAAAGAAAACAAAGAAGCATTTTACCGTTGGTATAATTTTCAGGGAAACGACACATTAGTTTCGACAAATTATAGCGAACAATTTACCTACACAAATCCTGGTAATTATCGCATTCAAGTTCGCGGTCGCGACTATGCTTCACGCATTACAGTAAAAGAGTATACCATTACCGTAAATGCTCCATCGGGTGTTGAAAATACGACCAATCAGGGTATAAGTATTTATCCAAATCCTGTGCTGAACGAACTGAATATTTCAGGCAGCGCCGAAGGCCAAAAAATAGCCATTTACGATGCTCAGGGCCGCACGGTATTACAACACATTATTAATGGCAAAACCATCAACGTCGAACAACTACCCACAGGTTTCTACGTGTTTAAATGCAATGGATTTGCGCCATTGAAACTAATGAAAAAATAAAGATCAATTTTGGTCGTATTCTAATCCTTTTTGAATGATGAGTCAACCTCGATTTTTTGTATTGTTGTTACTTTTACATTACAAAAACAAATCTAATTTAATCACCATTTTTAAAATTTAAAAATCATGAAAAAAAACTTACTATTAATAGCATTTGTGCTATTTTCATTCTCTTCGTTGGTTAATGCTCAAACTAACGTTTGGTTTGACGATTTCGAATCGTATACTGAAAATCAGAATATGGCAACTGGTGCTGGCGGCGCTTTGTACGATATTTGGGTTGGAACTTCAAATGCATGGAATACCGCTAATCATGTTGGATCTACCGCAGCTAATGGATCACAATTTGCAAATGGTGTAGTTGGAAATGCATTAAATTGGTACATGAGAAAAACCTTGCTTTTAACTGCTGGTAAAAACTATGTTTTTGAAGTATATACAAAGAGTGCTATCAACCATTCAATAGTAGTTAAAGTTGGGGCGTTAGCAAATATAACTACAGGTAATGTAACAAGTCCGACTTGGACAAAACGGTCAGTTTCATTTTCAGTGCCCGAAGGTCAATCTTCTACTGTAGTATATATTTATCAATATGCCAAAACAAATCCGATACAGGTTGATGATTTTCGTGTTTATGAAGACTTGGGAACTTCAGTCAAATCAACATCAGCCATTAATGATATTACTATAAGTACACTGGATTATGGAAAATATGAGTTGAACAGCCAAAATTCAATTTCTAGTTACAAAATATTTACATTAGAAGGACGATTAGTACATTCCACTAATTCCTTGAATGTTAAATCAGTAGAAATTGATTTGTCAAATCAAACCAATAATATCTTCGTGCTTAAGGCTACAAGCTCAAATGGGCTTACCAAAACATTAAAATTAATTAAGTAGTTGTTGAAAATTATTCATGTTTCGAGTATATTGCTGCTAAATAGAGTGCAATCTTTCTCCGTAAATTTGTTTTTTAGGTTTCAAAGGTTTATAAAGCCTTGGTTGTTTTGTTGTTAAATTTCTATTTTCAGTAGAATCAGTAGAAAACAGCCGGTTATTCCAATGCGAATGCCGGCTGTAGTTTTTTTGGAGAACAGAATAAAAATTTTACATTTGTAGAATATTAATGATAATACCATGAGAAAATTCGTACTTCTTTCACTTGTAGTTACTTCCTTTTTTACATCAGCTATCAATCCATACAAACCTTCCAAAAAAATTCATCAAATCGTTGATGGAAAGAAATTGGTTTTCAGCGAAGAGTTTAATTACACTGGTAAGCCCGATTCTACAATTTGGAACTATGAGCAGGGTTTTAAACGCAATCACGAATTGCAATGGTACCAAGCTGATAATTCAAATTGTAGTGATGGTCGTTTGTTGATTGAAGGCCGAAAAGCAGATTTTCGGAATCCAAACTTTGTAGCCGACAGCAAAGACTGGCGCACAAACCGTGAATTTGTTCGATATACAGCTTCGAGCATTACTACTGCACGTAAAAAGCAATGGCTGTACGGTCGCTTCGAAGTTCGTGCACGCATAGATACCGCCATGGGTTCTTGGCCCGCTATTTGGTTGCTCGGTTCGGGCAAAGAATGGCCCGCAAGTGGCGAAATTGACATGATGGAGTTTTACCGATACAAAGGAGAGCCAGTTGTGTTAGCAAATGTGGCATGGAGTGGTAAAGGTCGTTTTAATCCTATTTGGGATAATTATCGAAAACCCTTATCTGAATTGCTTGTAAAAGATAAAAAGTGGCCTCAGAAGTACCATGTGTGGCGCATGGACTGGACTCCGACCGAAATCAGACTTTATGTGGACGATGTGCTTTATAACAGCACTTTGCTAAGCGAAACTATCAATGCAGATGGTTCAAACCCGTTTACAAAACCCATATATCTACTTCTGAATTTAGCATTGGGCTCCAATGGCGGAACGCCCGACGATGGAAAATTTCCGATAACCTACGAAGTGGATTATGTGCGGGTGTATCAATAAAATGACATATTAATCTCTTATTCCCCCTTTAGGGGGTTAGGGGGCAGAATTCTTATCAAATGAAAACAATTAAACTAACACTTGCTATTCTGGTACTTGCATTTCAAGTTGCAATTGCTCAAGTTATTACTCCATCCAATAAACCCAACAAAACCCAAGAATTATTGATTAAGCGCGGGTATGGCATGTTTGTCCATTTTGGGGTAAACACTTTTTCGAATCTCGAATGGTCGGACGGAAAAACGCCGGCATCATTATATAATCCTACCAATTTGGACTGCGACCAATGGGTGCGTGTAGCCAAAGAGGCCGGATTTCGTTACGTTTTACTGATTACAAAACATCACGATGGTTTTTGTTTGTGGGATAGTAAATATACCGAATACGATGTGGCCTCGTCGCCTGTAAAAACAGATGTGGTGGCTGAAGTTTCAAAAGCTTGTAAAAAGTACGGATTGCAGTTTGGTGTTTATTATTCGCTGTGGGACCGTAATCAACCTTCGTACAAAGACCCCGACAAATCGAAATATGTGGATTATATGGTCAATCAACTCACAGAATTGCTGACTAATTACGGACAGGTTTGTGAACTTTGGTTCGACGGTGGCTGGGACCGCAAAGTGGCTGACTGGGACTTGGACAGACTTTACAAACATGTGAAAAAGCTACAACCTTATTGTGCTGTGGGCGTAAATCACACAATTGCCATTGAGCCGGGCAGCCGGAAATTTGCTTTGCCCGATTCCATGATTGTGGATAATAAATACACGTTTCATTATTTCCCGGGCGACTTCCGTTTGTGGGACCCGAAAATTGCACACAAAGCAGACAAAAAACAGTATTTAAACAACGGCGAATCGTATTATATGCCTTTCGAGCATACTATTTGCCTGAGCAACAGATGGAACTGGTTTCAGAAAAAAGAGTTGATTCCGGTACGCGATTTGGACGAATTGGAAGAGTTATTTTATTGGTGTACAGATAACAACAATACACTTGTAGTAAATATTCCGCCCGACCAAACCGGACAAATTCGCGAACACGAAGCGAACGCTATAATTGAATTAGGCAAACGACTTCAAATTAAAAAAGATGCGCCATTGCCCCGAAACGGGAAATTTATTTCGATAAATGCGCCTGCCAACGCTACTTCAGTTTTGAACAACAACAATTCAAAATATGGTGCACAATTGGCAGTCGACGGAGGCATGCAAACCCGTTGGGCAGCTGCCGACACACTTGCCGAATTGGAAATTGTGTTAGACGAAAAGCTGTCTTTCAATAAAGTATCCATATTTGAGTTTCCAGACATTAAGCAGTCGAAAGATCAGTTTTCTACTTTCCGCACTAACCGTATTCAGTCGTATTGCATTGATATTTTGACGAATAACGCTTGGAAAACAATCTACATGAGCGAAGAAACTATGGGTGATTGTAAAGTCATAAATTTCCCCTCAGCTTACAAAACACCGAAACTTAAACTCCGGGTGGTCAAAGCAACAGCACCACCTTCGATAACGGAATTGAATGTGATTTATAAGGATAAAAAACGATAAATGAATTATGATACTTTTGGCATCCTAATTTGAACGAAAAATTATTTTTAGTTTGAATTTTTTGAATAATCGACTGTATTCCGTTTTGTATTTTTATTAAACATCAGTTTTTAGGGTTGGATTTTTTCAAAATCCAACCCTATTTCTGCATCTATAATTATTCCCAGATACTCTTTCAAATCCTTTTTGAAAACTTGACCTGGATTCGCTTTGTGTTTTTTACAAACATCCGCAACCAAACCAACTGCGGCATCCAATTGTCCGGTGATATTCATGACTCCAGACCATCCAGCGACCTTTCTTGGTGAAACTTTCGGATTTAACCAATACTGACTACGCTTTGGCATAAATTATAATTGTAAAAAGAATTAGGGCATAAAAAACGGATTTCTTCATTATGATTAATAGTGATGCTTTTCTTATTTTGTAATTATAAAAAAGTAATAGCTATAAATAAAAGATAACTCTAAAATGGGTTCATATTCGTATAATATAGTATCATAACAAGCATGATACTGTACTGTAGCGCATATCTAAGTATAAAATATTTAAGAATGGCTGCTACTTTTTTTTTGCGTATAAATAAATGTGTATCAAAATTACACGATGATGCAACAAAATTGACAGAAGATTCTTACTTTCGGATATAATTTTGCACCGTGTTCGAACATCAAAATTTCACAAAAAATAAATCTAGCTGACAAACTTATTAAAACTTAAATTTAGTATCATGACTTTTAAAGAACAAAAGAATCTTTTCAGACGATTAATGTTGACGGCAATATTTGCGGTAACAACATTAGTTTTGTTTGCACAAAGCAAAGTTATTAGTGGCGTGGTTACTTCCTCCGAGGATGGTGAGCCGTTAATAGGAGTAAGTATACAAGTAAAAGGGACTTCGGGCGGAACAATTACCGATTTAGATGGCCATTTTACAATTAAACCCACATCGGATAATGTAGTATTGGCTTTTTCAATGATTGGGATGAAAACCACCGAAGTTTCAGTTAAAAATAAAACTTCGCTGAAAGTAATTATGGAGCCCGACACGAAATTACTTGAACAAATTGTGGTTACGGGTTATACAACGCAAAAGAAAGCCGACCTTACAGGAGCAATTTCGGTTGTAAATGTAGGCGAAATGATGAAAGCTGCCGAAAACAATCCTATAAAATCGTTACAAGGACGGATTCCGGGTGTAAATGTGAGTGCCGATGGAAATCCGAGCGGAGCAGCAACTGTACGCATTCGGGGTATTGGTACACTCAACAGCAACGATCCGCTTTATGTAATTGATGGTGTACCCACAAAAGGTGGAATGCACGAACTTAACTCGGCTGATATTGAAAGCATACAGGTGTTGCGCGATGCTTCGGCTGCCAGCATTTATGGTTCGCGTGCCGGAAATGGTGTTATTATCATTACCACCAAAAAAGGAAAAGAAGGCAAAACCCGCGTAAATTTTGATAGTTATGTAACTACTGCCCGCTACGGAAAAGTAATTGACATGCTCAATACCAAACAGTTTGGTGAGGCTCAATGGCAAGCCATGATAAACAGTGGCGTGAATCCAAATACCAACCAACTTGGTTATACCTACGATTATAGTTACGACGATAATGGCAATGCGGTATTGGGCGGCATAAAAGTGCCAAAATTTATCGATGCTCGCGATGGTACAAACACCATGTTATCGTCGGATACCGACTGGTTTAGCGCAATTACCCGTCCCGGATTGGCGCAATCGTACAACCTATCGGTTAGCAGCGGAACCGAAAAAACCAATAGCTTTTTCTCGCTTGGTTATTACGATAATCAGGGAACAATAAAAGAATCCAACTTTAACCGTATCTCGGCACGTATGAATTCGTCGTACAAACTGCTGGGCGATATGATTACGATTGGTGAAAACTTTACCATAAATCATACCGGCGAACTTCAGTCTCCCGGTGGAGTACTCGATTTGTCGATTCTATCATTACCAATAATGCCACTCAAAACAATAGATGGAGCGTGGGGAAGTGTAACATCGGGAATGCGCGACAGAGATAACCCTGCCCGCATTCTGGATGCCAACAAAGATAATCCGTACAGCTATTGGCGCACTTTCGGAAACGCCTACATCGATATCCGTCCAATTAAAAACCTGCATGTTCGCAGTACTTTTGGAGTAGATTATTCCAACTATTATCAACGTGTGCTTACTTATAGCTTTGGAGGACGATTGGGCTCCGACCTTACTTCAGCAAAAATGATTCAAAGTCAATCTTTGAAATGGAACTGGACAAATACAGCTACCTACGAATTTAAAATCGACAAGAATCAGTTCAATCTGCTTGCCGGTGTTGAAATGATAAAACAAAAGGACATAAATTTTTCAACCGAAAGAAGAACATTCGAACTTGAAAATCCCGACTATATGTGGCCTTCGGCAGGTGTTGGCGAAATGTATGCCACTGGTGGGTCTACAGGTTCGGCTTTAAGCTCTGCATTTGGTAAAATTGATTATGCTTACAGCGACCGTTATCTGGCTTCGGTTACTTTACGCCGCGATGGCTCTTCGCGTTTTGGGAAAGAGAATCGTTATGCAACATTTCCTGCTTTTTCGGCAGGCTGGCGCATAAGTCAGGAGAGTTTTATGCAAAACTCAAAAAACATTATTTCTGATTTGAAACTACGTGCCGGTTGGGGACAAACAGGAAATCAGGAAATTGATAATTATGCCAATCGCACAATAATAGTGGCCAACTACATTGGCGAAACAGGTGCAGGTGTCAATACCGGAACTGCTTACGATATTGCAGGCAAAAACTCAGGCATGTTGCCTTCGGGTTATCAGTTAAACCAGCGTGCCAACGATAAAATTAAATGGGAAACAACTACTCAAACAAATATCGGTCTCGATTTTGGTTTATTCAATCAAAGCATGTACGGAAGTTTTGAATGGTATTTTAAACAAACCGAAGATATTTTGGTAAAACCGCCTTATTTGGGAGCCATTGGCGAAGGTGGCGACCACTGGGTAAATGGAGCTTCGATGGAAAATAAAGGTATCGAATTTTCATTGGGTTACAGAGGTAGAACGTCGTTCGGACTAAATTATGATGTAACCGGAAATATTTCGGGCTATCGGAATAAAATTACCAAACTGCCTGAAAGTGTGGTAAATAATTATGGCGGAAACGGTACAACGGATAATATATTAGGAAAACCAATTAATTCATTTTACGGATATGTAGCCGATGGTTTGTTTCAATCGCAGGAAGAAGTGGATAATCATGCTGCTCAAACGGGAAAAGATATTGGGCGTATCCGCTATAAAAACCTGAACGACGATAATGTTATTGATGAAAAAGACAGAACCTGGATTGGAAATCCACATCCTGATTTTGAATACGGATTGAACATTGTATTGGATTGGAAAGGCTTTGATTTAACGGCATTCTTTCAGGGTATTGTTGGAAATGATATTAACAACACTGTAAAGCGCTTTACCGACTTTTGGGCGGTAG
>CAMBSB010000016.1 GCA_945870155.1 Paludibacter jiangxiensis | reverse complement strand
AGATATACAAAATTATAAACTTTCTAACGTTCAACTTTTAGTTGAAATAGTTTGTTGGTTTTTCACAATTAAATGTTGATTTTGAGCTATATTTTATTTGAAATTATTAATGCAAAGATACATGTATACAGCTAGGAACACAATACGATGAATTCCGTATATTTAAATTCAAATTAGCTTGTTTTTTCGTGCTTTTTGTATTGCTTCTAACTTGTTGTGAACCTGAAGTTTGAAATAAATATTCTCTATGTGTTTGCGAATAGTCCCGGTGGAAACAAAAAGATTGGAGGCAATTTGCTCATACTTTATTCCAGTGGATAGTTGCTCCAATACTTTTATTTCTCTGTCGGTAAGTTTTAAATCGGGGTTGGCATTTTCTGCTTCAAAATCAATGGGTTGTCTGAACATACGCAAGGTTTTTAATGCTATGGAAGGCGTCATGGAAGCTCCTCCATGCATGGTGTCGATTATGGCTTTATAAAGTTCATCGGGCGTAATTTCTTTGAGCAAATATCCATCTGCCCCGGCCTTGATTGAGTTGAATATATTTTCATCATTATCAAAAACGGTCAGCATAATTATTTTAACCTGTGGATAAAGACGCTTGATTTCGGCTGTTGCATCTATACCATTCATCATGGGCATTTCTATGTCCATCAGTATAAGTTCAATGGTGGTGTTTTTCTCAATTTTCACAAGTAAATCTTTACCGTTTTCGGCAACGAATTTACATTCAATATCATCGAAAAACTGCAATTTTTCTAAAATCGTGTGTCTCAGAAAACTGTTATCATCGACCAATGCTACTTTTATCATTTTAATTTATTTTAGATCAGTTTTTTCTAATCAATCTTTCACGCAACGAACCGAAAAACCAGCATCCCTCACAACGTAACCACGCATTATTCCCTTATCATTTTGTTGTATATACCGATAATAATAAAGTCCGGTGCCATCATGTGAATCTGTCCACCAATAACCCATATCGCCTAAATAAGTGAATTGATAGGTGCTAAATCTTCCTCCACCCGGAAGGGCATTGAAATTAGCTTTGTTGCTTGCTCCCGTGTTGGGACTGTTCCAATGCTTAGTCCCTTTTTCTTTGAGTTTGCCACCCGCATCGCTTGCTCCAAGGTATTCTGTTAGCTGTGTCCATTCTTCGTCAGTGGGTAAATGCCAACCTGCCGGACAAGCAGCTTTGGCAGCTGTCCAATTGTATAAAACTCCATAAGTTTTGTAATTCGATGTCGCCTTGGCTTCATCAACATTAGTGCCGTCGTAACCATATACATAATGATAAACTGTGTATTGCGATTGCCTTAGAGGGCTAACTACACTGGGTAAATATCTCAGATTTTCAGCCATCCACGTTTGTGTGCCAATAGTTACTGTCTTATAAACATTTCCATCGCGTGGGTCGGTGAATGTGTCGGTTTTAAAATCATCGGCTTCGCAACTGCTTGCAAATAAAAGAATAATGATGGCGTATACGAATTGCCAAATGCGTGTAAATAGTTTCTTTTCCATAAGTTTTTTTAATTTGTGATGTAAACTATATCAGATACAATTTTGGACAATGGTTTGGTCGGAATTGTTTTGACTATTGAAATTAAAATGCCGGTTGGAGTTGATTCCAATGCCGAAATTCTATCGTCCGTCAAGGTCAGGTTTGGCTTTTCAATCACAAAACTATTGCCCGAAAGTTTGTACAAATTTTTATCATTACCCGAGATTATATAAACATTATTACCCGAAAAGGCTATGTCTTTAATCACCCGCTTGGTGTCGCCAGGTAGTAAAGCAATTGTTGAAGGTATTGATACACCTGTTTTAACTTTTTCAATAGCTGTTCCATTGAACTTGTAAATGTCTAAAATTTCAGCATCATAGTGCCTTACAACCATGTAGGGTTTATTCAGATTCGTTGGATTTTTGTATATTGTGATTGAGCTAATAGAACTCCAGCCTATTCCTATACTACCAATGCCACCCAAACTTGTAACATCGCTAAAAGTGCTTCCGTTATAACTGAGAATATTTATCTTTCCGTTTGCAAGATTGGTAGTGTAACTTAGATATGCCCAAAAAACCTTATCCGTATTTCCGGCTTTTGAAGCATCGTTTTTCAAAGGGATATTGGTATTGCTGCAGGGAACCCATTCAATTTGAGAAACCGCATCACCTATCCAGGTATAATTTGCAGGATTGTAGCGATACAAGGTGGGGCTACCCGAATTGGAATTATAACCCATACTCAACATAAAATTGGCATGATTGAGTGTGTGCATATATCCCCGATTTGATCTTGACGAAATTGCACCTTGAAAAAACACAGGGTTGTTGACATAAAGTATAATATTATCGAAACCAAATTCACCATGACTACCATTAGTATAATTATACGTCAAAAGACGCGTATTATTCATATCAATTTCATATTCATCATAAGTTGGAACTTGGTCGTATTGCGATTTAAAGATAGTTACTCTATTGGTTGAGTCCGGGTGATTGTATTCGCCCTTACAATTGAGTGTGGCTCCATACCCAACCAGACCGATGGAAGGAACACTATATTTTGAAATTACAGAGAAAACACCCTGATTGTCAATGATTTTATAGGCTTCAGCAATGTGATAATTGTTGTTGTTTGTTTCGCCCTCGGTAGGTGGAGATTGATAAATACGATACTTAAAAATGCCGCCATTGGCTGCATAAAAGCTTTTTGCAGGGTCTAACTCCTGAGCAATGGTGGACTTGTTTTTATCAATATCTTCGTCAGTTGGTGTGCAAGCAGAGAATGTTAAGCCAACGAAAAGGGTTAAATAAATAAATGCTTTCATTTTTTTACTATGTCACAATTTTAATTATTAGAATAAATTTACAATAACAATGACTTATTAAAAATTAAACCTCGCCTGCTGTAAGTAGACAAGGTTTAATTCATTTTTTTTAGTAGAAATTTATAAAATCAAAGCTTTGATTCTACTCTCGAATATAAAGGTTTTTCCTTTTTGATTTCGGAATGCAAGTTTAAGCTCAAAAGCAATATCTGACATTGATTTTTTAACTTCTTGCGTAAAGCAAATTAATTTTGTCTAACAGTGTAAATAAAGTTTAAGTTCTTTTTAATTTGTATTACCGAAAAAATTTGACATTTACAAAACTATTTTTTGACTTGTAAATTTGCCATTCGAATGTAAACGTACTATTACCATACCTTGTCCGTTAAGATTAAGTGAATTTGATTTTGTTCTTTGAACAAGTTTTCCAGTTGCATCAAAAACTTCAACATAATCGAATAAGCCATTTACTGATAGTTGTTTAGATTTTTGGCTGTAAACTAGCTGTTTAAGTGAGTTTTGTTCGTCAATGTCGGTTGGAAGCAACAAAGTTAAAGTTTTTTCTAAACCATAAAATTTATAACCATCAACTGTTATTGCTAATCGATAATATACTGTAGATCCTGGCGCTTGACTTGTTAAACTATAGCTGGCAGTGGTGCCACCTGAAAGCGTGGCTGTTTGAGTTTGCGCATAGTTGCCAGTACTATTTCCATATTCAAACTCGACTAATGAAACCGTATAACCTTTATTGTCGAGCACTCCATTTAAAACTGCTGTTGTGTTTGTGATGCCGGTAGCAGAATTTGTAGTTGCTGTTGGACTTAATGATTCAAACGCGCCAATATCAACAATACCTTCGCGAGCGAGTTCACGTGCATCAGTTGCTATGCTTCCTGTTCCTGCATTTCGTGCAATACTTGATAAAGCAATACGCATTGTTTTTACTTTACCACCATTGTTGGTTAATGCTGAAACGCCAATTTGACCGATTGTTTTATTTGTTAAGTCATTCGCTCCACTAAATGGTGCAGTGGTGTAAATATTATAATTGCTTAGATTTGTATTTATATTTCCTGCATCTTTGGATACATCTCTCGCTCCACTAGCGTTACCATTGGTGTTATTCGCAACTATGGAGTTAGTCATGTTTAGCTTACCTAAATATAAATCAATACCACCAGCAATGTTAGAACTACTTGTAGAGTTTTGATAAATTGTACAATGGTTAATGGTAAGTACTGCAAGCGCATCTAAAATCTCTATAGCTCCACCGCCATCTATTGCAGAATTTCCGGTTAAAGTGCAATTAAGTAAATCTACATCGGCCGATGACTGTATAGCTCCACCATAAGCTTGACTTCCAATAGCTGAGCAACCGGTAAAGGAACAGTTTTCACAAATTATTTTGCCTGTTGCTGAGGTGATTGCAAAGATTCCTCCACCACCACCATCGCCTTTTCCGTTTAAAATATTCAAATTTTTAAACGTAACAGTTCCGGTTGCAATACTTACTTCAAAAATCCGATACAAATTATTTCCACTGATAGTTATGCCTGAAGCATCGGTACAATTTATTACTACCGGCGTAGTTACAACAGGCAGTGCTGACGTAAGAGTTATTGTTCCTGTGGTTGTTATAGTAATTGTATTGCTTCCACCGGCTGCATTTGAACTAATAATAGCAGAGCGCAAAGTGCCCGATGTTAAATCATCTGCTGTTTTTGTAACAGTATAACTTGCCGAAAATACATTAGAAATTGAAATTAGCAGGAGTGCTAATATTGTAATTATATTTTTCATTTTTTGTTATTTAATTAGTTTTGCGAAGGAAATACTCCATAAAGCGATATAATATAATTAATTACCAGGTACGGTTTCATGTTGTTGTGAGGCTGGCTACCACCTGATGGTGAAGTAATGCTTGCTGCCGTATAACTTAAATTTCCAGCCATATTTCCATTCGAAGTAGTCGAAAATTCCAACCCACGTGCCGGATTAACCGCCACATAATTCGCCACAGGCGTGTCGGTTTTTCCTGCTTGATTATACACTTTTGTTACTACCGAAGCTGAATGAGTGTGATTTGGTATTTGATTCGTTGTAAGGGTTACATCCTCTACTCCACCAAGCTCACCTATTACATAACCCGAACCCTGATGCATTGGAGCACGTCCTCTAAAGTCAGGCAAATTAAAATAAGATTGTCCATCTCCACCATAAGTAGTTCCAATAAGCATAAACAACACTTCATTCTCAGAAATTGGCAAGCTTTGACCATTACAAAATGCCCATCCTGCGGGAGCAAAATTTCCTGCAAACATGCGTATCTCACCAACATATTGTGCTTTTATGCTTTGAAGCATTATAACACTTAATATCATTATAATAAAGGTATTTTTTTTCATATTTTTATTTTATTGTTTGATTAATTCTGACTTGGATAAATTCCCTGCAAAGCAATAATAAATGTAACTACTGCATAAGGTTGCATGTTGGTATGAGCTTGCGTACTTCCCGTATTTCCAACAGTATTGGTAGGAAGTGGAAGTGAAACTCCTGTTGCATTGGACTCAGAATTAAATTCATTACCACGAATTGTGTTTTTAGCATAATAATTTCCTACAGGGGAACTTAAATTGCCTGCAATACTGTTTGCATTTTGAGTAATGGATACACTTGTAGCTGAATGTGTATGCATAGGAATTTCGGCTGTGGTAAGTGTGTGGGATGTTGTACCTCCTGTTTCACCTGGATTATGACCATTGCCTTCGTCCATTGCTAATTTGCCCATCAGATTTGGCAAAGCAAAATTAGTTTGACCATTGCCACCGTAAGTTGTACCAAGTAAGGAAAACAATGCTTGATTCTGATTAATTGGGAGTAATTGACCATTGCATAAAGCCCAGCCTTTGGGTGCAAAATTTCCGGAAAAAATTCGGATTTCTCCTAAGTACTGTTCTGATTGTGCATTCACACTTAGTGTAAATAGCATAAATATCGCTATTAAATAATTATATAGTTTCATAGATTTTATTTTAATATTTGTTTATTGTCGTGGTGGGTAGATACCCTGTAGTGCGATAATGTAACGAACAACTACATAAGGTTGTAAATTATTATGCGGTTGCGAGGAGCCTGTTGCTGATAGTTCAACTGTATAATCGGTTGTTTTCATATTACTACCAGCACTAGCACTGTAAGCATTGGTAACATTGGCCGCGTTGGTATTGACAGGCGAGTCAGAGTTGCCTGCTACACTGCTTGCTGGTAAACTAACCGACCCACTTGTAATCATAGAATGTTGATGTGATGGTAATTCTGATGTTACAAGAGTAACATTGTCCGAACCTCCTGATTCACCTAAGTCACGGAGTGATAAACCAGGCCCCTGACCATAACCAATTGGAGTTCGCCCATTTAAATTTGGCAGTGCAAAATTAGTTTGACCATTACCACCATACGTAGTGCCAAGTAACGAAAATAAAGCTGTATTCTGTGATATGGGCAAAAGCTGACCATCGCAAAATGCCCAATATCGAGGAGCGAAATATCCGGCAAAAATTCTAATTTCACCAATAAATTGATCTTGTGCTTTTGTTAGTAAAAACACAAAAAATAAAGCAAATAATAGCGAAAGTTTTTTCATATTGAATAATTTTTAATTTTAAATACTATTTTCATTCCATATTTATTTTTATTACAAATATAAACATTATTTTCAAAGAAAAGTTTATATGCCTTTGAAAATAATGCTACCAAGTATATCTATGGTAAAAAAAATCGTAAAATTCATTTTAAAATATACCTGTTAAATAGAATCAATTTAAAAACGAGCTTAAGCAATTGTATTATAATTGTGAAATGATCTATTGATAAAATAAAACTCTATGAAGGTATAAATTTCTGTTTCAGATTCTTTACTTTAAAAATTCTAAATCAAATGTCATGTTTACTGTAGTTCCTTTTTCCGGTTCTGAAAACATGCTTATTGATCCATTTAATTCCTTGCAACGTTTTTCCATGTTGTAAAGTCCATGTCCTCGATTGCAATTTGCAATGTCGAAGCCTATTCCATTATCAGTCAGTTTAACATGTAGAAACTCACCTTCTAAGAATATTATGATATTTAGTTTGGTGGCTTTGGCGTGTTTTAAAGTATTGTTAGTGAATTCCTGAATGATACGATAAATGGTTATGCCTGCAAAAGAATTTAGCACTGGCTCTCCTGTTTTTTCTTCTACTTCAAACTCGATGCTAAATTCAGGATTGACAAATTTTTGTTTCTCGATAAAAGCGATTAATCTGTTTTTTAAATCATCGAACTGAAAACTTTTTATGTCCAATGCCCAAATAGTATCACGCAGTTCGGCGATAGTTTCTGTTGCAAAAGATTCAATTTTTTTAAGCTGGTTGTATAATGTTTCATTTATATTTTTATGTTTATACATCAAGTTGTTAATTGACGAAATAATGAAAGTAAGGTGAGACCCAATGTTGTCGTGTAAGTCGCGCGAAATACTGATACGCTGTTCTTGCAGCATGTTTTGGGTTTCAATTTCGGCAATAGCTGTTTTTAATTCAAATTCACGACTTTCTTGTTTGCGTTTCAATCTTTGTTGACGATAAAAAATGAAACCCATTAGTGCAATAAAAAATCCTAAAAATGAGACTCTTATAAGTAATATGTTTTTTTCTCGAGCTTCACTTTCTTTTTGAAGCAAGAGTTTTTCTTTTTTTAAGGTTTGATATTTTGTTTCAAGTTCTGCAGTTTCTTTCAATACCGAACTCTCGAGCAAATTGGCGTTTAAAACCATTAATTTGTTTACATATACACGCACGCTTTCGGGTTGATTTAAGTGGGAGTATGTTTCAATTAATGATTTGTAATTGAGTTGTAAGTTGCTATTATTCTTTGTTTTGCTGAATATATTCTCTACATTTATCAAAAGTATTTTAGCATTTTTATAATCCTTTTTTGCTATAAATTCAATTGCCAAATTTAAATCAAAATTAGCTTTGTCCAGTTCGGAATTCAATTCTGCTCTCAGACTTTTCACTTTAGCATAAAGCGCTTTTGCATCCTTC
The DNA here is from genome assembly GCA_945870155.1 of Paludibacter jiangxiensis. Taxonomy (GTDB): domain Bacteria; phylum Bacteroidota; class Bacteroidia; order Bacteroidales; family Paludibacteraceae; genus Paludibacter; species Paludibacter jiangxiensis_A. Next base: position 46,670 of record CAMBSB010000016.1, on the reverse strand, counting down.
GATTTTTTTTGTTCAGTTTTAATGGCTGCTATATTATTATAACCACTAGAAATTCCCTTTTTATTTCCGACTGTTGTGCATGCTTTCAAACTTTTTTCGTAAAGTTTCAATGCGTTCACTGTGTCTTTCAGCTGTAGATATACATTCCCTAAATTTAGACACGATACACACAACTCCTCGGTCGAATTATTGGCTTCCTGATATTGAACTGCATCGCTTATATAGGTAAAAGCTTTGTCGTAATTCTTGATTTTCAATAATATTAGGCCAATATTTCCTTTTATGATATGTATGTTTTTTTCATCTTTTACACCTTCAAAATACTTCAATGCCTCTAAAAAAGAGCTCATCGCTGCTTTATACTGTTGTGTTTTTTCGTAAATATTCGCTAAGTTATTGTTAATCTTGGCCAAACCTTTATAATCGTTCCGAATTTTACGAATAATATATGCTTTCAGGTAATAAATTTTCGAATTTTCGAAATCACCTTTTCTGAAATAAACTGCTCCTACATCGCTGAAAACCTGTGCTATCAAAGTTGAATCTCCTAAAGCTTTTGAAGCAACAATGGCTTTTTCGCCATAATTCAAAGCTGAATCAATGGAAATAGTTGAATAATACCAGGTTAAATCAGAAAATATTATTGCCGTATTTCGCGCATCGGGGTTGGTTTTTAGTTTTTCTTTTAGTTTTTGAATATTTGAATTTACGTCCTGCGATAAAATGCGCAAACTAAAACAAACAAACATTAATAAAATACCGGACTTCATCATATTATTACAATTGACAAATTTGACTTTTTTGCGTTTAATCATTGAGTTTTATGATACGGAGCAAATTGCATTTAAAATAAATATATTGTTTTGGAATTTTCAGAATAATATTTTCAATAACATTGTTTTTGTATAAAATGTTTAAATGTCCAAATAAAGTGAATTTAAAAATTGATTTTGCAGAGAGAAGCTATATTAAATATTCTGTGTTCTAGATCTTATTACATTGAATATGTTGTTTATGTATTTTATCATCAAACTTTTAAAACTTAATTCGCTATTAGTTTTTTAGATTTATAAACTAAGTCATAAAGTCCCAATTTTGTGGTTTGTAGATGTGATGTTATTAATTCCACAAATTTCACAGATACCATTCACTAATTGATTTTATTTATTCTCTACATTCAAAAATGTTTCAACCAGTTCATTCATTCTGGTATATAAAGCGTATAAATTTGACTTTTGATCATCTTCAGAAATTCGAAGGATCTTAAGTTGTTGATTTAATATAATTTGTTTGTGTTTTGTTTTAAACAATAAGTCATTTAAATTTTCTATTTGTTTTTTGTGATATTTAAATGTATGAATGTATCTGGAAATATTAACGCATATTAATAATGCAAAAACTATAATTAATAAAATCGAAAGTGTTTTCATTTAATATAAATATTTTTGTATGTAAATAGTATGCAAAGTTCAAATTTTCAATCAGAATTTTAAATACGGAAAAATGCGTATTTTTCATTTACTTATTTTCAAGCACAATTTTATCTTTGTTCAACACCAATAATGGTTGTTTAATTGCAATAAATCGACAGAAACAGGTATTAATATGCATTTTAAATCATTCAACAATAGTCTTTTATCGCATTTGTTTTGTAAATTCAGAAATATTTTTGGTTTAGCCATTGCTATTATAAAAAAAACATCTATCTTTGCAACCCATTTTGGAGAAAAACCAAGAGGTCAAAAAAAACAATATAAGTTATTAAAACAAAGTAAAATGCCTACAATTCAGCAATTAGTTAGAAAAGGAAGAGCAGAACTCATCGACAAAAGTAAATCGCCAGCCTTGGATTCATGTCCACAGCGTCGCGGTGTTTGCGTTCGTGTGTACACTACCACTCCTAAAAAGCCGAACTCAGCAATGCGTAAAGTTGCCCGTGTACGTTTAACTAACCAAAAAGAAGTGAATGCATACATTCCAGGTGAAGGACACAATTTACAAGAGCACTCTATCGTAATGGTACGTGGTGGTCGTGTAAAAGATCTTCCGGGTGTACGTTATCACGTGGTTCGTGGAACACTTGACACAGCAGGAGTAAACGGTCGTACGCAACGTCGTTCAAAATACGGAGCGAAACGCCCAAAACCAGGACAAGTAGCAGCTAAGGGTGCACCAGCAAAAGGAAAGAAAAAATAAGATGAGCATTTATCCTATATATATATATATAAGGATGTAAGCTAAATTCTTTTTCAAAAAAAACAAACTAACAAAATCAAGTTTAAAAACTTGTTTGCGTTTTCAAGGTAGCAGATGACAGGTTGAGTAAATAATTCGGAGGAATTATTGAAGCATAACTAAAGCAACCAACAAAAACAAAAAACGGAAATTTTATTAAAAAATGAGAAAATCGAAACCAAAAAAACGGATGATCCTACCGGATCCTGTTTTCAATGAGTCGATGGTTACAAAATTTGTAAACCACTTGATGTATGATGGCAAAAAATCTACTGCCTTCGACATTTTCTATTCATCGCTCGAAGTTGTGAAAAACAAACTTCCAAACGAAGAAAAATCTCCACTCGATATTTGGAAAAAAGCCCTCGAGAATATTACCCCGCTAGTCGAAGTTAAATCGCGTCGTGTGGGTGGAGCTACATTCCAAGTCCCTACTGAAATCCGTGCTGATCGCAAGGAATCTGTTTCAATGAAAAATCTTATATTATACTCACGCAAACGCGGAGGACGTTCGATGGCTGATAAATTGGCTGCCGAAATCGTTGATGCATTTAACAACCAAGGAGGCGCATTCAAACGTAAGGAAGATATGCACCGCATGGCTGAAGCTAACCGCGCATTCGCACATTTCAGATTTTAATGACCCTTGAATTCCCGAAAGGGGAATAAAGAGTTGTATATAAGATTATATAAGGTATAAAAAAAGAATTTTAAGACATAAAATGGCTAAAGGAGATTTAATTTATAACAGAAATATCGGTATCATGGCGCATATCGATGCCGGAAAAACAACTACGTCAGAACGTATTTTGTTTTATACCGGTTTAACTCACAAAATTGGTGAGGTACACGATGGTGCTGCTACGATGGACTGGATGGAGCAAGAGCAAGAAAGAGGTATCACAATTACTTCGGCAGCTACTACTACTTCTTGGGATTATCTGGGAGAAAAATACAAAATTAATTTGATTGACACTCCGGGACACGTTGACTTTACTGTTGAAGTAGAGCGTTCATTGCGTATTCTTGATGGTGCTGTTGCTACTTTTTGTGCAGTAGGTGGTGTTGAACCACAATCTGAAACAGTTTGGCGTCAAGCCGATAAATACAATGTTCCACGCATCGGTTTCGTTAACAAAATGGACCGTTCAGGAGCCGACTTTTACGAAGTTATTCGCCAAATTAAAACAGTTTTAGGAGCAAAACCTTGTCCAATTCAAATTCCAATTGGTGCTGAAGAAAAATTCAAAGGCGTTATTGATTTGGTTGCTATGAAAGCAATTCTTTGGCATGATGAAACAATGGGAGCTGAGTATTCTGTAGAGGATATACCTGCTGACTTATTGGCTGAAGCAGAAGAATGGAGAGATAAAATGTTGGAAGTTGTTGCTGAGTACGATGATGTTTTGATGGAAAAATACTTTGATGATCCTTCAACTATTACTGTTGATGAAATTAAAGTTGCTATCCGCAAAGCTACATTGTCTATGGAAATTAATCCAATGATTTGTGGTTCAGCTTTCAAAAATAAAGGGGTTCAAACTATGCTTGACGCAGTTTGTGCTTACTTGCCAAGTCCAATGGATACTCCTGAAACAATAGGTTTCGATCCACGTGATCCTGAAAAACAAGTTGTACGTCACCCAGATGCAAATGAACCATTGTGTGCATTGGCATTTAAGATTGCAACTGACCCTTATGTTGGACGTCTTTGTTTCTTCAGAGTTTACTCAGGTAAATTACCCGCAGGTTCTTATGTGTACAATACTCGCTCTGAAAAAAGAGAACGTATTTCACGTATTTTCCAAATGCACTCAAATAAACAAAATCCTGTTGAATTAATTTCAGCTGGTGATATTGGTGCCGGTGTTGGATTTAAAGATATTCGCACAGGTGATACACTTTGTGATGAAGCACATGCAATTACACTTGAATCAATGGATTTCCCTGCACCTGTTATCGGAATCTCTATTGAGCCTAAAACTCAAAAGGATTTAGATAAATTAGGTATGGGCTTAAATAAACTGGCTGAAGAAGATCCTACATTTACTGTACATACTCAAGAACAATCAGGTCAAACTATTATCAGTGGTATGGGTGAACTTCACCTCGAAATCATTATCGACCGTTTGAAACGTGAGTTCAAAGTAGAATGTAACCAGGGTCGTCCTCAGGTTTCATACAAAGAAGCTATCTCTAAAGCAGTTGAGATACGCGAAGTTTATAAGAAACAATCCGGTGGTCGTGGTAAATTTGCCGATATGATAGTACGTGTTGAGCCTGCTGATAAAGAATTTGAAGGTTCATTACAATTTATCGATTCGGTTAAAGGTGGTAATATACCAAAAGAATATATACCTTCTATTCAAAAAGGATTCCTAAGTGCCATGAAAAATGGTGTTTTAGCAGGTTTCCCACTTGACAAATTGAAAGTTACTGTTATTGATGGTTCATACCACGCAGTTGACTCTGACCAGTTATCATTCGAGATTTGTGCTCAAATGGCTTATAAAGAAGCTTGTGCAAAAGCCAAACCAATTCTGTTGGAACCTATCATGAAAATGGAGGTTGTTACACCTGAAGAAAGTATGGGTGATATAATTGGTGACTTAAACAAACGTCGTGGTCAGGTAGAAGGCATGGAATCAAGCCGTACCGGTGCCAGAATTGTGAAAGCAAAAGTGCCTTTGGCTGAAACATTTGGTTATGTTACTGCATTGCGTACAATTAGTTCGGGTCGTGCAACATCAACAATGGAATTCGATCATTATGCCGAAGTTTCTAATTCAATTGCTAAAGAAGTAGTTGCTGAAGCTAAAGGTAAAGTGGAACTTTTATAGGCCCCCAACCCCCTAAAGGGGGGATTTGAAGTGCCAAAATTTAATAAATATCCAATTAGCGAATGACTCTTAATTGGATCAAAAGAAAAAAAATAATAATTAAACAAATGTTCCCAAATTCCTCCTTTAGGGGGTTAGGGGGCAGAAAATATAAAAAGACAATGAGTCAAAAAATCAGAATTAAATTAAAATCATACGATCACAATTTGGTTGACAAATCGGCCGAAAAAATCGTAAAAACTGTAAAAGCTACAGGCGCAGTAGTAAGTGGTCCTATTCCATTACCAACACACAAACGTATTTTTACAGTAAACCGTGCTACATTCGTAAACAAGAAATCACGCGAACAGTTTGAATTATGTTCATACAAACGTTTGATTGACATCTATAGCTCAACAGCCAAAACAGTTGATGCCTTGATGAAACTTGAATTACCAAGCGGAGTAGAAGTAGAAATTAAAGTGTAAGACTCCCTGACCCATAAAGGGTTTTTTAGGGAAAGAATATATCAAAAATTAAACAGGCCGATCCCCCGTATTGGGGTTAGGGGTCATTAAACAACAATTGAAATGCCAGGATTATTAGGAAAAAAAATCGGAATGACATCCGTTTTCAGTGCCGATGGTAAAAATGTACCATGTACTGTTATTGAAGCAGGTCCTTGTGTTGTTACTCAAATTAAAACTGTAGAATCTGATGGTTACGAAGCTGTTCAGGTTGGTTTTCAGACAAAAACTGAAAAACACACCAACAAAGCCGAAGCCGGAATTTTCAAAGCAGCAGGAGTAGCACCTCAAAGACACTTGGTTGAGTTCAAAGGATTCGAATCAGAATTCAAATTAGGTGAAGCAATCACCGTTGAAATGTTCGAAGCAGATACATTTGTCGATGTAGTCGGAACTTCAAAAGGAAAAGGATTCCAGGGTGTTGTAAAACGTCATGGTTTTGGTGGAGTAGGTCAGGCAACACACGGACAGCACAACCGTTTACGTGCACCGGGTTCGTTAGGAGCTTCATCTTATCCTTCACGTGTATTTAAAGGTATGCGCATGGGTGGTCGTATGGGTGGCGATAAAGTTACTATACAAAACTTACAAGTATTAAAAGTGATTCCGGAACACAATTTGATTTTAATCAAAGGTTCAGTTCCCGGAGCTAAAGGTTCAATCGTAATCATCAATAAATAACCATGGAACTTAGTGTAGTAAATATTAAAGGAGAAGACACAGGAAGAAAAGTATCGTTAAGCGATGCAGTCTTCGGTATTGAGCCAAACGACCATGCTATTTATTTAGATGTGAAACAGTATTTGGCTAACCAACGTCAGGGAACACACTCGTCAAAAGGCCGTAGCCAGTTGTCGGGTAGTACACGCAAATTAGGCCGTCAAAAAGGCGGTGGTGGAGCTCGTCCGGGTGATATCAAATCGGGTGTTCGCGTAGGCGGAGGTCGTATGTTTGGTCCAACACCACGCGACTATAACTTCAAATTAAACAAGAAAGTAAAACAACTTGCCCGCAAATCGGCTCTTTCGTATAAAGCTTTAAATAACCTTATCACGGTAGTTGATAATTTGGATTTTGCTGCTCCAAAAACGAAAGAATTCTTAGCTATGACAAAAAGTTTACAAGTAGCTGATAAAAAGCCATTAATAATTTTAGCAACTGCAAATAAAAACGTATATTTGTCGGCTCGTAATTTACCTAAGGCAAATGTCGTAACAGTTTCTGAATTAAACACTTACATTGTGCTTAATGCAAAAACTCTTGTGATGACTGAAGATTCGGTAATGGCAATTGAACAAATTTTAAAAGCATAAGGAGAACAGAAATGGGAATTATCATAAAACCAATCGTTACAGAAAAGATGACAAAGCTGAGCGAAAAACTGAACCGCTATGGCTTTAGAGTTCAAAAAGATGCTAACAAGATTCAAATCAAGGAAGCAGTAGAGACTATGTATAATGTAACTGTAATGGACGTAAATACGTTGATTGTAGCTCCAAAACAAAAAAGCCGCTTCACAAAAAGTGGTGCAATAAATGGAAAAACATCTGCTTATAAAAAAGCAATTATTACAGTTAAAGACGGAGAACAAATTGATTTTTATAGCAATATTTAATAAAAAATGGCTGTACGTAAACTAAGACCCACAACACCGGGGCAAAGACACAAGATTATTGGCACGTTCGACACAATTACTGCGAGTGCGCCAGAAAAATCTCTTGTTGTAGGCGGAGTAAAATCCGGAGGTCGTAACCACGATGGTAAAATGACCATGCGCTACCTAGGTGGCGGACACAAGAAGAAATATAGAGTAATTGACTTTAAACGCAACAAAGACGGTGTTCCCGCAACTGTAAAAACCATTGAATATGATCCGAATCGTTCGGCTCGTATTGCATTGCTTTTTTATGCTGACGGTGAAAAAAGATACATTCTTGCACCAAACGGATTGCAAGTTGGTCAGGTAATTATGTCAGGAGAGAATGCTGCTCCTGAAGTAGGTAATGCAATTCCTTTGCAAAACATTCCACTGGGTACAATAATTCATAACATTGAATTACGCCCGGGTCAAGGTGCCGCGATGGTACGCTCGGCAGGAACATTTGCTCAGTTGGCTTCTCGCGAAGACAAATATGCCATTATCAAATTACCTTCAGGCGAAGTTCGCAAAGTTCTTGCAACTTGTAAAGCTACTATTGGAACTGTTGGAAATTCTGATCATGCACTTGAGAGATCGGGTAAAGCAGGTCGCTCACGTTGGCTTGGACGTCGTCCTCGCGTACGTGGTGTAGTTATGAATCCTGTTGATCACCCGATGGGTGGAGGTGAAGGCCGCTCTTCAGGAGGACACCCACGTTCACGCAAAGGCTTGTTAGCTAAAGGGTACAAAACACGTGCTCCTAAAAAACAGTCAAGTCAATATATTATTGAAAGAAAGAAAAAATAATCGAAAAAATTAAGTAAATAATATGAGCCGTTCATTAAAAAAAGGACCATACATCTATCTGAAACTTGAAACAAAGATTTTAGCCATGAATGAAAGCGGAAAAAAAACCGTTATCAAAACATGGGCTCGCGCTTCAATGATATCACCTGATTTTGTAGGTCACACAATTGCAGTTCACAATGGAAACAAGTTTATCCCCGTATATGTAACCGAAAATATGGTAGGTCACAAGTTAGGTGAATTTTCACCAACTCGTAACTTCCGCGGTCACGGAGGAAAGAAAAAATAATCCATTGAAATTTAAATTAGAATAAAAAAAACATTTCAAGAAAATGGGTGCAAGAAAAAAAATATCAGCCGAAGAAAGAAAAGAAGCGAATAAGACTCTTTACTTTGCTAAGCTCAACGACGTTCCTACTTCACCACGTAAAATGCGCCTTGTGGCAGATATGATACGCGGTATGGAGGTAAACAAAGCCTTGAGTGTACTGAAGTTTTCGTCAAAAGAAGCTTCAGGAAGATTAGAAAAATTGCTGAAGTCAGCTGTTGCCAATTGGGAAACCAAAACTGAGCAAAAAGCCGATAACGCAAATTTATATGTAAGTAATATTTATGTAGATTCAGCTACTATGTTAAAACGTTTACGCACAGCACCTCAGGGTCGTGGATACCGTATTCGCAAACGCTCGAATCACGTTACAATATTTGTAGATACCAAAAATACTAACGATAACGAAAATTAATTGCTCGATGGGACAAAAAATTAATCCGATAAGTAACCGCTTAGGAATCATTCGTGGATGGGATTCAAACTGGTACGGTGGTAACAATTATGGTGATACCATTCTTGAAGATCACAAGATTAGAAAATACCTGAATGCCCGTCTCGCTAAGGCTAGCATATCGCGTATCGTTATCGAACGTACGTTGAAATTGGTAACTATCACAGTTTGTACTGCACGCCCCGGTATCATTATCGGAAAAGGTGGTCAAGAAGTTGATAAACTAAAAGAAGAGTTGAAAAAAATTACCGATAAGGACATTCAAATCAATATCTTCGAAATTAAACGCCCTGAATTAGATGCTGTAATTGTTGCTAACAATGTGGCTCGTCAGGTAGAAGGAAAAATTGCTTACCGTCGTGCAGTGAAAATGGCTATTGCCTCTTCAATGCGTATCGGAGCCGAAGGAATCAAAATCATGTGTTCAGGTCGTTTGAATGGCGCCGAAATGGCACGTTCTGAAATGTATAAAGAAGGACGTACTCCACTTCATACTTTAAGAGCTGACATTGATTATGCACATGCTGAAGCTTTAACTAAAGTAGGTTTAATTGGTATCAAAGTATGGATTTGCCGTGGCGAAATTTACGGTAAAAAAGACTTAGCTCCAAACTTTACAGCAACTAAAGAAACATCTCGTGGTGGTGGTGATCGTTACAACAACGACCGCGGTGATCGCAAAGATCGCAACGACCGCAATGATCGTGGAGGTAAAGGTGGTTTTAAAAAGAAAAAAAATTAACTGTATAAATGAATTTGATTTAAGGAAATTATGTTACAACCTAAAAAAACAAAGTTCAGGAGACAGCAGAAGGGGCGCATGAAAGGAAATGCCCAAAGAGGTAATCAGTTGGCGTTCGGTTCTTTTGGAATAAAATCGTTAGAGTCTAAATGGTTAACTGGTCGTCAAATTGAGGCCGCCCGTATTGCTGTTACTCGTTATATGCAACGTCAAGGTCAAATCTGGATACGCGTATTCCCTGACAAACCGATTACTAAAAAACCTGCAGAGGTTCGTATGGGTAAAGGTAAAGGAGCCCCAGAAGGGTTCGTTGCTCCTATCACTCCGGGACGTATTCTTTTTGAAGTAGAAGGTGTATCCTTCGATATCGCAAAAGAAGCCTTGCGTTTGGCGGCTCAAAAGCTACCCGTAACTACAAAATTTGTAGTAAGACGAGATTATGATTTCACCACTCTAAATGTGTAAGGAAAATGAAAACAAGAGAAATTAAAGAATTAAACAATAAAGAGATTCAAGAACGCATGGATGTTGAAAATGAGCACCTGGTTCGTTTAAAATTGAATCATGCCATTTCTCCGCTTGACAATCCAATGCAAATTAAGGTGGTACGTCGTACTATCGCTCGTCTTGCGACAGAGTTACGTCAGCGTGAAATTAATCAATAAAATTCAAACCCTGATGGAAACAAGAAATTTAAGAAAAGAAAGAACGGGTGTCGTTTTCAGTAACAAAATGGATAAAACCATTACTGTAGCTGTAAAGTGGAAAGAAAAACACCCTATTTACGGTAAATTCGTAAATAAGACAAAAAAATATCATGCTCATGACGAGAAGAACGACTGTAACATTGGTGATACAGTACGCATCATGGAAACTCGCCCGCTGAGTAAACTAAAAAGATGGAGATTAACTGAAATTATCGAAAGAGTTAAGTAAATTATGATACAACAAGAATCAAGACTCATAGTGGCGGATAACAGTGGTGCTAAAGAAGCACTTTGTATCCGTGTATTAGGAGGAACCAGCAAACGTTACGCTACATTGGGCGATATCATTGTTGTAGCTGTGAAGAGTGTAATCCCTTCGAGCGACATCAAAAAAGGTATCGTATCCAAAGCAGTAATTGTTCGTACGAAAAAAGAAGTTCGTCGTGCAGATGGCTCTTATATTCGTTTCGATGACAATGCATGTGTTTTATTAAACAGTGCCGGTGAAATCCGTGGAAGCCGTATATTCGGCCCAGTAGCTCGTGAATTGCGTGCTACTAATATGAAAATCATATCACTTGCACCTGAAGTGCTTTAATCTTCGAAAAACAAATTAGTGATGAGTAAATTACACATAAAAAAAGGTGACACAGTATACGTAAACGCCGGGGTTGACAAAGGAAAAACCGGTCGCGTGTTGGAAGTTCTTGTGAAAGAACAACGCGCAATTGTAGAAGGTGTGAAATTGGTGTCAAAAAGCACCAAGCCTAACGCGAAAAGTCCTCAAGGTGGCATCGTAAAACAGGAAGCAGCTATTCATATTTCAAATTTAAATCCCGTAGAAAACGGTAAACCCGTACGTGTTGGACGAAAATTGAATGCAGAAGGTAAATTGGTGCGAATTTCTAAAAAATCAGGAGGAGAAATTTAAGAATGAACACAGCAAATTTAAAACAAGATTACAGAGAACGTATCGTTCCAATCTTAATGAAAGATTTTGGCTATAGTTCAGTAATGCAAGCCCCTAAACTACAAAAAATAGTTTTAAATCAAGGATTGGGTTCTGCTGTTGCTGATAAAAAAATCATTGAAGTAGCTATCAATGAAATGACAACAATTACTGGTCAGAAAGCCGTTGCTACCATTTCGAAAAAAGATATTTCTAACTTTAAGTTACGTAAAAAAATGCCTATCGGTGTACGTGTAACTTTAAGAGGAGATCGCATGTACGAATTTTTGGAACGCTTGGTACGCGTTGCTTTACCTCGTGTACGTGACTTCAAGGGTATTGAAAACAAAATGGATGGTCGTGGTAATTATACACTTGGTATTACTGAGCAAATTATTTTCCCTGAAATCAATATTGATGCTATTTCACGCATGTTGGGTATGAATATTACATTCGTAACTTCTGCTCCAACCGATGAAGAAGGTTTTGCATTATTGAAAGAATTCGGATTACCATTTAAGAAAAACTAATTTAGAGATACAATGGCAAAAGAATCAATGAAAGCCCGTGAGGTAAAAAGAGCCAAACTGGTTGCTAAATACGCTGTAAAACGCGAGCAATTTATTGCAGAAGGAAACTATGATGCATTGCAATCATTACCAAAAAATGCTTCACCGGTACGTCTTCACAACCGTTGCAAAATTACTGGTCGTCCAAAAGGATATATGCGCCAATTTGGTATTTCACGTATTCAGTTCCGTGAAATGGCATCTAAAGGCCTGATACCAGGAATTAAAAAAGCAAGCTGGTAAAATTGCCCCCCAACCCCCTAAAGGGGGAGTTATTAGGTGCAATTAACAGTATAAGAGCATTAAAATTCAATTAAACGCTTCCAATGTTCCCCCTTTAGGGGGTTAGGGGGCAAAAGTTAAATATTGTCCCGAAAGTCGGGATCAATTTAAAAACAATAACATGACAGATCCAATTGCAGATTATTTAACCAGATTGCGGAATGCTATCAAAGCTAACCACCGAGTTGTGGAAATTCCAGCATCGAATTTAAAAAAGGAAATGACCCGGATATTGCACGAAAAAGGCTATATCCTGAACTACAAATATGTAGAAGAGGGTCCTCAAGGCACTATTAAAATTGCCTTAAAATACGATCCAGTTAACAAGGTTAACTCGATTAAAAAATTGATCAGAGTTTCAACTCCGGGTCTTCGTCAATATGTAGGCTACAAAGACATGCCACGCGTATTGAACGGATTGGGTATTGCAATTCTTTCTACTTCAAAAGGTGTTATGACCAACAAAGAAGCTGACGACTTGAAAGTAGGTGGTGAAGTAATTTGTTACATTTATTAAAAGAAGGAGGAAAGAAAAATGTCAAGAATCGGAAAATTGCCCATTAACATTCCTGCCGGTGTTACTATTACTGTTAAAGACACTTTAGTTACAGTAAAAGGCCCAAAAGGAACATTATTCCAAGAAATTAATCCAAGTATATCTGTTTCTATTGATGGTGCTGTATGTACAGTTACCCGTCCAGATGATGAGAAAATCAATCGCTCGATGCATGGTTTGTATCGTTCGTTGATCCAGAATATGGTAACAGGTGTTTCGGATGGTTATAAAAAGAGTTTAGAATTAATTGGTGTTGGTTATCGTGTATCAAATCAGGGACAAGTTTTAGAACTTGCTTTAGGTTACACACACAATATATTTTTAGGTTTACCTGCTGAAATAAAAGTAGAAACTAAAAACGAACGTAATCAAAATCCATTGATTATTTTAGAAAGTGCAGACAAGCAGTTGATTGGACAAGTTTGCGCAAAAATACGCTCATTCCGCAAACCAGAGCCTTACAAAGGAAAAGGTGTTCGTTTTGTGGGAGAAGTTGTTCGCCGCAAAGCAGGTAAATCTGCAGGTAAAAAATAATTTACGTAAACTTGTAAAGTTATGACAACAAATTTAGATAGAAGAACAAGAATAAAAGCACATATCCGCCACAAAGTGTCCGGAACTGCACAAAGACCCCGTATGACCGTATTTAGAAGTAATACACAAATTTATGTTCAGCTTATTGATGACGTAAATGGAGTAACATTGGCTTCTGCTACATCATTGGGTATGAAAGAAAAAGTATCAAAATTGGAACAAGCAGCCAAAGTTGGTGCATTAGTAGCTAAAACAGCGCAAACAGCTGGAATTACAGAGGTGGTATTTGACCGTAACGGTTATTTATACCATGGTAGAGTTAAACAATTAGCGGACGCTGCTCGTGAAGCTGGTCTTAAATTTTAATCAAGTAAGGCAACAAATATGAATAAAGTAAAAACGACCAACGATCTGGAATTAAAAGACAGATTAGTAGCTATAAACCGCGTTACCAAGGTAACAAAAGGAGGACGTACCTTCAGTTTTTCGGCTATTGTTGTGGTAGGAAATGAAGATGGTATAGTAGGCTGGGGACTTGGTAAAGCAGGTGAAGTAACAGCCGCTATTGCTAAAGGAACAGAAGCTGCCAAAAAGAACCTGATTAAAGTACCGGTGTTCAATGGAACTATTCCTCACGAACAACTTTCAAAATTTGGTGGTGCTCAGGTATTTATTAAACCTGCATCACATGGTACAGGAGTAAAAGCCGGTGGTGCGATGCGCGCAGTGCTCGAAAGTGTTGGTGTTACCGACGTTTTGGCAAAATCAAAAGGCTCATCAAATCCTCACAATCTTGTAAAAGCAACCATTGTTGCTTTAGGTGAATTACGCGATGCTCATACAGTAGCTCAAAATCGTGGTGTATCGCTTGATAAAGTGTTTAACGGTTAATCAAATAAAATTATGGCAACAATTAAAGTAAAACAAGTTCGCAGTAAAATCAAATGTCCAAAAGTTCAAAAATTGACTCTTGAAGCATTGGGTTTGAAAAAAATGAATGCCGTAGTTGAACACGAAGCTACTCCTCAAATTTTGGGTATGGTAGCTAAAGTGAAACACTTGGTTGAAGTGATCAATTAATATTATTCTTATACTTTTTAAATATAAAGATATGCAACAAGTCTCGCTTTAGGCGAGGCCTGTTACATACTGAATTTAAATAATAAAATTTATTCGTATGAATTTAAGTAATTTAACCCCTGCAGCAGGCTCCGTAAAAACAAGAAAAAGAATTGGTCGTGGTACCGGTTCGGGTTTAGGTGGAACATCTACAAAAGGGCACAAAGGTCAAAAATCACGTTCGGGATATTCCAAAAAGATTGGTTTCGAAGGTGGTCAAATGCCTATTCAACGCCGATTACCAAAATTTGGTTTCAAAAACGTGAATCGTGTTGAATATAAAGCTATCAATATCGAAACATTGCAAATTTTAGCTCAAAGCGCCAGCTTAACAAAAATTGGTGTTCAGGATTTAAGAGACGCAGGTTTTGTGTCAAGAACTGCTTTAGTGAAAATTCTTGGTAAAGGTGTTTTGTCAGTTAAAATCGATGTAGAAGCAAATGCTTTCTCAAAATCGGCTGAAGAAGCAATTGTAGCCGCAGGTGGAACCGTAGTAAAATTATAATCAAAATGAAGAAACTCATAGAGACAATAAAAAATATTTGGAAGATTGAAGATCTTCGTAGTCGACTGTTGACAACAATTTTGTTGGTGTTGATTTATCGTTTTGGATCTTTTATAGTTCTTCCGGGTATTGACCCAACTGCACTTACAGCCCTGAAAGATCAAACCAGCGGTGGTTTGATGGCTTTGTTGGATATGTTCTCGGGTGGTGCATTTGCTAATGCTTCAGTTTTTGCATTGGGTATTATGCCTTACATTTCGGCATCTATTGTTATTCAATTATTAACGATAGCTGTTCCATATTTCCAAAAAATGCAACGCGAAGGCGAAAGCGGACGTAGGAAAATGAACCAATATACTCGTTATCTGACAGTTGCCATTTTGCTTTTGCAAGGACCTTCGTACCTTATTAATTTAAGTGTTCAGTTGGCTCAGGCAGGTTCGACTTTACCTAGTAGTTTTTGGTTTACTGTAACCTCTACTTTGATTTTAGCCGGTGGTAGTATGTTTGTAATGTGGTTAGGTGAGCGTATTACCGATAAAGGAATTGGAAATGGTATTTCATTTATTATCCTTGTAGGTATTATATCTCGCTTTCCGGGTGCTGTTATCAAAGAGTTTGCTTCTCGTTTAGGCGATGCAGGTGGTGGTTTAGTAATGTTCTTATTGGAAATTGTTTTCCTTTTAGTTGTTATTGCTGCTTCTATTATGTTGGTTCAAGGTACTCGCAAAATACCTGTACAATATGCTAAACGTGTAGTTGGCAATAAACAATATGGTGGTGTACGTCAATATATTCCGTTAAAAATTAATGCAGCCGGTGTAATGCCAATCATTTTTGCTCAGGCTATTATGTTTATACCTGTAACTTTAGCAGGCTTCTCGCATTCCGAAACAGTAAATAGTTTTGTTGGTGCATTTATGAACAATAATGGTTTCTGGTATAATTTGGTGTTTGGTTTAATGATTGTGGCTTTTACGTATTTCTATACAGCTATCACAGTGAATCCAACTCAAATGGCCGAAGATATGAAACGCAATAATGGCTTTATTCCGGGTATCAAACCGGGTAAACGCACTGCTGAATATCTCGATTTGATTATGTCGCGTATCACTTTGCCGGGTTCTATATTTTTAGCAATTGTTGCAATTATGCCAGCTTTTGCTAGCATTATGGGAATTAATCAGGAATTTGCTCAGTTTTTTGGAGGAACTTCATTGTTAATTCTTGTAGGTGTAGTGCTTGATACTTTACAGCAAATTGAAAGTCACTTGTTAATGCGTCATTATGATGGATTAATGAAATCGGGTAGAATCAAAGGACGTTCGGGCGGAGCTTCTGCCTACTAATTTATCCACTGAATGATTTTTTTAAAATCAGACGAAGAAATAGAGTTCCTTCGAATTAGTAATCAAATAGTGGCAAAAACTTTAGCCGAAATGGCGAAAATAATTGCACCTGGAGTAAGTACTAATGAGTTAAATAAAGTTGCAGATGAATATATTAGGGACAATGGAGGTGTACCGGGTTTTCTCGGTTACGGAGGTTTTCCTAAATCAATCTGTGCTTCGGTAAATGAACAAGTGGTTCATGGTATACCTTCGGATAATGTTATACTACAGGATGGTGATATAATTTCTGTTGATTGTGGTGTGTATAAAAATGGATTTCATGGCGATTCGGCTTACACGTTTTGTGTGGGTGATGTTAAACCGGAAATTATTGATTTATTGCGCGCAACTAAAGAGTCACTTTACAAAGGTATTGAACAAGCTCAGGAGGGGAAAAGATTAGGCGATATTGGTTATGCCATACAGTCCTATTGCGAGGAAAGAGGATACTCAGTTGTTCGCGAAATGATTGGACATGGCGTAGGTCGTAAGTTACACGAAGCGCCCGAAGTGCCTAATTATGGTAGAAAAGGAAATGGTGTAATGCTAAAATCAGGAATGACCATAGCTATTGAACCTATGATAAACCTTGGAAGCCGACATTTGGTATTCGAAAAAGATGGATGGACAACACGAACAGTAGATCGTAAACCTTCGGCTCATTTCGAACATTCAATTGCTATCAGACGAGGAAAAGCTGATATTCTATCAAGTTTTGAATATATAGAACAAATATTAGGCAACAAAGCAATTTAAATTTTACATGACGGTAGTTACAAGTGCAATTTGAATCTATCAATCGTAAATTTTTAAATTCGTAAATCGTAAATAAAAAAAATGGCCAAGCAAAATGCAATAGAACAAGACGGGACTATTATCGAAGCGTTATCCAATGCTATGTTTCGTGTAGAACTGGAAAACGGTCACGTGATTACGGCACATATCTCAGGTAAAATGCGTATGCATTATATTAAAATTTTACCCGGCGATAGAGTGAAAGTTGAAATGTCGCCTTATGATTTATCAAAAGGAAGAATATCGTTCAGATATAAGTAATTTGCCCCCTAACCCCCTAAAGGGGGAATTTGAGCAGATAATTAATAGTGGCAAATTTAATAATTAAATAAAATCAACAAATAGCTCTTCCAAACTCCCCCTTTAGGGGGATGGGGGGCAGATAATTCATTCATCATGAAAGTAAGAGCATCAGTAAAAAAGCGCACCGACGATTGTAAAATTGTTCGCAGAAAAGGTCGCTTATATGTTATTAACAAAAAAAATCCTAAGTTTAAACAACGTCAAGGATAAGTATTTTATTTTTAGCAAAATTTAATTTATGGCTATAAGAATTGTAGGAGTAGATTTACCTCAAAACAAACGCGGGGAAGTCGGATTGACTTATATCTACGGAATAGGTCGCAGTAATGCAAAAAAGATTTTAGAAGAAGCTGATGTTGATATCAACATCAAAGTGAAGGATTGGACTGACGACCAAGCAGCTAAAATCCGCGAAATCATAGGTGCCGGATACAAAGTAGAGGGTGATCTTCGTTCGGAAGTACAATTGAACATCAAGCGATTGATGGATATTGGTTGCTACCGTGGAGTACGCCACCGTATCGGTCTGCCATTGAGGGGACAAAGTACGAAGAATAACGCTCGTACTCGTAAAGGTAAAAAGAAAACAGTTGCTAACAAGAAAAAAGCAACTAAATAAAGTTTAACTGTTAGCGAATTTTAGAAAAGCTAAATAATTATTGAAATAATATGGCAAAGAAAACAGTTGCAGCCAAAAAGAGAGTCGTTAAAGTTGATGGCGTGGGACAATTACACGTACATTCATCTTTCAACAACATTATTGTTACACTTACAAATGGTGATGGTCAGGTTATATCTTGGTCGTCGGCAGGTAAGATGGGATTCCGTGGCTCGAAGAAAAACACTCCTTATGCAGCTCAAATGGCAGCTCAGGATTGCTCAAAAGTTGCATTCGATTTAGGCTTACGTAAAGTAAAAGCCTATGTAAAAGGACCAGGAAACGGACGTGAGTCAGCCATTCGTACTGTACATGGTGCAGGTATCGAAGTGTCTGAAATCGTTGACGTTACTCCATTACCACACAATGGTTGTCGTCCTCCGAAACGTAGACGCGTTTAATATCAAAGTTTGAAGTTTGAAAGTTTGAAGATTTGAAAATTTGAAAGTTTGAAGATTTGAAAGTTTGAAGATTTGAAAATTGAATCAATAGGTTTGTATGTACTAATTTATTCCGATTTATGATTGCAGTATCTAACCTCTCAGCAATCGCGGCAAAATTTGAATACAATTTGTAAACGGCAAATCATTTTACTATAAATAAAAAATAAAAAATAAAAAATGGCAAGATATATTGGACCAAAGTCAAGAATTGCCCGTAAGTTTGGTGAAGCTATTTTCGGACCTGATAAAGTGTTAGCGAAAAAGAATTATCCTCCCGGACAACACGGTCAGGGACGTCGTAAAAAAACGTCGGAATATGGTATACAGTTACGCGAAAAACAAAAAGCCAAATATACTTATGGTGTATTGGAAAAACAATTCCGCAACTTATACGAAAAAGCGCAACGCACTAAAGGTGTTACCGGTGAAGTTTTATTGCAACTATTGGAAGCACGTTTGGACAACATTGTTTTCCGTTTAGGTCTTTCTCCTACACGTTCGGGCGCTCGTCAGTTGGTTAGTCACAAGCACATCACTGTTGATGGTAAAGTTGTAAATATTGCTTCTTATCATGTTCGTGCAGGTCAGGTGATAGCTGTTCGCGAAAAAGACAAATCAATGGAAGTTATTGCTGCTGCATTGAATGGCTTTAACCACAGCAAATATCCTTGGATTGAATGGAATGCTTCTTCTTTATCAGGAACTTTTTTACATATTCCTGAACGCGAAGATATTCCTGAAAATATCAAAGAACAATTAATTGTTGAGTTATACTCTAAATAATAAGTGAATTATGGCTATATTAGCATTTCAAAAACCTGAAAAGGTAATCATGTTGGAAGCTGACGCATTTCAAGGCAAATTTGAATTTCGTCCTTTGGAACCCGGTTACGGTATTACTATAGGTAATGCTTTACGCCGTATTCTATTGTCTTCACTCGAAGGTTTTGCAATTACTTCGATCAAAATCGAAGGTATAGATCATGAATATTCAACAATCCCGGGTGTTATAGATGATGTTACTAATATTATTTTAAATCTAAAACAAGTTCGTTTTAAACAAATTGTTGAAGATATTGATAATGAAAAAGTAACAATTAATGTATCGGGTTTATCGGAATTTAAAGCCGGCGATATAGGTAAGTATTTTACAGGATTTGAAGTGTTAAATCCGGAATTGGTTATTTGTGAGTTGGATTCAACTGCAAGTTTTCAAATAGATATTACTGTAAACAAAGGCCGTGGATATACACCTTCTGAAGAAAACAAAGTTTCAAATTCAGAAATGGGAGTTATACCTATTGATGCTATTTTTACACCAATACGTAATGTAAAATATTCTATCGAGAATTTCCGTGTAGAACAGGTTACCGATTACGAAAAATTAGTGCTTGAAATCAGCACCGATGGTTCAATACATCCAAAAGATGCCTTGAAAGAATCGGCTAAAATTTTAATTCATCACTTTATGTTGTTTTCCGACGAAAAAATATCGCTGGAAATCACCGAAAGCGAAGGAGCTGAGGAGTTCGATGAAGAAATTTTACACATGCGTCAGTTGTTGAAAACAAAATTGACCGACCTGGAACTTTCAGTTCGTGCTTTGAATTGCTTAAAAGCAGCCGATGTTGAAACTTTAGGCGAATTAGCAGGATTTCATAAACACGATTTATTGAAATTCCGTAATTTCGGTAAAAAATCACTTACAGAGTTGGACGAGAAATTAGAAAGCTTGAATCTGTCATTTGGAATGGATTTGGCTAAATATAAATTAGATAAAGAGTAACGAGATGAGACATAATAAAAAATTCAATCATTTAGGCCGTAAAACGGCTCATAGAAAGGCAATGTTGGCTAATATGGCTTCTTCTCTTATTCAATATAAGAGAATTGCTACCACATTGGCTAAAGCAAAAGCTTTACAGGTTTATGTAGAGCCATTGCTAACAAAATCAAAAGAAGATACTACACATTCACGTCGTACAGTTTTCAGTTATTTGCAAAACAAAGAAGTAATTACTGAATTGTTTCAGAATATAGCACAAAAAATTGCCGATCGTCCGGGAGGATACACACGTATTTTGCGTACAGGTTTCCGTCAGGGTGATAATGCCGAAATGTGTATAATCGAATTGGTAGATTACAACGAAAACATGTTGAAGGAAAAAGTAGCCAAAAAAGCTGCCCGTACACGTCGTGCCGGAGCTGCTAAAAAAGTTGAAGCTGCTGCTCCTGTAGCTGCCGCTGCTCCTGCTCCCGTGGTAGAAGCTCCTGAAGCTGAAGCAAAAAAAGAAGAAGTAGCTGAATAATTTCAGCCAAATAATAAAGCAAAAAAAGAGACTGTCCCATTGGATAGTCTCTTTTTTATTATGGGGTTATTTTAAACTATTAATTCTTCAAATCATCGTTTAACTCTTATTCGCAACCAATGCCAAACGTACCCCGATACCCATTTTCGTTTCCAATTCTATGCTTGTATCGGTTTGCAGGTATTTACGCAGGTTACTGAGCGTATTAGTAATCGAAGTTGTTTTTGTGTTCTCAAATTTCCTAACTTCTTCAAGAATTCTAGTTTTTCTTACTTACTTGTTCGTGTTTTTGCACAAAAAGGAAAGCCCCCGTTCTTTGTAGCATATAAATTTCATTATCTAAAGTTTGGCATAACGGCCAGCGATGTCAAAGCTAAAAGGAAAACTCCAGCTTTCCACATTAAATTAGAATATGGAAAGCAGGAGCTCTCCTTTTAACTCGTCGTAGTTTGGAAACTACGCCGAACAGAGAAGTCTTAGTATTGTAAGCAGGCATTTTTGTCTTTTTCTTTTGGTGATTAATTATTTTGCAACTAATTTTATTGCATGTACTTTCATATATGGTTTGCCACAGAAATTAAAATGTTGATTATTTTTCAAGTAAAGATCCTCATTGGCGTAAAAGAGACTAGAACTAAAATAAATATTGCCTTTTGAAACTGCAATTAGTGGCGTGTATCCATGCAACATTTCTTTTGTGGATATTTGTTTCACACCGTTTTTCCAATAGACAGGAATATAAAAATCTTTTTTTAATTGTTCGTACCCTGCGATATAAACATCATTTCCTTCCACAGCAATTCTTGAAGCACCACAATTTTGAGTACCGTCAGATAAATTAAACTCAACTCCGTTTTTCCAATATTTGGCAATGCTAATACCATTAACTTTTTCTCTTCCACAAATATAAAAATCGTCTCCCGAAGTTGTTATATCAATGGCATAACTTTCTTTTGTGGAAAGTGGCATCAAATTCCCATTTTTCCAATAAACAGCTGTCATTTTCCAACTATTTGATTCTACATAACAATGTCCGGTAACATAAATATCGCTATTATGAATAGATATGGCGTTGGCAAAAGAGGGTTCGTGTTTTAAACTGATCGGTGTACCATTTTTCCATATTGTTGCAACACTGTAAGAATTGGTAGAAGTATTCTGCCCGACTGCATAGATATCGTTTCCTAAAAAAGCAACACCTGTTACTACACCATTATCTGATAATCTTGTATTTTCACCGTTTATCCACAATACTGCTTTTGCAGGCTCTCCTTGTCCTTTACTATTGTATTCAAATCCCCCGATACAAATATTCTTTCCTTGAATATCAATGCATGTTGCTAAACTCAAATCTTTTTCAGAAGGTAATGTGTAAGTAATGCCGTTGACAGCATATATTGCATTGTTAGCATCTCCAAAACCAGCTAAATAAATATCATTTTTTTCGTCATAAACACCAGAAACAATTACCTGGCAAGTGGTTGAAACATCTTCAACCATAACTTTTATAGATGTTTTTCCTTGTCGTATTGCAATTAGTTTACCATCTTCAATTTTTACGATATTTGAGTTCTCAGAACTAACATAAACCATATAGTTTTCAGGTTTTGAAGGAGAAAATTTTACTATTTTCAAAGTTTCCACTTCGCCAACTTTCATTGTTATTTCTTGTTTGTCTAACTCCAACAAAGTAAAATCATCTTTACAAGAAAACAAGAAAATAGACAGAATTAAAAGGCATAAGAAATTTTTCATTTTTTGGTATAATTTAATGTTCTTTGTACATAAATATTAGTTAAAACTTTTTTTGTCAAAGTATTTTCTCAAAGTCCACCTATTGTATGAGCACTCCAATAATTTGCTCCACTCCTGACTTCTAAATATTTCAGTTCGTTATATACAACCGTGTCTCCTAATGTGTAAATGGTTTGCCATTCATGCGGATTACCCATTGAACCTGTTGTTATACTATTCCACAAGGCGTTTTTACCAGAAAATTTGTATTATTTATTTTCTCCGTATATAAATAAAAAAAACAAATTGTCGTCAATAGCAATGTGATTTTTTTCATAATATCTGTTTTAAAATCTTGCCTACTCTTGAAAAAGACCTTCAGTTACGCCTCATAATGAAGGCTTTAGAACTTAGTTTTTTTGTCGTTTTTGTGTTACAAAGTTAATTAAAAGTACTAAATTACCAAATAAAAAAATTTTATTTAACGCAATAATGAAAATAAAGAATAAAACAAAGTTGAACAGTAGCTAATTCTATGGAAGAAGTATAATTGGATTCTTTAAATGAAAGTGTTTTGAATCTGTATCTCAATTTCGGAGTTTGTTTTCAGGTGATATTTACGACAGGATACACATTCATTTAGCGTTTAAATTCATTACCCTGTCCACTCGGATATGTTATTGATTAAATGTACAAATGGTAGGCGTTGCATGTGGGTGGGATTTTCTTTTTAATCCCACCCTATTTTCTATGAGGATTTACAATCCGATAAACAAATCTGTTTTTTTAAGAATGGATTAAAAATCCAAAGAACACAAGAGTTGGGATTGGAAATAAATCCCAACAACAGCGTCCCGTATTATCCTACAAAAGAATGAATTTATATCCGGGAGGACAGGTTATTTTAAACTATTAATTCTTCAAATCATCGTTTAACTCTTATTCGCAACCAATGCCAAACGTACCCCGATACCCATTTTCGTTTCCAACTCTATGCTTGTATCGGTTTGCAGGTATTTGCGCAGGTTACTCAGTATGTTATTTAACGATGCTTCTTTTTGTTTTGTGTTTTTCTCGTTCCAGACTTCCTCGATGATACTTGCCCTGCTTACAAAACCGTCTATATTTTTGCATAAAAAAGCAAGCACCGCAGTTTCGTAATTATTCAGATGAATTTTCTCACATTCATACTTTAGGGAATGTTCTTCGGGCGAAAAACAAAAATGTCCCAAATGAAAAACATCCTCAGGTTTATGTGTTTTCTGATACATGGCCATCAAATTATCCAATCTTAAAACCACTTCCATAAACTTATAGGGTTTACGCACATAATCGGTGTTTATAAGGCTAAAACCCTGTTTCAAATCATCGTTTCCATTAAGCGAGGTAGTAAATAGTATAGGCGTATCCTTTTCTTTGCGTATAAGTTTGCCTATTTCAAAACCATCTAACTTCCCATTCAGCATTATATCCAGTATAATAATATCGGGCTTATATTCCCGCATGTTTTCTAATGCTTTGTCACCGGTACTAAGATGCAAAACTTCATAATCGGACATTTCTAATGCACCACTCAGTGGTACACCTAAATTTAAATCATCTTCAATAATAAGTATTTTTTTCATAAGATTGTTGTTTTAGAGTTCAATAAAAAGTCTGTAGGACTTGTATGTCAATAGAACTAATCAAAAAATAGATATTTTTGTCCGTAGGACATATACATTCATTTTATTTTACCCAGCTTAACGCTTGCTTGTCCTACACCTAATATATTTTTCTATTAATATCCATCCCCTGACGGGGAATACATTTTCTATTGATATCTATCCCCTACGGGGAATAATTTCGATTTAAACAACATTTATAAAAAAGAAAAATAGTCAGTAGGACTTATATGTCAATAGAATAATAGTCGGTTTCGAAAATATTCCCCGTAGGGGATTAATTTTTTCTTATTCTATTTTTTTATAAATATATCTATCATCAAATTCAATTTCAAATAATTTAAGCAAACTAGTGTATTCTTCAATAAAAGTTTGTTTTGTATGATGTTCCTTTTGCATTTCAATGTATTTTGATATAACTGGAATTTGCGAATTGCCATAACTAAAAACTCCATATCCTTCCTGCCATGAAAACTTACCCATAACCAATTTGTTTTCATTAATCCATAACGAAGAACTTCGTTTTACATCATGCATTAAATCGGAAGGTGATTGCTTTGGATTTAAACTTACCAATGCATGTATATGATCTGGCATACCATTTATAGCATAAGTTTTATGACCATTTTGAGATATTATACCATTCATATATTTGTATAAATCGATTTGCCATGACGGAGATATTAAAGATAATCTATTTTGGACAGCAAAAACGAAATGCAGATAAATTTTTGAATATGTATTTGCCATAATTTTATTAATTGATAATTGTAATTTGTTTTATTATTAATATTTATTCCCTAACGGGGACTATTTATATTAAAAAACATTGCTATTAATATCCATCCCCTACGGGGAATATTTTGATAAATATACAATTTCTATTGATATCTATCCCCTAACGGGGAATAATTTGATTAATAAACTTTTCTATATCTCCTATGGGGAATAATTCGATTTATACAACAATTTCTATTAACACATATCCCCTAACGGGAAATAATTCGATTTAAACAACAATTTTAAAATTTGAAAGATAGTCCGTAGGACTTATATATCAATAGAACAAATTAAAAAATATATTTTTTGTCCGTAGGACATATACATTCATTTTATTTTACCCAGCTTAACGCTTGCTTGTACTACACCTAATTTATTTTTATTAATATCTATCCCCTGACGGGGAATTTTTACTTTGGTAACAACACAATAAATTCACTTCCTTTGCCCGGTTCGCTTTTAACTTCCACTGTACCCCCGTGTTTTTCGACTATGGTTTTAACATAGTTCAATCCTATTCCAAAGCCATTTACTTTGGTTATATCGGCATGTACACGTGTGTATTTATCAAAAATCACGGGTAATTTGGCTTCGGGTATGCCCAATCCATTGTCTTTGACCGAAACTTTTATTCCCCCGGCTTCCTCACATATGCTTATAATTATCAATACTTCATTATCAGAATACTTTATGGCATTATCTATCAAATTGGCAAAACACTGACTCAGCAATTGGGCATCGCCCGTAATAATAAAATCTTTATCCGCTTGGTAGGTGGTTTCAATTTCAATTTGTTTTACCGCATTACTTATAAACCTTATTTTTAGCTCATCAAGCAATTCTTTCAGGTTGATGGGTTTTAAGTCCAATGTCAACAAGCCTTCCTCCAGCTTGGCAAGCCCCACTATCATATTAATAGTACTATTCAGCTCGGTAGTGGCATTGATCGATTTGCTGAGCAGCATATCACGTTTAGATTGGTTGTTGATAAATGCAGGAGCACTCAGGCAATCCAGGTTAAACGACAAACTGGCTACCGGACGTTTTAATTCATGCGCTATGGTACTTAAAAATTCGTTTTTAAAAGCAACCAGTTTTTTTTGCCGGGCCAGCATGTCATACAATGCCCTGAATGCCAGTAAACATATAATTGATAATATCAAAGAACTTAGTAACATAAAACTCATGCGCTTGATAACAATGCCAAAGGGATTCACCAATACCAATTGTAAGGCTTTATCATTAATAATATCTATGGTCAGGTACTTGGATGAAATTTGAAATAGTGAAGTAGATTTATAATTGATATCCGACTTTAATATGATTTTGCCACTTTTTGGATGGAGCATATAAATCATATAATTGGTATTAATACCCCTGGATTTTAAAATACCGGATATAATACTATCCATTTGATGTATATCCAAGGGTATAGTTTTGCTTATTTGAATGTTCATGACAATATCTAATAAACCCAGAATATTGTTTTTATAATCTTTCCGGTTACTAAAATCATATTTAGTCCTTTTTTCGAAAGCAGGTTTTGTTGATTTTAAATTCAAATTAATTGGAGTTTTTTTATCAAGAATCGAACTTTGAGTGTATCTTAATGCCAAATCCTTTTTAAACGCCTCTTCCAAAACTGTATCCGACTCACGTATCAGCCCTGCACGGGTAGTCTGAAAATAATCATAAACCAAATATGCCTGTGACCCCAGGATAAACAGCAAACAAATTGCCGCTATGTAGGTGATATGTATGGGTGTGATCAATTTCATTTTTGGAGACTTTACGGCTTAGTACCTGCTTAAAATTCAGACCATTTTATGTTAAATATTAGAGTGTCTAATATAGTTCTAATATTTATGTGTAAACCCTTATTAGCATTGAGTTTTAATTCGTCAAAAATACTAATTTAACTTTATAAAGCAGCATCATTTACATAAAATTATGATTATAAGAAGATGATTGAACCACAATATTAAGCTGTGTTAATGATATTTGTATTAAATATTAGATGCCTCATAGAAAATTATGAGAATCACGTGAGAAGATGTTAAGAAAAAATACTATAATATTGTAGCATCATTTATCTTCAAAAAAACAAAAGTATGAAAAGAGTAAAAAAAGATGCTGCATGTTTCAAAGAATTATGAACTACATAAATGGGCAAAATTAAAGGTGGCGAAACTGTTGAATAAATTGATGCAAATGGACAAAGATATAATTACTTACAAGTTTATACAAATACAGCTAACATGAATATAAAATAATTGATAAAAAAATTACCTCAAGCTGTTGTAAATTAGACCATAGCAAACTTATATAAACTCAAATTGCAGGAACTTATCTGAAAGTAAATTTTTATTATTACAGATTGAATGTATTTAAGTCAAAAAAATTTTTTAAATATTCAGATGGCTGGAATTAAAGTTTAAAAATGGATTAAAAAATACGGCATGAAGCAATTAAAACAAAGCAATAATTAAGTATAAACCAAATGCAGAAATTAATTCCATACAAAGGATGAATACAAGCAACTATCAAGTAATTAAATAGTAGACACATTCAATATAAATCATTTTTTCTTAAATATATGTTTTACTTCTAATTTTATTTTATCATGAAAATTAATTATTCAAGTCTCACAACTGAGACTTTAGCCGAATTGGTTAAAAGAGTATTGGGAATTTCAAAAAAAGAAGCTTATGTAATGGTTTTAAATCATCCATTGCTTGTGAAACTTATGGAAGTGGCAGATGAATATCTGATAGTTTTCGACAAAAACACTTTCAGTGGAAAAGGAGCCTTGGTTGCCAAAGCCGATTTATTGCGCGACAACTTATTTAAAGGAATGAGAAACAGTGTACAGGGACTTAGTCAAATACATGGACTAGCCACACAACAGGATGCGCTGGACTTGTATGCTATTTTTCGCTCGCACGGTCTCGATTTATTTCGTTACAGCTATGGCGATCAATCCTCACACATGGATAAACTAATTGAAGAGTTGGAAATACCGGCTAATAAAGCTAAAATTGAAAGATTACATTTAAGTGAAGTTTACGAGTTAATGAAATCGGCTCAGCAAAGTTTTGAACTGAACTTTAGCGACCAAACAGTTGCTAATGCCCAATTAAGAGCTATGGAATCGGCAACATCGCTTCAAAAGAAAATGATTACGGCTGTGCGCAATTATTTGCAATTTGTGGAAATGATGAATGACATAGATGCCAATTGGTCACCATTATACATCGAGCTGAATGAAATAGTGAAAGCTGCCAGCAACAGTAAACAAGCATCAAAAAAAACAGACACCCCAACCGAAACACCAAGCTAAGTAAGGGCATTAAAAATCTAAACCTGAAAGGTTTCCAAAAACCTGTCAGGTTTTAAGATTATAAACGCTTTTTTAAAGTAGAATTCAGGAAGGTTAAAATACGCAATTACGGGGTCGTATTTTGGCTTTCCGGAGTTTGAAATGGAAAAGTAAAGACAGTAGTCAATAGAAATTTTTAAAAAAACAATACTTTGTCAAATTAGAAAGCAGATATATATTATAATTTCAACTGAAACAAGCTTATGGAGTTGTTTAAACCTGACTGGTTTTGGGAAACCAGTCAGGTTTTAAAGTAAAATTAAAAATATTATTTTGACGAATTACCCTGATGTAAAACGTCTACAATGGAGTCATGTATTAGATCCTTGGGCTTTGTTTCAAAATGTAAACTCTGCATCATTTTTTTGTTAAAGCTTAGGATTTGAAAAATTATTTATTATCTTTACGCATCTAAATCTTTAGTAAAATTATTCCTAAACAATTGATATATAAAAAGCAAATTACAGCATTATGAAAACTAAATTATTGCTTTACGCAACATTCATTATTAGCGTATCTTTTATTAAAGCATCAGCTCAAACAGCTTATAAATGGGATTATGTAAACAGCTTACAAAATGAATGGTTGCAAAAAATTTGTACCCAAGGCTTGGATACTGTTTATATTGTAGGTAGAAATGGATTAATCGCTAAATCAACAAATCGTACATCGACTTGGACGAAACAATATCCTGTTAGCTCTCAACTGAACGATATTATTTTCTGTAATCACACTACCGGATTTGCTGTTGGAAACAATGGAACAATTCTGAGAACAACTGATGCAGGAGTAAACTGGACACAACAAACTAGTGGTGTAACCGTAAATCTGAATGCTATAGCAGCTACGGGAACTGATAATATCTGGGCAGTGGGTGATGGTGGCAAAATACTATTCTCAACAGATGCCGGATCTACATGGCAAATAAAAGACATGGCAACCACGTCTAATCTAAATGATATTTCATTCAGGAATAACATAGGTTATATTGTGGGAAATGCCCATACCTGTTTCTTTTCTTCCGATAAGGGTAGTAATTGGGTATTTAAAGATATTGCCGTACATAATCCAAACAACAATCCGATTTCAATGTTTGGTTTGTTATCTGTTAATCAAACTCAAAACCATGCTTGTATTTTAATCGGCAATGAATACAGAGGTTGGTCCATCAATGTTGATAACAATAAATTTATACAACCTTCAAATTATGGAGGAATAAGTGTTTCAAGTTTTGTTATGAAAAATGATAGTATTGGATATGGTTTCTGGGGAGACTGTACAACAGGTTCGAGTGGATGTATAATTTTTGTCCAGAGAATAAATCTAAACAAAATTGATCCTTATTCTTCAGAAGGTTTTGAGATATACCCATTATCAAGTTTTGATTATAACCATTCAGATATGAACTTTGTGAATGATACAACCGAATATATGATTTCCGGTTCTTCTCTATTTCATTTGAAAAGATATATCCCTGACATTCACGATGGGTTAAGTAATAGAATAAACAACAAACTATCAATTGAGAATAGTTCAACTAACCTAACTGTTAGATTTGGTGAGATTTCAGTTGAGAAAGTTGAAATTTTAAGCATTACAGGACTAAAAATACTTTCTGAAAACGTTAGGCACAATGAATCAGCAAAAACTATAAATATTACAAGTTTGCCTAGGGGCACTTATATAATTCGAGCTTACAACAGAAATAATACTTTTACTAATATTAAATGGATACGGCAATAAAAATATAAAGTAAACTATCCATCCCCTGTCCAGCCGCATATGTAATTGATTAAATGTACAAATGGTAGGCTTTGTACTATAAGGACCTACCTACCGTAAGCAGGTTTTTAATCCGATAAACAAATTTGTTATAAGAACGCATTACAATCCCGATAACTTTCGGGAAAGAATACAAGATTTGGGAGTCTTGGCAAGCCAAGCGGCAGAGCCGAGCGGGAAATAATTAGCTACGCTGACCGTTGGTTCCCAACAACAGCGTCCCGTTTTATCCTACAAAAGAATGAATTTATATCCGGGAGGACAGGGGTATCTTTTAACGATTAACTTTTAAATCAAAATGAAAACACGAATTATAAAACTTTTAATTTTCTTAGGACTCGTATTTATTTTATCTTCTTGTATATTTGGAATAGACGATTTGAGTCAAGATAATGCTGAATACATATTAAACAAATACGACACTCTAATCTACCTATACAATCAGACTGATACTTGTAAAGTCAGTGTTGATAGCTATTTTTCGGGAGGATCTATTGATTATGTTTACGGATTCAGGTCTGTCACTGATGATTATGGAGGTTCAAGATTCTACCTGCCCCATTCAATTTACCATGTATGGCTGAGTGTATCTGGCAAAACTAATGTAATAGAGCTAGGGATTACATTATTAGATAGAAATAGTATTTATTATTACAAATCTGATCAAATTTTTGGTCTTTACATAAAAAAATCAGAATTAATAAATAATAGAACAATCCTAAATATAGATTATACTAATTGCTATATTTATGACTCAAATGTATCTCCCTATTCAAATAAAAATGGAATTCAAAATTTTGTTTACAACAAAGAATATGGCTTAGTTCAACTAATAATGAAAGATAGTACGAGATTTGAATTAATTGGTGTAAAATAATAATCGACAAGATAGTAAGAAATTCATTTGACGTTAGGGGTTATAAAGAAAAAAACATGAAAACTTTAATTATTACATTTATGATTGTTGTGACATTTCAGCTTATGGCACAAGACTTCGCACCAATTGGAGCCAAATGGTATTATACCGAAAACTTTGCAAGCACTGGTGATAAAGCTTACCTGAAAATAGAATCGGTGAAAGACACACTGGTACAGGGGAAAAACTGCAAACTATTGCGTAAATCAAAAGTGTTGCAGTGCAGCAACAGAAAAGATGAAACTGAAATAGTGTATTCGCAGGACAGTGCCGTGTATTTTTGGGATAAAGATTTCGACAAGTTCCAAAAACTCTATGATTTTAAAGTTGCAACAAGCGGTTTCTGGACAATACTTATTAAACATGAGCTTTCTAACCCTGACACAATTAAAGTTGTTGTTGACTCCATAACCACAACAAAAATACTAAACAAAACACTCAAAGTATTGAATGTATCGTACCATACAAGTTATTCTGCTTATGGGTCTCACTATTCTTCCAAAATAATTTATCCTATAGGAGATTTTACATATCTTTTTAATTTATATCCCTATTGGTCAGGTGCGTGTGACTTTAATTATTCAGGAGGACTACGTTGTTATGAAGACTCCGTATTTGGCTATTATTCAACTGGGATTGCGGACTCTTGCACTTATACATACAAATGGACAAGTATTAAAAGCATTAAAGACAAGCAGTTAAAGGTCGATTTAGGTCCTAACCCAACTAAAGGGGTGATTAAAATTAGCTGTTACGACAATATAAATTATAAAATTTGCCTACTAGACAATTTAGGGAGATTAATTAAAACTGGTAATTTCCAAAAAGAAACCAATTTAGACATTTCGTCTTATCCTAATGGAATGTATTTCATTTTAATACAAGACGACAAAGGAATTACAAACAACACGAAAATAATGAAAATTTAACGTACCGTTGATTGGCTTAGCGTAGTTGGTGGGGTTGTGCAACAGCCAAGTGACGCTTTGCCGAAAATTTGGTAATGAATTTAATACTCTACTGTGAACATAGAACGATTCGCCGAAGCTAAGATTACAAATTTGGATATTCCTCTTTATAAAATGATTATGAATAAAACTATAAAAAATAAGATTTTTTTATTGCTTTTGATTTGGGGTGTTGTAAATTCTTTATTTGGGAAAAACATAAATTTAGAAGTGTGTTTTCCTGAAGGTATTAACTTAGAGAGACTTTCGGTATATTTTGATAATGGAAAGTTAGATAAGCACATCACGCCTGTGATAAAAAATAATAAATGGATTTTAACTGATTCATTTTTTGATCGTTATGCAACTATCTCGTTTTATTATTGGAGAGAAAATGATAAAGGTTTTGTAAAAGGTTACAAATTTTGGATATCTGAAAAGCCTGCAAAAATCAATTTTAATCCAAAATTGAAATCTTTGGATAACCCTATTACCGAATCCAATACTGTAAATGCAATATCTCACTATGATTTATATAAAAAGAAAGTTGATGTTGATATTCAACAAGCTCGTTTACAAATTGACAGGTTTCTATATCAAAATATTGATAGTTTTGAGATACAACCTCAAAAAAGAGAAATATTTCAGACAATGGTTGACAGTTTGGCATTAGTAGATCTTAAAATGATAAGTATACACCCCAATGATTATTACTTTTTATATTATTATTTTAATTATGTTGTACTGGTACGCAATTCAATAAGTGCAAAAGAAAAGCTTGAGTTCTTCAGAAATACTTTTCCAAATAGTCTAAAGTTAACACAATTAGGTTTTAATGTTGAAAATGCCCTAAAAAGCCAAATAAATTCTAAGAAAGGAAGTGAGTCGCCAAGCTTTAAGGTGTTAGATATAAATAAAAAAGAGTATTCATCAAGCAATTTAAAAGGAAAATACATTTTACTTGATTTCTGGGCTTCGTGGTGTTTGCCATGTTTACAACTAACACCTAAGATACAAGAATTAAGGGAAAAGTATCCTGAAAATAAACTTGAAATTATATCAATTTCACTCGATACAGAGTTTGCAAGTTTTTCAAGAGCATTAAAAAAGACAAACACATCTTTTGTACATGTATTTGGAAATCAGGAAATAGTAAAAAACTATGCTGTAGGTCCAATTCCACAATATATTTTAATTGATCCATCGGGAAAAGTGATTTATAATAAAGAACAAGAACAAGATACTAATATAGTGAAATTACAAAACTTGCTAATGAACTTGATTAAAGTTGAGTAAAATACTAAAATCTAATATACTTCTATTGTTAAGTTCAGTGCACGGAAGGTGTGGTTGCCATTGGATATTTATAATTTAATCGAAGTAATTTGCAGCTATTGCTTTATAAACAATCAAAATATAATTTATGAAAACATTAAAAATAAGCATTGAAAATATTCAAGGAAAAATGACTAGAAAAGAAATGAGAAACATTATGGCAGGAGATGAAAATCAATAAGAGGCACCTGATTCGCAAGGCGGTGGCGGTGGTAATTGTTGTGTCAAAAGTATTTTTAAACCGGAATTTGGTGGAGGGACTTATTATTGGGGTTAAAGCTATATTCAAAGCGCGGCCATGGCATTTGCGACTCAAATAGGAATAGAGGGGCAGCTAGAGGCTTTTGGTGTTGTGCATCATGTTAAATCTAATGAGTGTACAAAATTATTGTACACTCATTTAACAATCAAATACACTATGAATACAACAAGATTTCTCTTTATATGCATTTTCATTTTTTCATTTAATTCAATACAATCACAGCAAATAACTTTGAAGTATGATAGTAAAAATAATGACGCAATTAGTTTTACATATTTGTATTCTGAACATGGTAAGTCTATATCAGTTCTTAGTTTAAATAATGCAATTATAAATATAAAAACGCCAAAATCTCAATTTATTCAATGTGTTGATATTAATAGACGTACCGTAATTTTTGCAAAACCTAATGAAATAATTAATCTAAATATTAACAAAAAGGGGTTGATTGATTATTCTTGTGAAACAAATTCAATAAGAAAATATGAATCTGAATTTATTAATGAATGCTTTGTTAAATATGGCTCGCTTGAGCCTAATTTCATAAGAAAGTTAAGAAATGAGTCTAAATCAAAATCAGCTTCATTTGATGATAACTATTCAAACGAAAAAAAAATGCTTAATGAATATTTTTCCAAAAAGCTTATTTCAAAAGAATTTTATAGTCAATTTAATTTGCTATTATGGTGTTTAACAGTAGAAAATAAAATTCATAATCAACAAAATCAAAATGATGGGTTTAAAGTATTAGAGAAAAGTTTCTCGAGCACCGGCGATTTATTAAATATTGCAGAGTATCGTAGAGTTTTAACAGCTTATAGTTATATAAAAATGAAAATGGCTGGTTTTAGAACTGATAATATTTATAGTTATTTAAATTTTGTCAGAATCAATTTTAAGAATCAAGATATTATTGATTATCTATTATATAATAGCATAAAAAATAATGTTCTGCTATCACATCAAAAGATAAATAACAATACATTAAATCTTTTTTATACGAATTGTAAAAATAAAGAATTTATCGATGAAATAAAAAAAGATTTCGATCAAAAAGTCAATTCTATATACCTTAAGAGAATAATAAAAGAAAGTGGTTGTAAATTAGCGGTAATAGATTTTTGGGCTTCTTGGTGCAAACCTTGTTTAGAGGAACTACCATATGCAAAGAGAATGATAAATTCTTATCCTCAAGTAAAATACATTTTCGTTTCAATAGATAAGAGTAAAACTGATTGGTTGAAATCAACTAAAATGAAATCTGATATTTTTAATTCAACAAATAGTTTTTTACTCAGTGAAATAAAAGATGAAAATATTTTGAGTAAACTTAATATAACGACTATACCACGTTTTATTTTGCTGGATCAAAATGGTCAAATTCTTGATGCAAATTTACTACATCCGTCAGATGCAAAATTTATAAGTGTAATAGAAAGATATTTAAATGAAATGAACTAAAACTAATATAAACGATGAACAATTGGTGTTATTAGAAAGAAATAAATTTACTAAAACCAACTATATTAATGTATATCAACTACATGGGACTTATAATATAGACGATTTACATAATTTTCATTTTAAAATAATCGTCATTTATACAATTAAAAGTATAGTGCACGGAAGGTATAGTTGCCATTTGATATTAATAAATAAAAAAAGAAATTTGCCGCTATTACTTTATAATCAATAAAATATAATTTATGAAAACATTAAAGGAAAAATGAGTCGTAAAGAAATGAGAAACATTTTAGTTGGAAGTGGTAGTTATGATAAATGTATTAAATCATGTAATTCAAATAGTGATTGTTTTACGTTTCCACAAGTTTCACTTTGCAATACTTGTGTGTCTGGTAAATTTGGCATGAATTATTGATAATTTAAAATTTCCAAAGATGTCTATTAAAATTGACTTCTTTGGTTAAATTGTAAAAAACAAAAACAACATATTTTGCATATGAGAAAAATGAATATTAGCTTAAATGTTAACAAGCAGGATTTGGTAAAATCGATATTTTGGTGTTTATTATATATATTATTTATAAAGTGGGTTGGAAATTATTGGTGGCTTTTGGGTTTGCCTTTAATAGTTGACGCTTTCATTACTCATTACATTCCTTGGACTTGGTGGAAGTCGTCAAAAAACAAGTATGTATTAACTATTATGGGTTGGGTAGATGCGATTGTTTTCGCTTTGGTAGCAGTATATTTCATCAATACTTTTCTGTTTCAGAATTACCAAATACCAAGTTCTTCGCTCGAAAAAACTTTGTTAGTAGGCGATTTCTTGTTTGTAAGTAAGGCTAGTTATGGCCCTCGTGTACCAAACACTCCATTATCGTTTCCACTGGTTCAACACACTTTCCCGATGCTCAATTGCAAATCTTTTTTTGAAAATCCACAATGGGATTACAAACGCTTGAAAGGTTTCGACGAAATAAAACGCAATGACATTGTGGTATTCAATTTTCCGACAGGAGATACTGTGGCTGTGAATCGTCAGAATCCTGATTATTACACAAGTTGCTATGAAGAAGGATTTGCTTTTATGAGAAGTCAGATGCCCACAGTAAAACCTACTGCTGAACTTTGTTACCAATATGGTCGTGAGATTGTAAAATCAAATACAAGAGACTACGGAGAAATTGTTTATCGACCAGTTGACCGTCGTGAAAACTATGTAAAACGTTGTGTAGCTATTGCAGGTGACTGGCTGACTATTAAAGATAATCAGGTATATGTAAACGGACTGAAACAGGAAAAAATTCCCGGAATACAGTTCAACTATTATATTCAGACAGATGGAACTCTACTGAATAACGAAGTATTGGATAAACTTGGCGTGAGCCAAGAAGACAGAATGATATTAGATAATACACAAAGTGCAGAACAATTAAAGTCATTAAACTTCAGTCTTGAATTACCTGTTTATCATTTTCCATTAACTCAGGATAGTTATCAAAAATTGCTTAGTCTGACTGGTGTAATACAATTAAAGATTGAACAAGAAAACACTTCATGTCAAGCAATAGTAGATCAGAGTTTGTCAATTATCAAAAGAAATGGTTTCACACTATCTGTTATTTGCCCGAATATCGAGGTTTTCCCTTTAGGCGGTAACAAAACTTGGACACGTGACAATTATGGTTCAATCTGGATTCCTAAACGAGGAATGCGTTTAGCTTTGAACAATTACAACTTTCCGATTTACGAAAGAATAATCCGTGTTTACGAACACAATAAACTTGAAGTAAGAAAAGGAGTATTTTACATTAATAACAAACCAGCGACTACATATCAGTTTAAAATGAATTATTATTGGATGATGGGAGACAATCGACATAATTCAGCCGACTCGCGTTATTGGGGTTTTGTTCCAGAAGACCATATTGTTGGGCGACCAGTGATGGTATGGTTGTCATTGAATAAAGACAAAGGTTGGTTTAGCGGTAAGATTCGTTGGAATCGGTTTTTCACAAACGCTGAAAAATAAAAAACTATTAATTGGTGTAGCATAGTTGGTGGGGTTGTTAAGTATAGCGTCACGCTATGACGCTTCTAAGAGCAATGCTACCGATAAATCGGTATGTACCATTTGCCCTTGCATATTCAGAAGCAGAATAGAATTATATTTGCAAAGAAAATGGTAACTACGAGTTTTCTTTTCCAGATATTCTGGGACAAGTTTAGCTTCTGCTTAGGCTGAAGCCTTTGCCATACAACAAGATGTAAGTATGGGTAAATTTTATCAAATTTTTCTTACTATAATATCAAACAAATAAACTATTTACAAATTAAAATTATGAAAAGATTTGCATTATTATTCATCCTTGTATGTAGCATTTCAATTAATGCTCAAGAAGCAGGTATCAAATTCAGCAACTACAGTACATTGTCGGAAGCATTAACAAAGTCGAAAAGCGAAGGGAAACTTTTGTTTATCGATTGTTACACCAGTTGGTGTGGACCATGTAAGTACTTAACCAAAACCATTTTTCCAAAAAAAGAAGTGGGTGATTTTTATAATACTCATTTTATAAATCTTTCGTTCGATATGGAACAAGGCGAAGGTAAAAGTATTGCTTTGAAATACGGTATAAAAGTATATCCTACACTTATGTTTTTAAATGCTGAAGGAGAAATGGTGCATGTAGGGATTGGGGCTATGGAAGCCGACATGCTTATCGTACTCGCAAAAAAAGCTATGGATAATACTAAAAATTTACTATCCATTACGCACAAAATGAAGTCCGGGGACAAAAGCATCGAAACATTAACGGAATATTTAAATGCCTATGAATATGGTAAAGACAAGGATGTATTGATTGAAGAATATTTTAAAACAGCCAGCGATGAAGCAAAAATGTCAAAAGAAGCATGGGATTTATTTACAAAACACATTAATAATATTGATAATTCTCAGTTCAGGTATTTTATAAATCACAGGGATGCCTATAATCAGAAATTTGGCAAAAAAGACGTTGATAACAAAATAATAAATGTATTCATAACTCATCTTTATAAAAATCGCGACAATTCGGAAAAGGCAGCTTCAATTAAACAAATAGACCCTGAGTTATATTCAAAAGCAATTATGACAAAGGAATTTACGGAGTCAAATTGGAAATTTCTTAATAACAAAACCAATAAAGCAAGTTGGGATTATCTTATTGGCAAAACAAAGCTTATAATGACACAAGACATTATTGAACCTATGATGATAAATGACGTATGTTGGAGAATTTATGAAAATTATAAGGCTTTTAATGATATTGAAGCACTTAAAATAGCTAAAACATGGCAAGAGCATGCTTTAAAATCACTCCCTGACAATCACCCTATAAATGATACTTATGCACATATTCTTTTTGGTCTGGGTTTTATTAAAGAAGCCATTGAACATGAAGAAAAAGCAATAAAAGTGGCAACAGAACAGAATAGTGTAAAAGATTTGAAATTTTATACAGATGAAATCAATATATTTAGAAAAAATCTTTAAAAATCGATTTTGATACTAATTAATTTCATTTTTAAAGTATGTGGTTTGGAATGATATGTAGCTAAAGATTCTTATAAGTTAAAAGCTAAAGCTCTTTAGAGCTAATTTTACTAAATACTTATAAACTGGTACTTTGTGTACTATTAATCCCAAACAATATATGAAGAAAATAATTATTATCATTTTTTTGTCTATGCTTTTGAAAGAAAACCTGATAGCTCAATCCACTATAAATGTGAGATTGAATTTTGGTTTTCCAAATGAATCTCTCAGTTCAGCTTAGGTTATAAAGCAAAAAGCTCAAAATAACACTCTGTTAGCTAAAGTGTAATTGGTGAGGGAGTTCGGCTAAGAGTCCAGAATTCGTCGGGTTAAATGCAAAGCCTTCCTGAGGTAGGTAGGTTCCGATAGCTATCGGAATCCTTTTAGCTTTAATAAAGCGGGACACTATTCCAAACAGCTGGTAATGAATTTTATACGCTACTTTGTACAAGGGGTGTAATTAAAATAATTGATAGGGAAATTGAACATTTAAAATAATTAAAACAAATACAACATGAGAAGAGTTATTTCATTTTTAATTTTATGCATGGTTATATTAACTATGTTTGCAAAGCAACCAACCATTATACATTCAAACAAAAAAAACATAGTAATGATGATTAACACAGGGAGAAATGATTGGACTATTTCTCCCGAGCTAAATCCTGACATTTATACTATGTATAGTGAAACTGAAAAGGAACGAACAATACGGTTTATCACCGACATTGATTCAGCCACTTTCATTGTGAAACTTAATAAACCGGTAAAACTAGCAATTGTCTTAAATAATAAGGATACTGCTCAGGTGCTGATTAACTTTAGCAATAAAATACCCAATGCGCTTAGTAATAAAGACAAAGTATATGCATTGAGTTCGTTTTGGAGTGAAACAAAATATAATTTTGCCTTTATTGATAGATTACCATTCGACTTAGATAGCTTATATGAGTCATATATCCCTAAAGTATTAGATACAAAAACCGATTATGATTTTTATGACCAAATGGAGTTATTTGCCGCGAGTCTTAAAGATTTGCATTCGGAGGTTTTTTATAAAATGAAAGGCAGATATTCAAGTTACTTTCCATTGGAAGCACGTTATTTTGGCGACAGACTGTATATAGTTAATGTAAGAGAGGATCTTGTAAAAAAAATTCCTTTGGGCTCTGAAATTTTAAAAATTAACGACTTGCCAATGCTTGAATATATGCAGAAATATGTAGAAACCTATGTTTGTTCTGGTTACAGACCTACAGTAAAAGAAATATCTGCTTCCCGCCTTTTTG
Source organism: Paludibacter jiangxiensis (assembly GCA_945870155.1). Classification (GTDB taxonomy): domain Bacteria; phylum Bacteroidota; class Bacteroidia; order Bacteroidales; family Paludibacteraceae; genus Paludibacter; species Paludibacter jiangxiensis_A. Next base: position 6,867 of record CAMBSB010000016.1, on the reverse strand, counting down.
GCTCCGATTTATCTTCAAAGAAAATAACAATTACTTATAAAACACCCGATGGAAGAATTCTTACCAACACTCCTCCCCGTAATGGAAACTCAGTTGCAGGAAAATATCTAGGACCGACTCCAAAACCTTGGTATAAGCCGGTAGAGCTATTTTGGGAAAAAAATAATATAGCCCGTGTAACTTTCAACTCATTTTATCCAAAAGACAGACTTGTTAAGATGTTTGAAAGTATAATTGATACCCTATATAGTGCCAAGGGAATAATTATCGACATAAGAGCCAATGGTGGCGGTGATACCCGTACAGGGTGGTATTTGCTTAACTATATGATTAAAGACTCTTACTTTTTATCTTACGCATGGCAAACCAGAATAAACAGCGGAGTAAAAAAAGCAAATGGTAATTACTTAAAAGAGAATGAAACTTATTTTAAGAACAGAGCTTTTCAAACTTTTGCTGCCGATACTATGAGGATACCTAATACGGTAAAAAGATTTAATGTTCCCATGGCAGTTTTAATCTCAGGTCGCACCTGCTCGGCAGCAGAAGATTTCCTTATCGTACTAAAAGAAAGAAAAGATAGACCTGTTTTTATTGGTCGTCCTACCATGGGTTCAACAGGTTCACCTTTGGTACTTGATAAATTTCCTGAAAACGGAGTTGCGAAAGTTTGTACCAGAAGAGTGTTATTCCCATATTCTCTGCAACCATTCAATGAAGGTATCGTACCTGATATTTTAGTTGATTATACACTTGATGAATATCTTAATCAAACAGTTGATAAAGATGTTGAAAAAGCAATTGAAGTTATTTCAAAACAAATCAATTAATAAAATCATGATTTTCAATGGAAAAGAGAATTCTTTTTTCGGTATTTAGTAAAACTCCAACACATATCAGTATTGTTGAAGGCTTAATTGATATGCTCATAGCAAAAGGTTATAAAATTGATTTTTTGTCATCTCAAAATACTGATAATTATAAAAAAAAATCAAATGTCAATTTTATAAATAGTTACATTGAAGTTAGGTATGATGCAATTATTGCTTTTAATTTAAAGGGCTTTAATCGGGTAAAGAATTTGCATAAGAACTACAATATACCGCTTATTTATACATTTTGTGTTAGTGATATTAATAAGGAGTATTTATTCAATACAACTCAATTTGAAAAAATTTTATTAATAAATGATGATCGGAATTTTCATCCGAACTTTTTTCGGAATGATTTTACTACGAATTTGATTGTTCCTTTTAAATTAATAAATAAAGACTTAATAAAAACTCAGAAAAAAACAAATATTATTGTATGTACCGATAATGATACTATACTAAAAGTATTACCTGTTTTGAATAATCATGGTGAATATCATTTTACAATCATAAATAATGATTCTGCAATTTTAAAGAAATTAATTAATAGTAATATTGATATTATAAAAGTAAAAGAAGGTGATTTAAATGAATATATTTCTAGTTCAAGTGGTGTAATCGGTTCCGGTGAGTTTATTTTAAGAAGCTTACAATTAGAAAAACCTTCTATTGTTATTGGACGATATGGTTTTGGTCGGATGGTAAGTACAGAGAACATTCAGCAGCAATTTCAAAACTATTTTCAAGGAAGGCCAGGTGCTCAGTATGGTGAGTCAATACCATTTAACCTGCTTTCTTATGAAATTGAGTGTTTAGTGAATATGAGTGAAAAAGGTAAAGATGAAACAATTCAACTTCGATCATTTGTAGAAGATCAATTTACACATTCCTCAAATTTACTTGAAAACCAGATTAACTCAGTCATTTTAAAAGTAGATGTATGGAGTTCAAAACTTATATTAAGTTCTGTGTATTATTTTATTAAATATGAGAATGATTCATATGTAGTAGTAGATAGTAGAGTGATGAAAATTCATTCACTAATTAGTGATGCTGAATATAAAATAATACAATTGTTTGAAGTTGCATCTACTCCTATCTATGTTTTCAATCAAATTAAACGAAGTAATAAAAAAACATTCATTCAATTTGTAGAAAATTTAATCACAAATAAAATACTTGTTAAGTATGAAGAATGAGCCAATTTTGAATAAGGAAGATTTGCTTGATCCTTACAGCATCATACATAATTTTGATTTAAGCGTCGTTATTCCATTTTACAAAAAGCTGGATGAATTTGTAAGAGTTTTACCATTGAATGCTCCATTCTTCCAACGCAATGGTATTGAAGTTGTTATTTCGATGGACGAAAATAGTCAGGAAACGGGGCTGTTAGAATTAATAAAATCTTACCCTTTTATTAATTGGCGTGTAATAGTAAACCATCAGAAACACGCTTGGCGCAATCCAGTAAAGGCGATAAATGTGGGGATAAAGCATGCTTCGAAGAAATTTATAATGGTTTGTTCTCCTGAATCTGAATTTCAAACAGATGCAATTTACATTCTTAGAAAAGCATTAGAAGATTATAATCAACATTTTGCAATTGGATCAGTTACTTTTACTCTTGAAGATGATCAAAACCAATTAAATTGGTATCGTTACGTGCCTTATGGCAGTATAATGGTTAAGAGTGAAGATATTCATAAAATTGGAGGATATGATGAATCTCTTGTTTTATGGGGTGGTGATGACGACAATATCAGAGCAAGATTAGAAATGCTTGGATTAAGTAAACTATTCCTACCAGAAGTTAAACTTAATCATCGAGAAAAAGACAAAAATGGTATGGAAAAAAGAAGAGAAAAACGGTTGTCTATTCCAATAAATGAAGAACTTGATATTTATTATCCAAATAATTATGAGGTGAACAAAAACGGTTGGGGACTTGATTATAATGATGTTGTTTACGATTGGAAATATAATATTTATGCAGAAAACATTGCTGTAAAATTTTTAAATCAATTTGATACCTACAAAATAAGTGGTGAAAATATTTTCAGTAAAAAATACAAGAAAATTTTGTTGACTCAAAGTTTTAATGAACAAGATATGATTCAAGATTTTTTGGAAAACATGTCTTTGTATTTTGATGGAATTATTTTACTAGATGATGGTAGTACAGATAATACATATCAATTAGCTGAGAATTCAAAACTAATATTAAAAGTGAAGAAAACTAGAATAGGCTTTATTGATATTGAGAATAGAAACCTTTTGCTGGATTTAGTTTCGTATTTTAGCACAGAATGGATTTGCTTTATGGATACAGATGAAAGATTTGATAAAAGATTTGCTAATTTCAGAAAAGTAGAAAATGATATTAAAACTGATAATATTCTATTCAATTTTGTAAATATCTGGAATAATAATGATTGTTATAATTCAAACTATCCATACTCTAAGAATGGAATAATGGAAAAGTTAAGGATGTTTAGAAATATAGGACATGCTCAGATATTTACACCTAAAATTCGAGTACATTTTGATGTTGTACCGTACAAACAAAACATAAAACATGGAGAAATACTGTTTAAACATTATGGCATGGCTTCAAATAGTTTAAGAAAAGAGAAATATAATTTTTATCAGAAAGAAGACATTGCTAATGATCAAACTAATTACAAACACATGTTAAATGATAATGCCGTCTTATTAGATGTTAATGACATTGTTTGCATGGATGGTAACTTTTACAATTTAAAGGAATAGCTAGATTTATAATTGGATTTTTACAATGTATTGACTTGGAAACAAATATGTGTCAAAAAAAAATAATACTTATCACTTGTTGGTATGGGTCTTATCCATGGTATTTTAAATACTTTGTTCATTCTTGTAGGTATAATTTGAATGTGGATTTTGTAATAATAACTGATAATCAAGAAAATATTGAAAATAAGCCTGAAAATCTGAAAATTATAATCAAATCATTAAACGACATAATAAAAATTGCTTCAGAAAGATTAGGATTTTTAGTGAATATTGATTACCCTTACAAACTATGTGATATTAAACCCGCTTATGGTTTTATCTTTCCTGAGATTATTTCCGGTTATGATTTTTGGGGTATTAGTGATATTGATATTGTTTATGGTAAAATACGTGAATTTATCACAGATGATGTTTTAATTGATTATGATGTAATTAGTAGTCGACATGACTATATTACAGGTTCATTTTGTTTATTTCGGAACAATGAGTATATAAATACTTTGTTTATGAAAAGTCGCGATTATCGAAAAGTCTTTAGTACTGCTAATCATTATTGTTTTGATGAATGTAATTTTGTTTTTAAACAATTATCATTAGGTCAATCAATATTTGAGGTAGATTGTGAAATTGAGAGTATGACACATATTGTTAAAAAGGCTGAGACAAATGGAGAATTAAAAGCGCTTTTTGAATTTATGGTAGTTGAAGGTACGCCTGGAAAAATCTCTTGGAATAATGGTCATATCTATTATAAAAACACATTTGAAGCGATGTTATATCATCTTGTAAGATTTAAAAGAGAGTGTACAAAGTCAACTATTTTAAATCCAATTCCTGATGTGTTTTACTTTTCTGCAACCAAAATTTACAAATGAAATTTCCACATTATTTTCAACACGATGCCATGGATTGCGGACCTACTTGTTTGCGCATGGTAGCAGCGCATTATGGGCGGGTTTATTCACTTGAGAATTTAAGAGAAAAATCATTGATAACCCGCGAGGGTACTTCCATGTTGGGTGTAAGCGAAGCTGCCGAAAATATTGGGTTTAGAACCACTGGAGTAAAGGTAAATTATAATGAATTAAAAACAGCTCCTTTACCCTGCATAGTTCATTGGAATCAGGTTCATTTTGTAGTGGTATATGATATTGTTGAAAAAAAGGGTAAGGATAGTATTTATATTGCAGACCCGGCTTCAGGGAAAGTGAAATATACCGCCGAAGAGTTTTGTCGTTGCTGGTTAAGTACCAGGGACGGTGGTGTAGATGTGGGTGTGGCTTTGTTGCTTGAACCCACCCCCGATTTTTATAAGTTGGAGGGTGAAAAAATAAATCGAAAAGGTTTTTCATTTTTATTCTCCTACCTCCGTCCCTATAAAAATCTGGTAGTACAACTTTTTTTAGGTTTGCTTTTTGGCAGTTTACTGCAATTAATGTTGCCTTTTCTTACTCAGAGCATAGTCGATTTTGGTATAAGTGCGCAAAATATCGGTTATATCTACCTGGTATTGATAGCTCAGTTAGTATTAACTTTTAGTAGTTCCGCCGTAGGTTTTATACGTGGTTGGATATTGTTGCATCTGGGTACACGCATTAATATAGCCCTTATTTCCGATTTCCTGATTAAAATGATGCGTCTGCCTATGGGTTATTTCGACACCAAAATGGTTGGCGACATTCTACAGCGTATTAACGATCATTCGCGCATTCAGAGCTATTTAACCAATTCAAGTCTGAGCATATTGTTCTCAATGTTTAATATGGTAATTTTCAGTATCGTATTATTTCTCTATAGCTACAGTATTTTTGCTATTTTCTTTTTGGGCAGTGCATTGTACCTGGGTTGGGTATGGATGTTTATGAAATACAGAGCTGAATTGGATCACAAAAGCTTTGCCCAAAACTCAGCCAACCAAAGCAATGTTATACAATTGGTTACCGGTATGCAGGAAGTAAAACTCAATGGCTGTGAACATCAAAAGCGTTGGGAATGGGAGCGCATTCAGGCCAAACTTTTTAGAATTCGTATCAGAGGAATGGCACTTTCGCAATATCAGGATTCGGGAGCTTTACTAATAAATCAGACTAAAAATATTATTATCACAGCAATGGTTGCTAAGTTGGTCATTGATGGGCAAATGACTTTGGGTATGATGATGGCTGTACAATACATTATCGGACAACTCAATGGTCCCGTGGATCAACTTATTTCTTTTGTGCGCGAAACCCAGGATGCCAAATTAAGTCTGGAACGATTAAGCGATGTACACGATAAAGAAGATGAAGAACAAACAGACGAACAACGCATATTGGATATTCCTACTGATAAAGATTTGGTATTAAGCAATCTTACTTTTGGCTATGATGCCACTTCGGTAGGCGTACCCGTGATTAAAGGTGTGCATTTATGCATTCCGGCTGGTAAACAAACAGCTATAGTGGGAACCAGTGGAAGTGGAAAAACTACTTTGATAAAACTCTTACTTGGTTATTACCCTTTGCAAAATGGTGATATACACTTAGGAGGAATTAACCTGAAAAATTTCAGCATTCGCGAGTGGCGTAAACAATGTGGTGTGGTGATGCAGGATGGTTATATTTTTTCGGACAGCATAGCTAAAAATATTGCACCGGGTGTAGAAATTATAGATAAAGAACGCTTGATGAATGCTGTAATCACAGCCAATATCAAGGAATTTATCGAGACACTTCCCTTAACGTACAATACCAAAATTGGAAATGAAGGACATGGTTTGAGTCAGGGACAAAAACAAAGGATATTAATTGCCCGCGCGGTGTATAAAAATCCTGCCTTTGTTATGCTCGATGAAGCAACCAATGCATTGGATACCAATAATGAAAGAATAATCATGGATAACCTGCACAAATTTTTTGTAGGTAGAACATCTATAGTTATTGCGCATAGGCTAAGTACGGTTAAAAACGCAGATCAAATAGTAGTGCTCGAAAAAGGGGAGATAGTAGAAATTGGAACACATCAGGAGCTCACTAAAAAACATGGAGCGTATTATAGTTTGGTAAAAAATCAATTAGAATTGTAAAATGTATTAGACATTATATAAGTTAGTCGGTTTCTTTAAAATTTACAGATAAACGCAAAGAACGCAAAGTTTAAATATGCCAATTATTGTATCATCAAATATCCGCAAAGTACGCAAAGTGAAAAACTTAGAAGTTTTTCTTTGCGGCTTATAAAC
>CAMBSB010000015.1 GCA_945870155.1 Paludibacter jiangxiensis | reverse complement strand
CTATTTAATAATTATTGAAAAGCATCTTATTATAATTCAAAATATTATTTTTTCATTGTAATCAAAATCACTCCATTTTTCCCTTTTTCTCCATAAATAGCAGTGGCTGAGGCATCTTTTAAGACTTCAATTTTTTCAATATTTTCGGGTTTAATTGTATTTATTTGAAAATCTGTTGGTACTTCTTTGCCATCAAGTATATACAAAGGTTGCTTTTCACTTCCTACTTTTTGTGTAACTCCAATCTGAGGTTTGCTATTGTCATCCAATCTAAAATTAATTGGCAAGGTATATTTTACATTCACTTTCTCTCCTCTTTGTTCACCCGGTGTCCAAGTTGGCATATTTTTAATTACTCTAATAGCTTCATTATCTAAATATGAATTAATAAACCTTAACACCTTTACGCTATCTATAGATCCATCCTTTTTAACAATAAAACTACAGATTACACGGCCTTGAATACCGTTTTTCTGTGCTTCAACCGGATATCTTACAGTTGTTGCTAAATACTTAAATAATTCTTTATCACCACCCGGATATTGTGGCATTTTTTCAACAACCATAAAAACTTGATCATTTGGAGCTGGTGGTGGAGGTGGTGCTTGTTCCTTATTCTTTTGGTCAACCTGCTGACCATAACCAACTACAACTATTTCATCTAAATTTGTTGGAGGTGGAGGCGGTGGTGCTTGTTCCTTTTTCTTTTGGTCAACCTGCTGACCATTGTCAACTACAACTATTTCATCCAATTTGGATGGAGAATTGGTTTTTGGGGTTACATTGACTGTTTTTTCAGCAGGTGTATCCACTTTTTGTTGTGAAATTTGCTCTACTGACGAGGCAAATGTTTCGGCATTGCTTATAAATACAAGCGTAAGCGATAGAGGCACAATCAACATGTATTTTAACACTGTTGACTTGCGAGATTTTTGTTGGTTCATCATAATAATACGTTTTTTAATTGGTAAAATATTAAATTTATTTGTGAGTTTATAATCGGGACATTGATAGGATAATTGCAGCAAATGATATTGATAACTTTTTGAGTCAATGCCTGACTCAAGAACTTGATTATCTGCCAAATATTCAAGATTTTGGCGAATCTCACGTTTAAGTAACCAAGTGGCAGGATTTATCCAAAATGCAATACACAGCAGTTCACTAATAACCACATCTACACTGTGTAGTTGGCCTACATGTGTAAGTTCGTGTAATAAAATTTGGTTTTTTTCTTCATCATTGTGCAATGATGGATTCATATATATTGTGGAGAAAAACGAAAATGGTGTTATTTCCTTTTCTAGAACAACTACATGAACTCCATGAATCAGTTGCATTTTTCCAGATAGTCTTATTTTCAGAATGGATGATAATTGTAAAATCAACCGAATTAAAAGAATAAACGTTATTAATCCATATAGGGTTAAGAGCACATTTTCAAGACTAAAAAACACTAGATTATCGTTTGGCGTAACTGTAAACTCTTGTAATGAAACATAATTGCTCAGTATTTCTTTCACAGGTTGTTGACCTTCAATCCAACTTTGAATGGACAAAAACGGATACAAAAACGACACAAGTATTGTAAAGAGCATATAAATACGACGTGTTTTCCAAAGTGTATCGCCTGCAAAAAAGAGTCGGTAAAACATATAAAACAAAGCTATAGCAATGTTTACTTTTAAAAAATAAATTAGGATTGCGTTCATTTTTTCTCTATTAGTTTGATTATTTCCTGTAATTCTTCTGCCGATATTTTCTGTTTTTCTACAAAGAAACTCACCATTTCTTTATACGAATTCTCGAAATAATTCTCCACCACGCCCGACATAAATTTCGATTTATACTCACTTTCGTCCATCGTAGGACAATACTCGTATGTATTGCCATAACGTGTTGATTTTAGGTAGGATTTTCGTTCTAAATTTTTTACTATGGAAGCCACGGTTGTGTATGGTGGACGCGGTTCTTCCATTTTATCTATAAAATCCTTGATAAAGCCCCTACCCTGCTGAAATATTATCAGCATTAACTCTTGTTCCTGATTTGTTAGTTTTTCCATATCCTTTTTAATAATACTTATAACGTTTATATTTTCAGTTTATTACGAAATCTTCGCAAATCTACGATATTTTCGTAATTGTGCAATATATCCATTTCATATTTAATGTTTTTTAAACATTGAGCCAAAAATAATTGTTACCAAAAAAAATAGTATTTTTGTAACAACTAATTTTTACTTTAATATAATGAGGCAATTTTTATTCGCTTTTTCGAGATTTCATATAATTACCATATTTAGCTTTGTGTTTTTAACAGGGTCGGTATTATCTGCATCCGAAAGCTATTACTTTTTTGTGCAATTTACCGACAAAAACAACTCACCTTATACACTCTCAAATCCATCGGAATACTTATCCAACAAGGCATTAACCCGTCGTTCGTATTTTGGAATTGTCTGTGATTCAACCGATTTGCCAGTAAATACATATTATGTGAAACAGATAAGCAATTTAGGGATTAAAGTGCACTCGCGCAGCAAATGGATGAATGGAATAACAGTGATAGCCAATGACTCGAGTAAAATGAGTCTGGTTCGCCAACTACCTTTTGTGAAAAAAGTGCAATTTACAGGGATAAAAAGCTCACCTGCTAACATCAAATCGAATATAAAAAAATCAACTGAAACATTGACTTATGGAATGACTGCCACGCAAATAAATCAAGTTAATGGCAGCTATCTTCACAATTTGGGTTATACCGGAAAGGGAATTCATGTAGGTGTTATTGATGCAGGTTTTAATAATGTAAATGTCAATGCTTGTTTTGATAGTTTGCGTTTACAGAGCAGATTGCTAGGAACAAAAGACATCATTGAACCCACCTCGAATATTTATGCCGAAGATGCGCATGGCGCTAATGTTTTATCTATAATGACAGGAAATAAACCTGAAAATTATCTTGGGTCTACACCACACGCATCATTTTGGTTGATTCGGACAGAATACGCTCCCACAGAATACTTAGTTGAAACTGATTTCTGGGTAGCCGGAATAGAATTTGCCGATAGTGTAGGAGTCGATGTCGTAAATTCGTCATTAGGATATACAACGTTCGACACCGTACCCATGAATTTTACTTATGCTGATATGAACGGAAAGGTTTCGAGAGCAAGTATAGCAGCCACTATGGCAGCGCACAAAGGTATAATAGTTTGCAATAGCATGGGAAATGATGGAAATAAAACATGGAAATACTTGGGTTCACCAGCCGATGCCTATGACATTCTTTCAGTTGGCGCAGTAACTTCTTCGGGAGCAGCATCCACTTTTTCATCATTTGGTCCAAGTTCCGACTTTAGAATTAAACCAGAAGTTTGCGCCATGGGAACTGCTACGGCTTTTGTGAACATTATTGGCACTTCTCAAGGAGGAAATGGAACATCCTATTCAAGTCCGATAATTGCAGGTATGATGGCTTGTTATATGCAATATATTAAATCCAATTTCACAGGAAAAAGTATCAAAGACATTATTGAATCTGTGAAAAAGAGTGCATCAAATTATTCAAATCCTATTGATCCATTAGGTTATGGCATCCCCGATTTTAAGAAAGCCAGCATGATAATAACCGCTGTAGATAGGGCTAACGAAAGTAGTTTAAAAAATTATAAAATCATATACAACAAAGCAAATCATTCAATTCAAGTTTATAATTTACAAAATAACAATCATAATAATACACAAATACAATTGATCAATCAAATTGGTCAAATTATTGATTCTAAAATAATTACAAATCAATCAACCCAATTACAAACTGATAAAATATCAGCCGGTATTTATTTTATACGAATTGTTAGGGAAGAAAACACTGAAACTCACAAGATTCTTGTTGAATAATTATTAATCCTACTCTAAAAAAAATCATAAACCAAATAACTCAAAATGAACTCAATAACTCTTTCGGAACTTACTAATCGCATACAAGAAACGCTAAAATTAAATTTTGATACGCCAGTATGGATACGTGCCGAAATAAGTGAATTGAGAGAAAATTACAATGGACATTGCTACCTGGAATTTATTGAAAAAGACAGTGATACTGATGCTTTGCTTGCAAAAACAAAAGCAACAATATGGTCTTCGACATACCGCATGCTAAAGCCCTATTTTGAGAGCAGCACCGGACAAACGCTATCGGCCGGACTCAATGTATTAGTTGCTATTTCGGTTGATTTTCATGGCGTTTATGGGTTTAGTTTAAATGTGAAGGACATTGACCCCACATTTACCATAGGCGAAATGGCTGCACGCCGTTTAAAAATTATCAGGCAGTTGGAGGCTGACGGAATTGTTGACATGAATAAACAAATTGATTTCCCGGTTTTACCACAACGTCTCGCTATTATTTCATCGGCTACTGCGGCAGGTTATGGCGATTTCTGTGATCAGTTAAAAAACAGTTCCAACCAATTTGCTTTTTACACCAAACTTTTTCCTGCTGTAATGCAAGGCGATCAGGCTGAATCATCTATCATTTCAGCTTTAGAAAAAATTTACAACCATGCTGATTTATTCGATGTGGTGGTAATTATACGAGGTGGTGGTGCTGTAACCGATTTGGCTTGTTTTGACGCTTACGATTTAGCACTGAATTGTGCACAATTTCCTTTACCAATAATTGCTGGCATTGGTCATCAACGCGATGTTTCTATATTAGATTTGGTAGCACATACTTCGGTGAAAACACCAACAGCAGCAGCAGAATTGTTGATTGAAACAATGCAAAAAGCAGAAAATGAAGCCTATGGACTAATAACGGACATTGTGAATTATTCAAAAAACTTACTAGCAAACCAAAATCATTATTTGTCGGATGTGAAGTGGAAACTTAAAAATGCTTTACAGGCAAAAGTTTCAACAAAATTATTATTGCTGGAAAGAATAAAAAATAAAGTCCGAACTTCGGTAAGATTACTATTTAACAATCAGCAAAATAAACTTATTTTGCTTGAGAAGAATATTGACACCTACTCCCCTGCTTTTCTACTTAAACACGGCTATACGATTACAACAATAAACGGAAAAAGAATAAACTCTATAAAGCAAGTTAAAGATGGGGATATAATCCGTACATTTATAGTTGATGGGGATTTTGAAAGTTGTGTAAACATTTAAACTTTAAATTAACTTTCAACACACAAATCAAAGTCTGAATAGATTATCGATTGAAGAATTTTGTTTAGTTTAATTTGTTTTTGTAACAAGAATTTTATCTATTCTCTGACCGTCCTTATCGATAATTTCCAGCTTAAAGGAATCAATTGAAAGTTTATCGCCAATATTAGGAAGATTCTCAAATTTATAAATAAAAAATCCTGCAATTGTAACAAAATCACTGTCAATTTCTTCATGCAATTCAATATCAAAGTATCTGAGAAACTCTGTAAATGAATATTGCCCATCAACAAACCAACTGTTCTCATCGCGTGGAGTAATTTGATATTCATTTTGGTTATGTTCGGTCACATCACCAATCAGTGCATCTACCACATCATCCATTGTTACTATGCCTTTTGTGGAGCCATATTCATCCACAACAATAGCGTAGTGCATTCGTTTAGCTTTAAAAAGTTCTAAAAGTTTATATGCATAAGTATTTTCCGTTAAAAATAACGGTTCTTTAATAAAATCCCGTAAATTGAAATTCTTTTCGATAGAAGGAGTAAACAAGTCTTTAAGCAATACAATTCCAATAATCTTATCAATATCATTCCCTGTGCAAACAGGATATGCTGAATGTTTCTCTTCAGTAATTTTTTGCCTAACTGTTTGAATATCGTCAGTTTCTTCAAAAAAAACTATATCGTTTTTATGAGTAAACAATGAATTTACTTTTCTATCACCGAATTCGAAAACACGTTCTACAATGTCTTGTTCAATGTCTTGTATCTCTCCGCCATCGGCGCTTTCCTTAATTATTGATTTAATTTCCTCTTCAGATACTTTACTTTCAATTGTACTTTTAATTCCCAGTATTTTAATTATAATATCGTTTGAAACAGTCAAAAGCCATACAAAAGGGGAAGTGATTATAGCTAATATTTTCATGGGTTTTGCCAGAAAAATTGCAATCGGTTCAGGAAAAGTAAGTCCCAAGCGTTTTGGAAGCAATTCGCCCAATACGATAGACAAATATGTAACCGCAATTACAACCAGTATTACTGCAAGGTCATGAGCATAAGGGTCTAAAATGGAAAAACGTGTTAGAAATAGTTCAAAATCGTGCGTTATATTTTGACCACTATAAACCCCCAACAAGATACCAATAAGGGTGATACCTATTTGAACTGTTGAAAAAAATTTTGTAGGGTTCTCGGATAGTTCCAATGCTGTTTTAGCACCTTTACTCCCTTTTTTTTTAGCGCTTTCAAGTTTGAATTTTCGTGCAGAAACTAAAGACATTTCTGACATTGAAAAAATTCCATTTAAAATGACTAATGCAATGATAATTAATAATTCCATTTATAATTTAGAGTATTGAAAACATGTGTTCTATTGAAAAATAACTAATACTAATGCTAAAAAATTATTTTTCGAATCAACAAATAATAAATGCAAAGGTAAAAAAAAATAATGAAAATGAAACTTAATACTAAATTGTTTGAAAACAGATGACAATAAATTCACATCAAATATTTAGGATGACATATAAAGTGACTTGAAAATGTAATAAGCAGCATTTAAAGTTTTGATTATTTATACTTTACCAAATTAAAGAATGAACCACATTAGGCACAATAGTTCACATTAGTAAATAATGCTTTTAGCATTATCACAAAGTATTACTTATTAAGATACCGAAAGGTATTTTGCTATTGTGTTCTTTTTTTCTTTTTTTATTTACTATTGTGCTCCCGATAGCTATCGGGATGGTTCAATATTTTGTTATGTTTTATTTCAGAAAAGTAGAATTATAAAGAATATTATAAGCTTCTACAATAGCTTATGAAACAAAAATAACAAGAGCAAAAAATTTCACCCTTGTTATTTGATTTAATAATCTTTTAAAATTCAAATTAAATTACTGTTCACTTTTAGTTAAAAACGAATACTGATAATTCATAGGAATAATTTCATTGTATTCCTCTACCGTTGCATTAGCCAAACATGCTTCAATAATTTTTTTACCTAAAGGATTTAATTCAGGTGTTAAGTATTGTTCTAATTGATTTTTGAAAAACTCCGTTAACATTTCTGCTCCAGCATCATATCCTTCAACTCCCACTTCTGGTTGACGATGTACTTGAAGAAAACGAGATGGAATTTTAGCACCTTCAATAGTCAGATAATTCAATTCGTAACCTAACAACGAACATCTAGCCGGTTGATATTGATCGGCTCTTAACTGTGCATTTCCTCTTCGAGCTAAATATTCACGCATAAGTAATTGCGGTTTAAAGCCTACTTTCCAAACACCAATATACTGATTTGGTGCTAAAGTGTATCTCATCCGAGGTGTATTTAAAATTTGATCTAAAAGCAAATTTGCATGTGTAACCATTTTACCTGTTGCAAATGGCCAATACGAGCCTACACCTTCTGAGGCCATACCATCGCCACCTACAATACTTGGGTTTGCATGTCCGCGTGGTGAAACTAGCCTCCATAACCAGGCCAAAGCAGGAGGTAAAATATGAAACAATCCAAAAATACCATAGTTTGGATTTTCTAAAGATGAAGGAGGCGTGCGTACACCAAAACTTCTTACATCAACGGTTACTGGTTTATTGATAACAGAAGGAACAATACTGCGTGGCACAATTACCCTTGGATTTGGACATTTCTTACCCGGCCCATCTTCAGTATGATCCCAGATTAATGCTGTGCAATTTGGATGAGTTTTGATATTCAAAAACAACAAGGGTGATTTGGGTTTAATAGTCAACTTTTCAAGAGAAGGGTCATCTCCATACTCATTTACACTGTCAACACGAATAAACCAAGCATTTTCAGCATCCAAAACGGTAATTTTTCCATTATCCTTCTGTATAGAATGTGCACATAAAGCCATGTCATCAGTTACCGGATTAAATGAACAAAACAGGGGTAAATTAATTAAACGTCGTTCTCCGGTTATAGTATTTTCGCCAATCATAATCTGACCGTTCGGTTCGCGAATAATATGTTGCAACATTTCGCTTTTACCTCCACCACTTGCACCTTCGTGCATAAATGTTGTCAGATTGTCATATGGGCTAACAACTTGTACTGTAGAACAATGAGCGGTTATCCAACCTTCTCTTTCACCTTTTGTTAACAAAGCACCATACAAACCTTTTTTGGCACTTGGACCCGGATATAAATTGTATGAAAAAATTTCATGGCGATTTTCGGTTCGGTTATGCACCACCACTTGTTTTCCATCGAAATGCGTATGACGGAAAGTTGGAGCTACATAAATTACAGAATCTATACTGAATTCATCAGTTAAATCATCTACTGAAATAATATTTTGCAACATAGCCAAACCCATTGCAAAAAATCCTGCATTAGCTGGTGCTATAGCTATACCACCCACTCCTATACCCTTATTTCCGGCGAAATAAAAGAATACAGCAAGCTCTTGGTCTTTCATCCACTTAAAAGTCTCGGCTTTTAAATTCTCAAACTCATAACCAAATCTATCCTCGAAACGAATTTTATCGCTTGGCAATTTATCTGAAATTACCATAGTATCCGGATCACGACGACGCATATAAGCATCTGTATAATTTGCAGAAATTCCATTTGTTACTTTGTGAATAATGGCTTCTGTATATTCACCTTTTCCGGGAACATCATATTTCACTTCATAACTTGTGCTCCCTGCACCGCCTACAGCCGCTTCGGCTAATTGTTCAACCGTGTTAAAAACAGTGTATTTTTTACAACTGTTTAATAACACGTACACTTCGTCTGGTAATACAATTTTCTTCTTTTCTACAACTTTAAAAAATTCTTTCATTTTCCAACTCCTTTTTTTTAAGCTTTTTCCTTTACAAACTAAAAACTTTGATTTAATATATTATTTAACAAAAACTTAGATTTTAACCTGATTGAAATTTTACTGTTTAAATAAGTCATTATAAAATATTCAACTACATTCAACATTGATAATCAAAGCATTATTGCTTTTTTGTTTTAATAATTGAAAATATAACACTTGAAATTAAAATTATAAAAATCACAAGCAACGAATAATGAATAGGGATTTTGTAAAAATCAATTGCAACCATTTTAAGACCCACAAAAACAAGAATCAACGCTAAACCGATGGCTAAATACTTGAAGCGATCTATCACGTTTGCCAAAGCAAAATACAAGGAACGTAAACCTAATATGGCAAAAACATTGCTTGTATAAACTATAAACTGATCTTGTGTTACACCAAGTATAGCAGGAATACTATCAACCGCAAAAATTAAATCGGTAATTTCAACCATTATCAAAACTACAAACAAAGGGGTAGCATACTTTTTATAGTTTATTGTTACAAAGAATTTATCACCATGAAGTTCATTCGTTGTAGGGACAATTTTTTTAAATAATTTAATAACCGGATTTTTGTCAGGTGCCATCTTTTTATCTTTCTCAAATAGCATTTTTATACCTGTAAAAATCAAAATTGCACCAAATATATAAATAGTCCAATGGAATTTCTCAAGCAAGGCAACTCCTGCAAAAATAAAGATAACACGCATAATTAATGCGCCTATAATTCCCCAAAACAATATTTTATGTTGGTATATTGCAGGAATTTGAAAATATGAGAAAATGAGAACAAAAACAAAAATATTATCTACACTTAAAGCTTTTTCTATTACATAGCCTGTAAAAAACTCCAATGCTTTTGTTTGTCCAAAAAGATAATAAACCAGAACATTAAAACAAAGTGCAAGAAAAACCCAAACACCCGTCCAAGTTATTGCCTCTTTAACACTTACCACATGAAGTTTTTTATGAAAAACTCCCAAATCTAAGGTAAGCATTAATAAAACAAATGCGTTAAATATAACCCAAAACCAAATACTAACTTCCATAATTAAATTTTAATTGTTTAAAATACATTCACTTGCTTCAACTATGTTTTCACATATTCGAAATTCATTTTTTAATTCATCTTTATGTTTTTCACCATGTCCTGTAAGTAAATAAATGGAATTAATTCCGGCATTTTGCCCACATTCCACATCAGACGGATGATCACCAATTATATATGAATTTTCTAAGTTTAAATTGTACAATTTAGCTGCCTGCAATATAAAATAAGGATTTGGCTTTTTACAAATGCAATTATCTTCGTTTGAATGAGGACAACAGAATACATCTGATACTACTATACCCTGCGATTTTAATTCATTTACAATATAGTCATTCACCTGCATTACTTCATCCGGAGTAGTAATTCCTTTTGATATTCCTGATTGATTTGTAATGATAAATAGTTTAAAACTATTTTGCAATTTTTGAAGTGAAGAAAAAGTGCCCGGAAAGAATTTTACTTCATTGGGACTTTTAAGATAACCAAAATCATAAATAATGGTACCATCTCTATCTAAAAAAATTGCAGATTGCTTCAAATTGTAGCTATTTTTGCTATTAAACGACAAAGATAGTGAATTTGTTCTTAATATATGAAGTAGCGCTTTATTTTGTAAAGGGTTTTTGGCAAAAATTTAGTTGAACATATAGCATAAAAAAATCCATATATCTGATTATATGGATTATACATAAAATAAAAACAGAATAGCAAAATAGTTATTTAAACGAAATAAGTGTTGCTAATTTAAAATAAATATAAATTCTTAATTAAACACTTAAGCTGAAATGATCCAAACCAATTCACAAATATCATTTGAATTGTTAATGGCAGAGAAAGGCGATTTTGAATTAAAATAAATGCTATCACCTTTTTGAAGAAAATAGTTTTTCATTTCGAGATTAAAAGAGATTTCTCCAGAAACTATGTAACAAAAGGTTTGACCTGAATTAGAAGAAAACAAACCTTGCAAATCAGAACCTTGAATAAATTTCACAAAATAAGTATCCATTTGTTTGTTAAGATCGTGGTGAGCAAGAAGAAATATCTCAGTGCCGGTTTCGTTTTGCTCAACAAATTTCATATTGTCTTTTTTGACTATGGGATTTTTTTGAAGCGATTCATTTTCACCTATCAACTCTCCAACAGTTGTAAATAGATTTTCAGCAATTGATTTTAATGTGATTATTGATGGGAAAGCCTTCGCTTTTTCAATTTGAGAAAGTGCACTCGGACTTATTCCAACCTTTTTTGCTAAATCATTCAGTTGTAAATTCAGTTGTTTTCTTTTAAAATTTATTCTTTCACCTATTCTTTTCATAATAATCATCTGATGCTTTGCTTGAAATATGCTGCAAATATAGCATAAGTTATTTGTGAAATCAACTTTAGTATAAAAAACAATAAACAAAGATTGAAATCTAATTGTGTGTATAATAAAAACAAAAGTTGAAATAAACTTAAAAATATAGTTTTTATGTGAGATAAATGCTTATATAAATCAATGTCAAATAAATAAACAAAAATGGGTCATGAAAAACGCAATTTAGTTGTTATAAGTCTCATATTTAATATGCTAAGTATTTTAAAAGCTTAAATAAATTAGCATCGAATTCTAATAACACTAAGAATTGACTGTTCATCTTACTTAATATTTTTTATTGCGTAAATCTATATCAATTCTCATGTTCTTTGGTTTTTGGTAACAAAAAAAATCTATTAGATCAAACCATTAATAGAAAATAAGCTCATTCTTTTTCAAACAGTTCGATGCAATAAATCAAAAATAAGCATACTAAAAATACTTAATAATTTAAGTGGCAGTTCATTTATTAAGTAGTAATTCAGTAGTTTTGTGGAATAATTAAAATTTTTACAACATTAGATTGATTTTTTAACACAAAACAATTATTTTTAATTGCGGGCGTGAAAGTTTTTTATACCAGTTAGGCGTATTAATCTGTTTATTGTTTCATAGTTTTAAATATTTTCGATAAACAAGAAGCAGATAATTTTGTTCTTAAATAATCAAAGATATCAGAATTATAAAACTGTAAAATAATAAATTTAAAACCTGATTATTTTTTCAAATAAGTAAATAAATCCTTTAAACAATTATTAATTAACAATTTAAACGTAAAACAACATGAAATGTCCAAATTGCAAAGAAGTAAGTTTAGTAATGGCCGATCGCAACGGCATCGAAATTGACTACTGTCCCGAATGCCGTGGAGTTTGGCTTGATCGTGGCGAACTTGACAAAATCATCGAACGTTCCACAACTCAACAAGCGGAAAGATACCCTAAAGATAATTATCAAGGGAAGATTTTTAACGAAAGAGACAATGATTATCGATATAAGAAAAAGAAAGGGCTGCTAGGAGAACTTTTTGACTTTTAAACATTTAATGCAATAAGTATTTATTGAAAAGTAATGTAAGTTTATATGCTACAAGAAACACAACTAAAAAACAGCAAATTAGTTAATATATCTCAAAAGGATAAGTATTTTGAAGATTCATTGACTGTTAAAGTAAATGCTATAATCAACAAAATACCTAACGAAAATCTTACTCTATCTGAAATAGTTAATTTACTTGGAAAAGATGGATTACTTTTATTTGCAGCACTATTAACTGTTATTTTTCTTATTCCGGTATCAATACCAGTTTTCAGTACTGTTTTTGGAGTCATCATCTTTTTTATAGGATTAAGTCAACTTTTGAATAAAAGTTTCTGGCTTCCTAAAAAAGTAAAAACAAAAACTATTTCGTCCGAAAAGTTTCGTACTTCCCTTCACAGAGGTATAAAATGGTTCAGATTGTTAGAAAAAATGAGTAAACCACAACGTCTTAGTTTCTTGGTTAGTAACAAAATTGCAAGTAAAATAAATAGTTTATCCATTTTAATTGGTTCTTTATTGCTAATGTTACCTTTTGGATTAATGCCATTTAGCAATACTCTACCTGCTATTACGATTCTTTTTCTATCAATAGGCTTTTTGCAGAAAGACGGAGTTATTGTTATACTAGGATATTTATCTCTTCTGGGAACATTTGTTTACTTTGGATTGTTTTTTTCAACAATAACTTTAGCTTTTAAACACATTATTGAGACCAGAATTTTAATATAAACAAAAATGTTTATTAAAAAAAAGTCTTTTATTTTACCTAATTATTACATTAAAAAATGACAAAAAACGAAAGCAAACAATGGTATTCCATTGATTATAAGGAGGTTCTGAATAGTTTCGAAAGTTCTATAGATGGACTAAAATCCGAGGAAGTCAAAAAAAGGCTTTTAAAATACGGCCCCAACCAACTTATCAGAAAAAACAAAGATGGCGTATTAAAACTGCTTTGGCGACAAATAAACAATCCCCTAATCTGGGTGCTTATTGGGTCAAGTACACTGGCTACTGCATTGGGAAAAATAACTGATGGGATGGTTGTGCTTGCAGTTGTGGTTGTAAATTCAATAATAGGTTTTTTGCAGGAATTCAAGGCAGGTAAAGCTATTGAAGCACTCAGCAGTATGGTGCCCGAAAACGCAATTGTTATTCGCGATGGCAATATTGTTACAATACCGGTTTCGGAAATTGTGCCCGGCGATATTGTAAAAGTGGAGGCAGGCGACCGCATTCCCGCCGATATGCGGTTAATTCAACAAAAAAACCTTCAGGTGGAGGAGGCAGCTCTTACAGGCGAATCGGTTCCTTCACAAAAAAATACCGATACTGTAAACACTGATGCTGTAATTGGCGATAGAAAATCAATGGTTTTCAGCGGTACATTGGTTGTTTCGGGTACTGCTACTGCAATTGTTGTGAACACAGGTATGAATACCGAACTGGGTAAAATATCCGACATGTTGAACGAAACCATTGATTTAGAAACCCCGCTCACTAAAAAACTTGCTGTAATTGGCAAGTATTTAACCATCGGTATTATTGCAATTGCCTTAGTAATCATGATAATTGGTACCTATCGTGCTTTGGGGCAGGGTGTAGCAATGTTTGATGCCCTTCGCGAAAGTTTAATATTTGCTATTGCGCTGGCTGTAGGGGCTATTCCCGAAGGTCTTCCGGCTGTAGTTACTATTGCACTTGCCATTGGTGTGCAACGTATGGCAAAACGACAAGCCATTATTCGTAAACTTCCTGCTGTTGAAACATTAGGAAGCACAACGGTGATTTGCTCCGACAAAACCGGTACACTTACCCGAAACGAAATGACCGTTAATGAACTTTGGAATTACAACTACGAAATACAGGTTACAGGGGTTGGTTATAATAAAGAAGGCATATTCAGGCAAAAAGGAAAGGAAATATCCGCATTGCCTCAGGAAATGAACGATTTATTGAAAAATGCTGTACTCTGTAGCGATGCCAATGTAATGTACGATGCCAACGAATATAGTATTTCGGGCGACCCTACGGAAGTTGCTTTGGTTGTTGTAGCAACAAAAGCAGGTATTTCCATTGATGGCTTTCGACAGCAAAATCCAAGAAAGGACGTTATACCATTCGATTCCGAAAAACAATACATGGCTACCCTGCACGATAAAATTATTATCAAAGGAGCACCGGAAGTTATTCTTAAACGTTGCTCCCAACATATTGGTGGTATTAGCCTGGATATAAATCAGATAATTGCCCAAATTGATTTGCTGGGTTCAAAAGGAATGCGGGTGCTTGCTATTGCTCAAAAAGAACATACAAGTAATGATTTATCAATTGCCGATGTAGAAAGCGGATTTCAGTTTAATGGACTGATTGGGATGATTGATCCACCTCGTACCGAAGCAATTGAATCGATAAAAGCATGCCACAATGCCGGTATTACTGTTAAAATGATTACGGGCGATCACCGTGCAACAGCCCGGGCCATAGGGATGGAATTGGGATTGTCCAAAAACGGAAATGTTGTCACAGGAGTTGAGTTATCTAAAATGGACGATGACGAATTGGACATTACCATAAAAAATACAAACATTTTTGCACGGGTAGCTCCCGAACACAAACTTCGATTAGTGAAAGCATTGCAAAAAAACAACGAAATAGTAGCTATGACCGGCGACGGTGTAAATGATGCACCCTCGCTCAAACAGTCCAACGTAGGTGTTGCAATGGGTATTACAGGCACTTCAGTTTCCAAAGAATCATCAGATATTGTACTTGCCGACGATAATTTTTCGAGTATTGCAGCTGCTATTGAAGAAGGGCGTAGGGTTTACGACAATTTGCTTAAATCACTTGCTTTTTTACTTCCAACCAATTTAGGACTTGCATTTATTCTTGTTTATGGCATTATTTTCTTCCCATTCGATGCAATTACAAAACAATTATTGCTCCCAATGCTGCCTGCACAGTTGTTGTGGATAAACTTAGTTGGTGCTATTGCTTTGGCATTGCCACTAGCATTCGAAGTGAAAGAACCTAATGTAATGACTCGTCCACCAAGAAAACCAAACGAAGCACTCTTTAATCGCCATGTTACATTTAGGGTGTTTTTTGTTTCAATTTTATTGACAATAGGCACAATATCACTCTTTAGTTGGGAATATGCTAATTCTATTGAAAGTGGTATGCTACAAGCCAATGCATTGGCAAAATCACAAACCATTGCTGTAACTTTTATTATAATATTTCAAATTTTCTATTTAATTAATTGCAGATCACTGAAAAATTCTGTTTCGAAAATCGGGTTCTTTAGCAATGTGTATATATTTTGGGGTATTGCCGCAATTCTCCTATTACAAGCATTGTTTATTTACACACCATTTATGCAAAAAGTATTTGGTACAACTTCGTTGGATGGTAGAGGTTTATTAATTTCATTTGTTGCTGGCTCATCTATATTCCTTATTATCAGCATTGAGAAGTGGCTTGTCAGAAAACTGTCAAAAGACAATGATTAGTTAATAATTTAGAGTTAAAAAATTAAGGCTGAAGTAATAAGAATTTACAATCACAAATAAAGATTGATATCTATGCTGAATAAATTTAGAAATGTATTTTTTTATATTGTAATTATCGGAGGTTTCTCAGCATTAATGTTTTGGATTGATTTTATGGGTTCGCAGCAAGAAGTGGCATCAAAGATAATTGAAGCTACCTCCGAAAAGTCGTCTTGGCACGAATTCTTACAATCATTGACACACAATGTAAGCCATCCGTTGGCAATTTTGTTGGTTCAAATAATATCCATTATTATCGTATCAAGATTATTTGCTTGGGGGTTTCGAAAAATTGGTCAACCCTCGGTAATTGGAGAAATTGTTGCTGGTATTGCGTTAGGACCTTCTTTAGTGGGGATGTTTTTTCCCGAATTTACAGCCTTTATGTTTCCAGTGGAATCGTTGGGGAATTTGCAATTTCTGAGTCAGATAGGATTAATTCTGTTTATGTTCATTGTAGGGATGGAAATTGATGTGAACGTACTAAAGAATAAAGCTCACGATGCTGTTGTAATCAGTCATGCCAGTATAATCATACCATTTTCGTTGGGCATGGGTCTGGCATATTTCATTTATAAAGAATTTGCACCTCCTGAAGTGTCATTTACTTCATTCGGCTTGTTTATTGGTATAGCACTTAGCATCACTGCTTTTCCTGTTTTAGCACGTATTGTTCAGGAACGTGGAATGCATAAAACTCGCTTAGGCACTATCGTAATTACCTGTGCAGCAGCCGATGACATTACCGGTTGGAGTTTATTAGCAGCTGTTATTGCAATTTCAAAAGCAGGCTCCTTTGTAAGTTCTCTTTATACCATAATATTGGCCATTGCATACGTATTTGTAATGATCAAGATTATTCGTCCATTTATTAAACGAATTGGCGATTTAAACGCATCAAATAATAACTTAAGTAAAACATACGTAGCCACCTTTTTGGTAATGCTTATTCTTTCATCTTGGGCTACCGAAGTGATTGGTATTCATGCCTTGTTTGGAGCATTTATGGCTGGAGCTATTATGCCGGCTAATCAAAAATTCAGAACAATGTTTACCGAAAAGATTGAGGACATTGCTTTGGTACTATTCCTTCCTCTATTTTTTGTTTTTACTGGACTACGAACAGAAATTGGATTAATTGATGAACCCTACTTATGGAAAATTACAGGTCTTATAATACTTGTGGCAATAGCTGGAAAGCTTGTAGGCAGTGCTTTGGCAGCACGATTTGTAAAACAAAGCTGGAAAGATAGCTTAATTATCGGCACTTTAATGAATACGCGCGGACTGATGGAGTTGGTGGTATTAAATATTGGTTATGATTTAGGCATTTTAACCCCACGAGTTTTTGCGATGATGGTAATAATGGCACTTTTTACCACATTTATGACTGGTCCGGTTTTGGATTTAATAAATTGGTTATTCAAATCCAAAAAAGAAGCAATTGAAAGTGAAATAAAACAAGTGAACAAATTCAGAATTCTTGTTTCTTTCGGAAATCCTGAAAATGGTAGAACTCTTTTTCGATTGGCAACTAGCTTAATAAACAAAGTAAGCGGGAATGCATCAATCACTACTATGCATCTTTATCCAAGTTTCAACATGCATCAACTGAATCTGGACGACTACGAGAATAGTAGTTTTGCACCTATTCTTGAAGAGTCGATAGGAGTAAAACATAAAGTAGCCACACTTTTTAAAGTGTCAGGAGATATTGAGACGGACATTACCGATATGGGTAATAAAGGTGAGTATGATTTGCTAATAATTGGAATTGGTCAGTCGATATTTGCTGGAAGCTTATTGGGGAAGATTCTTGGATTTACAACCCGCATAATTAATCCCGACAGGTTACTTAATCAGGTAATTGGAAAGGAAAGTCTTTTTGAAAACTCGCCGTTTGACGAAAGAACCCGCTTAATCTTAAACAAAAGCCGTATAAATGTGGGAATTCTAATCGACAAGGGATTCAAACAAGTCGATACTATTTTTATCCCGATATTAAATAATAAAGACGAATTCTTGATTGATTTTGCAAAAAAACTTATTAAATATTCTAATTCGCAAATATCATTAATCGATTTTGATGGCATCATACTTAAAAACCCAGAATTGAATCAATCAATCCGGGAACTTGAAAGCATTGCTCCAACTCACATTAAGTTGCTAACAGCCAAAAGTATTAGCTCTGAATTTATAAAAAAACAAAGCCTAATGCTTATCAGCTTAGATAGTTGGAAACAATTAGTTGATGAAAAAAGTAACTGGTTGCCCGACATTCCATCTACGCTAATAATTGCAAATAAGGAAAAATAAAAAGTGCATTATACCAACAGCAGATATAAAATGAACCAAAGTCATTTTATATCTGCTGTTGATATTACAGGGCATTCTCTGCCCATCATTATTAACAAAAATGGCCTATTGCACGAGGCAAAGGCCATTTTCTAAAACACTATTCTTGGTGAAGATTTAAAAATATACGAATTCTAATTCAATAATCTTTGTTCTTTGCTCTTTATTCTTTGCTCTAAACCTACTTCATTATTTTAATATAGTCGTCGGAGTTATACATGTTCATTTGCGCACGCATCAGGTTCACCGATTTCATGGCAATCACTTTTGTTTCGTTCAAAATATTCAAATAAAGAATAGTATTACGCGATCCCGATTCTTTTTCTTTGGTACGTTTAATTTGTTTCCTCACAAGTTCTGAGTACAAATCGAGTAAAGTTGCTCTACGCTCTTTGATAATGGCTAGACCCGAATAATCGTTTTTCTGAATCATTTCATTAAAGTCAATATAAACTGAAATAAATTCAGTTCCAAGCATTCTTAAATCTTCAATTTGTTCTTTGCTAAATCCTTCGTGAGCATTGTCGATAAACTTATAGCTCGATTCGGTAATAAATCGCAACGACATCGAAATTTCGTAGAAATAATCCACTGCTTGTACATAATATTGAGCTGTATCAAGCGATTGGTGTTCCAGCTTTTGAATTGTTGGCAACACTTCGTTCAGACGGCGGCGTTTGGAACGGCCATGAAACTCGTCGGCCATTTTATACAACTTATTCAAAGCTTTTCTGTCTTCTGCAAAAAGTCCATCGAGTACCCCCTGATAAATGTGAATAATATTTTTTACCGATTGCTCAATTTCCTTGGTACATTCCACAATAATATCATGCTCTGTTTTGTGTTCATTCAAATCGATAATATCTTGTTTTGCCTCGCGTTTTTTGTGAATAATCGCAAATTGAACAAATAAAAATACGACTAACCCTATTGAACCAATAATTGCATAAATTCCACCATACATTAATGCAAAAGCAACACCAGCTGATACTGTAAATGCCACTATTGCTGTTAAAAACCAGCCACTAATTACAGTTAGCACACCCGAAATACGGTAAACAGCACTTTCGCGTCCCCAGGCTCTATCGGCTAGCGACGACGACATGGCTACCATAAACGTAACGTAAGTGGTCGAAAGTGGAAGTTTTAATGAAGTTCCGAGCGAAATTAATAAGGTTGCTACCGATAAATTTACGGATGCACGAATTAAATCGAACGATGAATCTTCTTTTTCTTCATCTGTTAATGGCTCAAATCGGCTATCAATAAAATCAAGTACTTTTTTTGGAGTTATAACAGATACAACCTTGTTCATACTCATAGCTCCACGAACCAATGAGCGAGATGCTGCTGTCGAAGAAAAGCTTTCACTACCTTCGTTTTGACGTGATAAGTTAACTTCGGTTTTGGTAACCGTTCTTGCTTTTTTCGAAAACCACAAAGCTAAAATCATAATCACCGCCGCACCTAGTAAATACCTCCAATCGGCCACCACAGGATCGGAGAGTTTCTCCATAGTCAGGTTTTCGATACTGCCACCCGAAGCTACAACGCCCGCTGCAATTTCGTAAGCTCCCAAACCAGCCATGAATACACCGATGAAGTTTACCAGGTCATTGCCTGCAAAAGCAAGCGCTAAGGATGCTGTGCCAGCTAATATATTGAATTTTAATATATTTACTTTAAATACATGCTGTAATACGCCCATTAATAAAGTCCATCCTATAAAGGCATAAAACAACAACAAAGTAGTATTATCATTCATAAAAGTATAAACGTCTTTTGATATAAGCGAAGAACCTTTAAGACCTTTAAATATAGCAAAATAGGTAATGGCAGTTAAAGACAAACCGGTCCAAATGGCACCAAAATACAAAAACGTTTTTTTGTAGCGGAACGAAAATAACAGTCGTGTAAAATACATTATCGTGGAACCAAAAACAAATGCAATAACAACCGAGACAAGAATAGCCGAAATTATGGTTAGCGTTTTACCTGAGTTTATATAGTCCAACAAAACACCGGTGTCGCTTTGCCATATATTGACCAACGCCACTGCTACGGCAGCTCCCAACAATTCAAAAACCAAAGATACGGTAGTTGATGTTGGCATACCAAAAGTGTTAAATACATCCAACAGTATAACGTCGGTAACCATTACAGCTAAAAATAGCAACATAATGTCGTTGAATGTAAATTTACCCGGATAGAATACGCCACTACGAGCAATTTCCATCATACCACTCGAAAAAATTGAACCAATAATAACTCCTCCCGATGCAACGGTAAGTATTACCCAAAGAGGTGCTACTTTCGACCCAATTGCTGAGTTTAAGAAGTTTACAGCATCATTAGCTACTCCAACATATAAATCGAGAGCTGCTAAACCCAATAACACTAATACAATAACAATGTAAATAGGATCCATTTTGTGTGTTTAAAATTTTATATATAAATAATTGATAATTTTTTAATACCTATTAAAATGAGGATACAAAGATATTGCAATGATGTTACAAAGATATTACAAACCAGTCAACAATAATTTTTTATAGATTATTTTCAATAATTTTATTTGTAAAAAAAACGCAAAACAAGATTAATATCGAGTTTTGCGTTTTATGAGTTAAAATAGACCATTTACTAAAATCCACTGTAAACCATATCGATTTTCATTGGTTTTGTTTTATTTTTACCTGAACAAATTTTTACAGCACCCATTAAATTTTGCTGATTATAACTTGTAGTAGCACCCGAACCGTCTGTTTTCTGTGTAATTGGTACCAAAATAAAGTTGATATTATCTTCAAGACTTGATTTTTTAAATTCAGTACTAATGATTTTTGCTAAATCGAATGTATAATAAAAGTCAAATTCTTTGGTAGTGGAATTATATTGATAAGCTTTTGTACCTACCACAGCACTCGTATCCGAGGGCAATCCTCTTTTCTTAAAAAAGTCAGTGTAAGCCGATTCCTTAATCATTAATATTGTAGAAATAATTGGTTGAGCTAAAGAAGAATCATTTACATCTGATATGTCTACTTTTAAAACAGCTCTGTTAACCAATAGTTTCTTATTCCCAACATTCATGCGCGTTTTCATTTTTTTTAATGGAACCGACACTTTTGTAAACACATTGGCTGGTGCAGAAATATAATTAATTTGAGGATCGCTGTTTAGCTTAATCTTAACTGCTTCTTTGTTAGGGTGTTGAAACCTGTTTACCTGACGAACTTCCTGATTAGCAGGATAACTCACATTACCTCTTACAGTATCAAGCTTTTTCTCTGAATTGGTATATTCATAATGAAAATAATACTTTAGGTTAAATCCTCTGACATAGAGCATGCTTGCAGAGCCAAAATCTGTAGTAATATAAATTCCATTAAAAAATTTCTGAAAATCAGCTTCATTGTCTTTGTTATAGTTTTTTGTGAATATTGGTTTGAATCTTTCCACAAAACTAGGAGTCAAATTAAATTCAACAACCCCGGCTTTTGAGGCCGTAGAAGCATCAAAGACTTTAGATCCAATTTTTATTTTGTTATTTAAATCAATATATTTACTTGGGTTTATATTTGAATAATAAGGCTCAGTAAAATTAAAAGAATTACCTTTATTCATTTCATATAAATTTACTTCCATAGGCGAATTTTTGTCGCCAAAATAGGTATTGAAGTACATAAATACTTTTGCAGAATCAGCTTTCAAAACAAAACTAGGGTCAGTAGTATTTGAAGGATACTTAAAATCGAGAGGCGGTTGCAATTGTGTAAAAATGTCTGCATTAATTGTACCATAGGTTAGGTCATAAAAACTACCTAACATCATTGAGTCTGGGCGTGAAACAATTGAATCTACATAGTAATTTTCACTACTTAGAGTAAAGTTAGCCGTGTCAACCAAAATTTTGTCGCTGGCAGGTTGAATTTGCGAACCCATATTAGTTAGGTCATCAACACACGAAAGCATAAACATTGATAAAAATGCAATTAAAAAAACAGATTTAAATTTCATTTGAACAAGGTATAAATAGATAAATAATTAAGGAGAAAATTTTAAATATTATTTCAGACTATCATAAAAACGAACATATTCATCAGCATAATCTTCTTCAGTAACAAATGGTAGGAATTTTGTTTTCTTTTCTTCAATATAATCAAGTATATCCTGATTCACAATTGGGCTTGATTGAATTACACCATCCGAAAAGTCGATAGCTAATTTTGATAAAGCTACATAATCAATAACCTTATCTTTAACTTGTGTAACATGTTTTTTCTCAATTCCTTCTAAAATTAGTTTTTTTGCAAAAAGTTCGCGGAAGGGCTTTTTAAATTCATCATTAAATAAGGAATAAACAACTTTTGAGTTTTTGAAAAAAGGATCCTGATTGTATGCTTTTTTAATATAAAGGGGTGCTAAAGCTGTCATCCATCCCGAACAATGAATTACATCCGGTGTCCAACGTAGTTTTTTCACAGTTTCCATCACTCCACGAATAAAGAAAATAGTTCTTTCATCATTATCCTCATATTCTACACCGTTTTCGTCGGCTATCGTATTCTTACGGTGAAAGTAGTCGTCATTATCAATGAAATAAACCTGCATTCTGGCCGATTGGATTGATGCAACTTTTAAAATGAGGGGGTGATCCGTATCATCAATAATCAAATTCATTCCCGAAAGTCTTATCACTTCATGTAGTTGATTCCTTCTTTCGTTTACAGCACCGAATTTCGGCATAAAAGTTCGTGTCTCTCTACCTCTGTCCTGTACAGCTTGAGGCATATATCTACCCATATTAGCAATTTCAGATTCTGGCAAATAAGGAAAAATTTCTTGAGAGATAAATAAAACTTTATTGACTTTTTTCATTTTTTTCGTCGCGATGCTTTGAGAATAAATACATTTGCAATACAAAGATATATAAAAAAAATTGGATATAAACAAGTGATTTTCTCAAAATGTTAATCCTTATTACTTATTAAACATAAAGTATAAGATTGATTTTTTATTAAATTATGATTTGCAGATTGATTTATAGCACTTTAGCATGTTTTGTTAAAAACCACCTGCTTCACACAGATTTGATGATTTAAAAAAGATTAACCTTGCATATTCATACCGTTTTACCACATTATTATGTTTTATTCTTAATATATTTTGTATTCTGATAAAATATTTAGGAAATTATTTTTTGTTAATAGATGCAATCAATATTTTAAACTCAATTTTTACAAATAAGTTTTAGTACTTTTGCACTCGATTTTACGATAAAACTGAAAACAATCTGAATAAAAATTCATTCTGTCAATGAAAATAATTTCAAATATTGCTGAATTTAAAGAGCACATTGCTCAGGTTAAGCAAAATGGACTCACCATAGGTTTTGTACCAACTATGGGAGCTTTACATGCCGGACATCAATCACTGGTTGAAAAAGCAAGAATCGAGAATGAATATTGTGTAGTAAGTATTTTTGTTAATCCTACTCAGTTTAATAATATTACTGATTTAGCCAAATACCCACGCACATTAGAAGCAGATACACAACTACTTGAAGAGACAGGATGTGATTTAATTTTTGCCCCTGAATCGAAAGACATTTATAGCGACAACGAAATTTCACAAACTTTCGATTTCGATTTCAAGGGTTTGGATAAAGTAATGGAAGGTCAGTTTAGACCCGGACATTTCAATGGCGTAGTTCAAATTGTAAGTAAACTTTTCAGTTTGGTTCAACCCGATAAATCCTATTTCGGCGAAAAAGATTTTCAGCAGTTGGCAATAATTCATCTGATGGTCAAAGAGTTGAATTTGAATATAGAAATTATTGATTGTCCTATTGTGCGCGAGGCAAGTGGATTGGCAATGAGTAGCCGCAACGAGCGATTAAGTCCTGAACAAAGGATTATTGCAGCAAATATTTCGAAAGTTTTATTCGAAAGTCGTAACTTTGTGCCCGAAAAATTGCCGAAAGAAACGATTGATTGGGTTAAGGCAGAAATTAAATTAATTGATGGACTTGAAGTAGAATATTTTGAAATTGCGAATTCAATAAATCTAAAAACAGCAAAATCATGGTCAGAACCCACAGTTGGTTGTATAGCTGTGTTTTGTGGCGAAGTTAGGCTAATCGACAACATTAGATATAAACAAATTTCAGTTGAATAGCGTTTTAATAACAACTTAATTTTGGGATAACAGCCAGTTTAAAAAAACATGCATCCAAAAATTTATTTTTTAAAAACTCATAAATAAAACTTAAAACTCACAATATGTTAGTAACCGTTGTAAAATCAAAAATTCATCGTGTAACCGTTACAGAAGCTAATCTGAATTATATAGGAAGTATTACCATAGATTTAGATTTGATGGAGGCATCCAATATTATTGCTAACGAAAAAGTTAGTATTGTAAACAATAACAATGGAGCAAGATTGGAAACTTATGTAATACCTGGTGAAAGAGGAAGTGGAATTATTTGTTTGAATGGCGCTGCGGCTCGATTGGTTCAACCTGGTGATATTGTGATTATTATGGCTTATGCCATGATGGAAATGGAAGAAGCCCGCACTTTTAAACCTGCCATAGTTTTTCCTGATACAGAGACAAATAGAATTATTAAAATTTAATTCAAATATATTTTTGAATTTTCAAATAACCAAAATTGAAAGTAGTAATTATAAAATATAATGCCGGTAACATTCGCTCGGTGCTTTTTGCTCTCGAACGTTTGGGCGTTGAAGCAGTTGTAACCGATAACCATGATGAAATACGTGCTGCAGATCGGGTAATTTTTCCGGGTGTAGGTGAAGCATCTTCGGCAATGAAATACTTAAAGGAAAAAAAGCTGGACACCTTAATTTGTTCTTTAACTCAACCGGTGTTAGGTATTTGTTTAGGCATGCAGTTAATGTGCTCACATTCAGAAGAAAATGACACGAATTGTTTAGGAATTTTCGACCAAAAAGTTCGGTTATTCCCAAATGCCGGTCTTAAAGTTCCACAAATTGGGTGGAATAACATCCTTGAATTGAAATCAAAACTATTTGAGGGTATCGATGAAAATGCTTACATGTATTTTGTACATAGTTATTATGTTGAAAATTGTGCCGAAGCCATAGCTAAAACCGATTACGTAGTTGAATACAGCTGTGCCATTCAGAAAAACAACTTTTATGCTGTGCAATTTCACCCCGAAAAATCCGGTGATGCTGGACAGAAAATACTTGAGAATTTTTTAGGTTGATTTGTTAATTGGTTCATTTGTTAATTGGTTCATTGGTTTATCTGTTAATTGGTTTATCTGTTAATTGGTTCGTCTTTATATCATCACATTATCACATTATCATATCAGTAAATCAACATATCATCACATTATCTCATCATCATATCATCTTATCATCACATCATCACATCTCAACATCATCACATCAATAAAATGACTTTCGAAGTACAACATACCGATCCAAATTCAAACGCAAGGACAGGAAAAATAACAACCGATCATGGTGAAATTGAAACACCTATTTTTATGCCTGTTGGTACTGTTGCTTCTGTAAAAGCTGTTCATTTTCATGAATTAAAAGAAGATATTAAAGCCCAGATAATTTTAGGGAATACTTATCATTTATATTTACGCCCCGGAATTGACACTTTGGAACGTGCTGGCGGACTACATAAATTCAACGGCTGGAACAAGCCAATACTTACAGACAGTGGTGGTTTTCAGGTCTTTTCCTTGTCGGCAAATCGCAAATTAAAGGAAGAAGGTGCAACTTTCCATTCGCATATTGATGGGAGTAAACATTTATTCACTCCCGAAAACGTGGTGGAAATTCAGCGTACAATTGGTGCGGATATCATCATGGCTTTTGATGAATGTACACCCGGCGATGCTGATTATCAATACGCCAAAAAGTCGATGGAGTTAACCCATCGTTGGCTCGACCGAGGACTTAAACATTTTGATAATACTTTGCCAAAATACGGCTATTCACAAAGCTACTTTCCTATAGTTCAGGGATGCGTTTATACTGATTTACGAAAACAGTCGGCTGAGTTTATCGCTTCTCAAAACAGAGATGGCAATGCCATTGGCGGTTTGGCAGTGGGTGAGCCAACCGAAAAAATGTACGAAATGATAGAAGTGGTAAATGAAATTTTACCTAAAAATAAACCTCGATATTTAATGGGAGTTGGAACCCCAATCAATATTTTAGAAGGTATCGAGCGCGGAATAGATATGTTCGACTGCGTTATGCCAACGCGTAATGGCCGAAATGGAATGCTTTTCACCTCCCAAGGCATTATGAATATGAAAAATGAAAAGTGGAAAAACGACTTTTCAGAACTCGACGAATATGGAACTTCGTATGTCGACCACGCATATTCAAAAGCTTACCTTCGCCATTTGTTTATTAGCAAAGAATACTTGGCATTACAAATTGCTTCCATCCATAATTTGGCTTTTTACTTGTGGCTCGTAGGCGAAGCCCGTAAACACATACAGCTCGGCGATTTTGTGGCTTGGAAAAACGAGATGGTGTTTCGATTAGGAAAAAGATTGTAAACACATGTATCTTCAGAAAAGACATTTTTGAAACTTCCTGTGGCAGACAGTTACTAATAAAGCAAATTAAGGAATAATACAATTTTTGATGCATAATATTGATTTTCTGCATTTTACATGTCATCAATTATCTGACAAATCATTTTTAATTATTCAATGTAATCGATTAACGTTTACTATTAAATATGAATTCTTAAAATCTAAAAGATAATTCCACTACGAAAAGTCAAATTTTAATTTTTGAACGCTAAGATCGCCAAAACACGAAGACGCAAAGTGCTGATATTCAAATTGTATTTTTTTGCGGCTTTTCAACTTTGCGTACTTTGCGTTAAGAAAAACACTTTTCGGAGTAGACTCAAAGATTAAATTTTCTTTAGCATTTAATTCCAACGAATGGAAATTCAATTATATTTGATTTAAATTTTGAACATAAAACTTACATTAACA
The DNA here is from genome assembly GCA_945870155.1 of Paludibacter jiangxiensis. Classification (GTDB taxonomy): domain Bacteria; phylum Bacteroidota; class Bacteroidia; order Bacteroidales; family Paludibacteraceae; genus Paludibacter; species Paludibacter jiangxiensis_A. Next base: position 28,364 of record CAMBSB010000015.1, on the reverse strand, counting down.
CTCAAAAAAGCATATGTAGTTTAGTTTATATTTAATTCATAATTTTAATTTATTGTAGAAGTTATTCAATCGAAAATTGTTTTATCTTTGCACTTCAAAACAAAACACAATCATTACCGAAAAGCGCGTAAATATGGCATTTAATTATCGGAAACTTGGGCTAAAAAGACTCGACACTTATATAATAGGAAAGTTTCTTGGTACATATTTCTATTCTATCATCCTTATAATCAGCATTTCTGTAGTTTTCGATTTAACTGAGAAACTTGATAATTTTTTCGACAGTAAAGCCCCTTTGAATGCTATTATTTTCGATTATTATTTTAGCTTTATTCCGTTTTACATGAATATGTTTAGTCCGTTATTTACATTTATTGCCGTAATATTTTTTACGTCGAAAATGGCAACAAATACCGAGATTATTGCCATATTGGCAAGTGGAGTGAGCTTTAATCGTTTGATGCGACCCTATTTTATTTCGGCAAGTATAATAGCTTTATTAGCATTAATTTTGGGTGGATTTATAATACCTCCGGCCAGCGCCAAAATGATAGATTTTCAGGATAAATACATCAAAAAAACCAAATCGATGAACGCACGTAATGTGCAAATGGAAGTTGAAAAAGGCGTGATTATGTACATTGAGCGATACGAAGTTAGTGAAAACAAAGGATATAGATTCTCGCTCGAAAAATTTGAAGATAAAATGCTTGTATCTCGCTTAACAGCTGAAACAGTAGTTTACGATTCGTTAAATCATTGGAGAATAGAGAATTACTTACAACGCAATTTTAACGGAATGCGTGAAAGTATAACTAAAGGTGTTTCGAAAGACACAGTAATAAATGTAATACCCCGCGATTTTTTCATTACCTCAAAAGAAAGTGTACAGTTAAATAATATTGAACTAAGCAATTATATCGATCGCCAAAACAGCAGAGGGGTTGGTAGTATTCAGGCTTTTAAAGATGAGTATTATAAACGATATTCTATGCCATTGGCAGCGTTTATTATGACGCTTATTGGAGTTTCGTTGTCTTCGCGAAAAGTGAGAGGTGGTATGGGTTTACATTTAGGAATTGGCCTGGCATTGAGTTCAATTTATATTCTCTCCACTACCCTTTCTACAACCTTATCGGTAAATGGAATACTTTCACCATTTTTAGCCGTTTGGATGCCAAATTTAGTGTTTATTTTAGTTGGAATGTATCTATACAAAACTGCTCCAAAATAAGTAATATTTCAATCAAAATAGCCAATGGAAACAAATCCAGCCTTTTACGGATTATCAGCCAAAATTCAACTTAAAGAACTTACAAACAATCGTTTGGGGATTTATAAAGTGATTAAAAGCCGCATAATTCAAAAGGATGCAACTAAGATTGTGGCTATTGCCCATCAAATTAAAAGTAAATTTCCCAACATAAATATAGTTCTTTTATCTACCCGCAATATCTGCTCAAAATCAATTGCTTTGCTCGAAAAAGAGAATATAAAAATTGAATTTATAGAACTTTAAAACAACAAAGTCCAATAGTTTTGAATTTCAGGGTAAAACTATTTTACTCCTTCATTAATTTCTTCCATTTAAAATACCCAACAATAGCCATGACCGTATAAATGATGAATAATATGGCAGTAAGATAAAGCTCTTTGTAAAAATATAATGCCGTACACAATGCATCGGCAACTATCCAAACCAGCCAGTTTTCTAACAATTTTCGGGCTAACATCCAAGTGGCAATAACGCTCAATGCACCAACTAATGAATCTGATTTGGGGATAGGTGAGTCAGTAAATTTTGAAAGTACAATATAGTATATAAAATAAATTATCAAAGTTACCGCTGAGAGCATGACCCACATTCGAGCAGAGGTTTTACTTGTTGGCAGTTCTTTACCCGTCTCTTCCGTTCCCCTTTTCCAATTAAACCATCCAAAAACACTTAGTCCTAAATAGTAAAATTGCAAACTCATGTCGGCATATAGTTTTCCATTAAAAAACACCACAACGTACAATGCCGAACAAAGAAAACCAAATATCCACAAACTAACTTTCTGTTTAATAGACAAATACAAATATATTAGACTTAACAATGCACCGGCAAACTCAATCCAATTTGTAAAAATATAAGTTAGTATTGAGTTCATAAATTGGAATTTTTTAATATTTATACGCATTAAAAAAGCAAATTTCTAAGCCAATTAAGCTAGAAATTTGCTTTTTGATATTCAGTGAAAATTATTTTAAAGTCTTTTCATACTCTCCTTGTTTGTTAAGAATCTCAATGGCTTTTTGCAAAGATTCATTTTCGGCATCCATAATCTGGTAATACTCATTTATATCCCATAAATCGCGTGCAATTAATGCCTTAATTTGTAGACTAATCAATGGTTTGGAAATGGCATATTGAGTTGAATCAAAAGCAATTTTTTCCTTTTCGGCCAATGACTTTAATTGCTCCAATAAATTGTCATCAATCTCATAATTTTTCTTGAATTTGTCGAAGCTCGTGAATTTCTTTTTCAATTCAAGCCTGTTTTTGTCAATGTATTGAATTGTAAGCTTGTTCACAATACCTCTAGCCACAATTTTTCGGTGATAATCAGTATATCGCGTAGTGTCTATGGGCACAAAAATATCCGGCATAATGCCACCACCACCATAAACTGTACGCTTCAATTCCAGGGTTTGATACTTCAATGAATCAGGAAAATGGATACTATCGGCATGTAAAAATTCGCCATGTTTATACCGTTCGTACAAATCCTTTTCGTACTTGTCAACTCCGCCTTTGTATGATTTTTGAATGCATCTGCCTGTTGGTGTGTAATATCGGGCTGTGGTTAATCGAAGCATTGAACCATCAACCAAAGGAAGTTGGCGCTGAACCAGTCCTTTTCCAAAAGTTCGGCGACCAATTAAAATTGCTCTGTCCCAATCCTGTAGTGCTCCGGATACAATTTCGCTTGCCGATGCAGAATATTCATCAATAAGTACAATCAATTTACCTATCTCAAATCTTCCTTTGGCTGTAGACTCCATAACGCTTTTGGGCTGGTTAAGACCTTGCGTATAAACTACAAGCTTGTTTTTGCTCAAAAACTCATCTGCAAGTTGGTGTGCAGCAGTTAAATAACCACCACCATTGCCTTGAAGACTTAGAATTAAATGCTTCATACCCGATTTTTGAAGCAATGTAAATTTCTTTTGAAACTCGTCAACTGTGGTACTTCCAAAATTATTTATCTTGATATAACCAATTTCTTTGCCTATCATATAAGCCGCATCAACACTATAAATAGGAATTTTATCCCTTATAATTTTGAATACAATTAATTCAGGATTATTTGAACGTTTAATTTTAACGGTAACTTCAGTTCCTTTGGCTCCACGTAAACGTTTCATTATGTCCGAGTTCTGCATTTTTACTCCGGCAATTATTTCTTCACCTATGTAAATGATACGATCGCCGGGCAAAACGCCCACTTTGGCGGCAGGACAACCTGCAATTGTTTGTACCACCAACAAAGTGTCCTCGAGCATTTGAAACTGTATTCCTACGCCTTCAAAACTGCCTTCTAATGGTTCGTTAACTCTATCCACCTCTGTTTTTGAAATGTATGAAGAGTGCGGATCAAGCTCTTTAAGCATAGCCTCGATCGCGGTTTCTATTAATTTTTTGTCATTGATAGTGTCTACGTATAGATTTGAAATAGCACTGATAGCATTTGTAAGTTTTCTTTGTTGTAAAGAGGAAATGCCTTGACCGAAGATCGTTATTGATAGTATGCTAAATATAAAAATGATAGGGAATTTTTTCATGATAAATTTTATTTATAAGACGCAAATTTACAAAATAATGACTAACAAAATAAATAGTTTAATTTTTAAAAACTATAATTATCAACTTCTTAACATTCATTGAACTCAAATAGTGTAGATGATGTACCCAAATCTTGAAAATTGCAGAACTTTATTGTGGCAATATTTTTATAAATTTCTTGAATAGGCACAGAACTTTCATCTGTTTCAATACATAAATTTTCAAGAGGTGTAATTTTCACACTTTGAATATTCAATTTTTCTCCATAAGAAATATAAAATCCGCTCATAATTAATTGCTTAGCCAATTCAGGTTTTCCTCTAAAACCATGTATAATCCATGCCTGAGAAGGTTTAAGCGTCTTTTTCAAGTTAATTAGTTCGTTGAAATAACCTACACAGTGAACAATGATAGGTTTTTGTGTGTTTTCAGATATAATAATCTGTTTTTCAAACACTTCCATTTGAGCTTCAAATGTTGCCACGCTGTATTTATCTAAACCACATTCACCAATGGCTATAATTTTTCTATTAAATGCAAGTTTTTCAAGCATTTGTATCATTTCACTCTCAACTCTATGCACATCCCAAGGATGAATTCCTATTGAAAAATATTCATGTTTACTTAAATCCAGCCTATCTTGGGCATCATTCAACTTCAGATTAATGATAGCATATTGATTAGTTGAATTAATATTGTGTGTATGAATATCGACAAATTTGAACATGGTCATCCCTTGATTTTGAATATTAAAAATATAGAACAAAAGTAATAAATTTCGATAAAAAGAACTAACTTTGCGGACTTTTATCAAAAACAGTAAAATTGTAATAATCAAAACATTAAATACTTTATGAATATGACAGAATTATTCAGCACTTTGCCTTATAAAGTTGCGGATATAACTTTGGCCGATTTTGGTCGAAAAGAAATAGAATTAGCCGAAAAAGAAATGCCGGGATTAATGGCACTACGCGCTAAATATGGTGTAAACAAACCTCTACAAGGAGCACGCATCATGGGTTCGCTTCACATGACAATTCAAACAGCCGTTCTTATTGAAACGCTTGTGGAATTGGGTGCTGAAGTACGTTGGTGTAGTTGTAACATTTATTCTACTCAGGATCATGCTGCTGCTGCTATTGCTGCTGCCGGAGTTCCTATTTTTGCCTGGAAAGGTGAAACATTGGAAGAATATTGGTGGTGTACGCTTCAAGCTTTAACTTTTGAAGGACATCAAGGCCCTACAGTTATTGTTGACGATGGTGGAGATGCTACCATGATGATTCATATTGGTGGTGCTGCCGAAAAAGACATTAAAGTACTTGACAAAGAAGCCGGAACAGATGATGAAAAACTGTTGTATGCTATTTTGAAAGATGTATTGAAAGAAGATAATGGCATTTGGGGACGCATGATTCCGGGCATACGTGGCGTTTCGGAGGAAACTACTACAGGTGTACACCGTTTATATCAAATGTTGGAAGAGGGTTCATTACTTTTCCCTGCATTTAATGTGAACGATTCAGTAACAAAATCAAAATTTGATAATCTTTATGGTTGTCGCGAATCCTTGGCTGACGGTATTAAACGTGCTACCGACATTATGCTTGCGGGCAAAGTGGTGGTAGTTTGTGGATATGGCGACGTTGGTAAAGGTTGTGCCCGTTCCATGTTGGCTTATGGCGCAAGAGTAATAGTTACCGAAATTGATCCGATTTGTGCTTTACAGGCCTCGATGGAAGGTTTTCAGGTAACAACAATCGAAGATGCCTTATCCGAAGGAAATATATTTGTTACCACCACCGGAAATAAAGATATTATTCGTATTGAGCACATTGCAAAAATGAAAGATGCTGCCATCATATGTAATATCGGTCATTTTGATAATGAAATTCAGGTTGAAAAACTAAAACAATTCCCAGGTATTGAATGTGTTAATATCAAACCACAAGTTGATAAATACATTTTCCCTGATGGACATTGTGTTTTATTACTTGCAGATGGACGTTTGGTTAACTTAGGTTGTGCTACAGGTCATCCATCCTTTGTTATGAGTAATTCATTTACCAACCAAACTTTAGCTCAAATTGAATTGTACACCAAAGATTATGCAGTTGATGTTTACCGCTTACCAAAACATTTGGACGAAGAAGTAGCACGCTTGCACCTCGAACAATTAGGCGTAAAATTGACTGTATTAACTCCCGAACAAGCTTCTTATATTGGGGTTGATGCCAATGGACCATATAAACCTGAACATTATCGTTATTAATCAGGAATATTCAGTATTGTCAAAAAGGGCTGATTCAATTTCTTGAATCAGCCCTTTTTGATTTTATAAGTATTTTTACTTTATTTCGACAATGCCAATGATCTCACTTTTTCAAATGAATTAATAATATCATCCATTACCTCTTTTACTGTATTTATTTTGGTAGAAAGATAAGCATTGCTACCCGCAAAAGCATAACCTTTGTCCATTCTGCCTTTGTAAGCATTATAAAGCGTAATAATTATACAATAAGGTACAACTTTATAGTCGCAAGTATGCAAACAGTTATAAGGACATGACTTTGGACGGGTGAGTCCAAGTTTTACTTTTTCCAAAAATTCACCCTGAAGTGCTCTTCCCGGCATTCCTACAGGGCTTTGAATAATTTCTACTTCGCTTTCACTTGCATTGATATATGTTTTTTTGAATTTTATATCAGCATCACATTCCTTTGTTGTTACAAATCTACTGGATATCTGAATACCTTTCGCACCCAATTGCATAATATTATACATATCTTCGCCGGTATAAATACCTCCTGCAGCAACGACAGGTATCTCTTGATTGTACTTTTCTTCAAAGATAGCTACTTCCCTAACTACATCAGGTATTAATTTTTCAATAGAAAAATTCGGATCTGTAATCTGAGCTGTTTTAAATCCTAGATGGCCACCGGCTTTAGGTCCTTCCACCACGATTAAGTCAGGCAAATAATCATAAAGTGTTTTCCATTTTTCGCAAATAATTTTTGCAGCTCTTGCCGAAGACACAATAGGAACAAGTTTGGTTGTACAATCAGCTGTTCTGTACTTGGGCAAATCCATTGGCAAACCTGCCCCGGCAAAAATCACATCAGCTTTTTCGGCAATGGCTGTTTTTACCATGTCACCAAAATTTGTAAGTGCCATCATGATGTTTACACCCACAATTCCTGATGTTTTTTCTTTTGCTTTGCGAATTTCTTCTTTCAACCCAACTATGCAAGACTCCATATAGTCTCTTGCCTTTTCGCGATAAATTAAACCCAATCCAGCACATGAAATTACACCAACACCTCCTTCATTCGCCACTGCCGACGCCAAGCCCGACAGTGAAATTCCAACGCCCATACCACCCTGAATAATAGGTACACGTGCAGTCAAATTCCCAATTTTCAATCCTTCCATAAATAATATTTTTTTTAATGTTTCAATCTGCTTCGCACAATTCATCCTTATAATTTAAAAATGGAAATAGATTCCCTCAAAAGCACTTCATCTATCTCCATTTTTTCATTATTACAATATCATATTTGTAAAAAATTATCCGTAAATAATTTTTCCATTTTCATCTTTAAATTCATCAAAACTCTTATTGTACTGTTCCATAGCACGATAACTCATTGCCATGCTCGAAAAGCCACCATCGTGAAGTAAATTTTGCATTGTAACTTTGCGGGTAAGATCGCTGAACATAACCACACAATAATCAGCACAGTCGGCTGCAGTGGCATTACCAAGTGGCGACATACGTTCAGAATAATCCAGCAATCCTTCCATGTTTTTCACACCACTACCTGCTGTTGTAGGAGTTGGTGATTGCGAAATGGTATTTACACGTACATTTTTTTCGCGACCATAAATATAACCAAAGCTACGTGCAATAGATTCCAACATAGATTTAGCATCAGCCATATCGTTATATCCAAAAACTGTGCGCTGTGCAGCCATATACGACAATGCTACTACAGAACCATATTCGTTTATTGCATCCATTTTTTTAGCAACTTGCAGCATTTTATGGAATGAAATAGCCGAAATATCTAAAGTTGTGTTTAACATATCGTAATCCAAATCGTCATAAGTGCGTTTTTTGCGAACGTTAGGCGACATACCAATAGAATGTAATACAAAATCAACTTTACCTCCTAAGGCTTCCATCGATTGTTTAAATACTTCTTCTAAATCCGATACACTGGTAGCATCTGCTGGTATTAATTTTGCATTTAATTTTTCAGCCAATTCGTTGGTTGTTCCCATACGTACAGCCAGTGGCGTGTTTGACAAGGTAATAATAGCACCTTCTTCGACTGCTTTCTCAGCAACTTTCCATGCAATTGACATATCATTCAATGCACCGAATATAATACCTTTTTTTCCTTTTAATAAATTATTTCCCATTATAGTTCAGTTTATTGTTTCCTTAATTTTTTAAATAATAATAACTCATATCGAAGCAAAAAATAAAATATTATTCATTTCTTGTTCAATTTCGGCACAAAGATACTAAAAATGTGCAATATATTGGGTTTTATTGAAAAAACAATTCCAGAAAAAAGTGTAAAATACACATTTATAATCAGATAGCTAAAATATGAATTTCTAAAAAACAGAATAAAAATAAAATCAGATTATAAAACTTTATATCGCTGCATTCTATAAACTTTTATATTTCAATGATTATGGTGCAAAAGAAAAATAGCTAGGATTGGAGAATTAGGGTAATTGAATGAAAATTTTCGAATTGAAAGTTTCAAAAAATGAAGCTAGGAGAAATGATATTTGGAATATGCTTGTTAAAAAAGCACAATGTCCTTTATCCATATTGCAAAAAACAAAGAGGTTTAGAAATATTTCTGAGGTGAATTTTTGTGTTAAATACCAAAAAAACCTTCCATTTTGACTTTAAAAAAAACAAAAAGGCGAGTTGCCCCGCCTTAAATGTTTTCACAACGGAATAATCCTTATTGTGATTTGCTTCAAAAATTGTAATGCAAAGATAAATAAAAAAAATAGTTACCACAACACTTGTTTATTAAAATTATTCTTTTTAACTTTACCCCTTAAATTAACCATTAAAAAATAAGGTATTATGAAGAAAATTTTAGGTTTGGATTTAGGTACAAATAGTATTGGATGGGCGTTGGTGAATGAAGGTGAAAAAAATATTTTAGGTATTGGAAGTCGGATAATACCAATGAGTCAGGATATTTTGGGGAAATTTGACAACGGCAATTCAATTTCTCAAACAGCGGAACGTACTGGTTACAGAGGAGTGCGAAGATTACGTGAAAGGCATTTATTACGCCGTGAGCGCCTACATAGGACTTTACATATTATGGGGTTTCTTCCAAAACACTATGAAAAATATATTGATTTTGATAATAAGCTTGGTAAATTTTTATCAGATACAGAACCTAAATTGGTTTGGAAAGAGAACGAAACTGGAAACTTTGATTTTATTTTTAAAACGTCATTCAATGAAATGGTTGAGGAGTTTAAGATTACTCAACCTCAATTGTTTAATGAAAACAAACTAATCCCATACGATTGGACTATTTACTATTTAAGAAAAAAGGCTTTACAACACAAGATAGAAAAAGAGGAATTAGCATGGCTATTACTAAATTTCAACCAAAAGAGAGGTTATTATCAATTACGTGGTGAAGAGGAAGAAGAAAATCCCAATAAATTGGTTGAATTCCATTCCCTAAAGGTGATTGAAGTTACTGCCGACGAACCGCAAAAAGGTAAGCCAGATATTTGGTACAGTATTATTCTAGAGAATGGTTGGATATATAGACGTTCAAGCAAAACGCCATTATTTGATTGGAAAGATAAGGTACGTGATTTTATTGTTTCAACAGATATGAATAACGATGGGACAATAAAGGTGGACAAAGACGGAAAAGAAAAGCGTTCGTTCCGAGCACCATCGGAGGATGATTGGACATTATTAAAGAAGAAAACAGAATCAGATATTGAAAAGAGTAATAAAACAGTTGGTTGCTATATTTTTGAAACTTTATTACTAAACCCTACACAGAAAATAAATGGTAAACTTGTACGAACCATTGAACGTAAATTCTACAAACAAGAACTAAAAGCAATACTTGAGAAACAAAAAGAATTTCATTCAGAATTAAATGATATTGAGTTATACCACACTTGCCTTAATGAGCTCTATGGCAATAACGAAGCACACAGAAATAGTAATGCAAATCGAGATTTCACATATTTGTTTTTGAATGATATAATCTTTTATCAACGTCCACTTAAAAGCAAAAAATCGCTGATAAGCAACTGTAAATATGAAACCCGAACTTTTATCAATAAAGAAACCGGAGAGAAACAAATAGATTCAATCAAGTGTATTGCTAAATCACATCCACTTTATCAGGAGCTTAGATTATGGAAGTTTATTCAAGACCTAAAAATAATTGAGCGCGAGAAAGATATAAATGGCAAATTAAATACAGATGTAGATGTTACAAATGAGTTTTTACAAACCGAGGATGATTATGTTGAATTATTTGATTGGTTGAATAAAACGAAAGAAATTAAACAAGACACCTTGCTATCATCCTATTTCAAAATTAAAAAGAAAAAAGGTGAAGATAAACTATCACACAGGTGGAATTATGTTGAAGATAAAGAATATCCATGTAATGAAACCAGAGCTCAATTTCTGAATCGTCTGAACAAAGTAAGCAATGTACCTGAAAACTTTTTAGATAACGAAACAGAAATTCAATTATGGCATCTACTTTATTCGGTGGAAGATAAACTGGAGATTGAGAAAGCATTAAAGTCATTTGCAGTAAAGAATCATTTAGGTGATGATTTTGTTGAGGTATTTAAGAAATTTCCTCCATTCAAGAAAGAATATGGTGCATATTCTGAGAAAGCGATTAAAAAGTTCCTTCCATTGATGCGTATGGGTAAGTATTGGAAACTAGATAACATAGATGAAAAAACAAAACTTAGAATTGAAAAGATAGTTACAGGAGAATGCGATGAATCTATTCAAAATCGGGTACGTGAGAAAGCGATAAAACTACTTGATATATCAGAATTTAAAGGTTTACCAGAATGGTTGGTTAGCTATATTGTTTATGATAGACATTCCGAGTCAAGTGATATATCAAAATGGAATACGCCAGAAGACTTAGAGGCTTATCTTCAAACATTCAAACAACACTCTCTTCGAAATCCTATTGTAGAACAGGTAATAACTGAGACATTACGAACGGTTAAAGATATTTGGAAATACTATGGAGATTTTTCCGAAATACATATTGAATTAGGACGCGAAATGAAAAATCCGGCTGATAAACGCAAGACAATGACAGCCCAGATTACCGAAAATGAGAATTCAAATTTGCGTATTAAATATCTATTGGCGGAACTAATTAATCATAGTGATGTAGAAAATGTACGTCCTTATTCACCGAGCCAACAGGAAATTCTGAAGATTTACGAAGATGGGGTATTAAATTCGGGTATTGAAATACCTGAAGAAATCTCTAAAATAGTAAAACAGAGCCAACCATCTAAGTCAGACCTTATACGTTACAAATTATGGTTGGAACAAAAATATCGGTCACCATATACAGGCGAAATGATTCCTCTGGGGAAACTTTTCACTTCAGCATATGAAATTGAACACGTTATACCTCAATCACGGTATTTTGATGACTCATTCAGCAACAAAGTCATTTGTGAAGCTGCCGTAAATAAAGAAAAAGACAATGCACTAGGTTATGAGTTTATCAAAAATAATGAAGGTAGAATCATTGAATTAAGCTATGGCAAATCTGCCAAGATTTTCACTGTTGGTCAGTACGAAGATTTTGTAAAGCAATATTACGGGAAAAGTCGCGGAAAAATGAAAAAACTTTTAATGGAAGATATTCCCGAAGCTTTTGTCGAAAGACAATTGAATGACACCCGATATATCAGTAAAGTTGTTAAAGGACTATTATCTAACATAGTTCGGGAAGAAGGCGAACTGGAATCAACATCCAAAAATGTAATTTCATGTACCGGTGGTGTAACAACAATTCTAAAACAAGATTGGGGATTGAATGATGTGTGGAATAGAATTGTAACTCCACGTTTTGAGCGAATGAACGAAATTACTAAATCCAACAACTTTGGACAATGGACAAATAAAGATGGCAAAAGAGTATTCCAAACAGAAATGCCTCTTGAACTACAAAAAGGGTTTAACAAAAAACGTATTGACCATCGACATCATGCTATGGATGCGTTGGTAATTGCTTGTGCTACACGAAGCCATATCAATTATCTAAACAATGAATCTGCCAAAGCATCATCAAAAGTCAGTAGATATGATTTAAAAAACAAGCTTTGTTACAAATCAAAAACTGATGATAAAGGCAACTACAAATGGCAATTTTATAAACCATGGGATTCATTTACCGAAGACTCACAAGTAGCACTTGAAAATATTGTAGTAAGCTTTAAGCAAAACCTGAGAGTAATAAATAAAACAGTAAATAAGTATCAGGTAATTGAAAATGGCAAAAAAGTAACTAAAACTCAAGAAAAAGGTGACAGCTGGGCAATCCGGAAACCTCTACATAAAGAAACTGTTGCAGGTATAGTAAATTTGCGATTTAAAAAGTCAGTGACTCTATCAGTTGCAATTGACCAATGGGAAATGATTGTTGATAAAGGCTTGAAGACAAAAATCAAACAACTGATTAACGAAGGTCTTGATAAGAAGAAAATTCAAAAATTCTTTGCAGACCAAGAAAACAAGTGGCTTGGAAATGATATTACAAAAGTAGAACTTTATTATTTCAGCAACGATAAAGAAGTACTTGTCGCATCAAGAGTGAATTTAGACACGACATTTGGAACAAAAAAGATAGAAAGTATTACAGACACAGGAATACAGAAAATTCTACTTAACCATTTAGCTAACTACAACGACCAACCTGAGCTTGCATTTTCACCCGAAGGTATAGACGATATGAATAAAAACATGGTTGCATTAAACAATGGCAAGTTTCATCAACCTATTATAAAAGTTAGAACTTATGAACCAAAAGGAAACAAGTTTAATGTAGGAAGTACTGGAAATAAGAAAGATAAATATGTAGAAGCCGCAAAGGGAACAAACTTATTCTTTGCAATCTATGCAGACGAGAATGGAAAACGTAGTTATGAAACAATTCAACTTAACATCGTTATTGAAAGGTTGAAATTAGGTTTGTCCGAAGTTCCAGAAACGAATGATAATGGTGATAAACTTTTATTTCACTTGTCTCCTAATGATTTGGTGTATGTACCAACTGAAGACGAGTTATTATTTGAACGTAAAAATGACATTAATAAAAGCTATAAAAATGTTTATAAAATGATAAGTTGTACTGAAGGGGAATGCCACTTTATACCTTGTCAAATTGCAACTCCCATGTTGAAAAATATCGAGTTAGGTTCAAATAATAAATCAGAAAGGGCTTGGAATGGACAAATGATAAAACAAGTTTGCATAAAACTTAAAGTTGATCGTTTGGGAAATATATCAATTTAATCAATCAATATCTTTTCCAAAGGTCTAAACTTTGGAAAAGGTTACCAAACCAAAACAGCTATGGAAAAATTGATTCCAAACCTGAGCTATCATATCTTCAATCACGCCAATGGGTTTGAGAATATATTTAGCGAGGATGAGAATTATCGTTTTTTCCTCGATAAATATAAACTGTATATAGCTCCCATTGCCGAAACCTATGCATACTGTTTGCTGCCCAATCATTTCCATTTGGTAGTACGGATTCGGCGTAAAGAAGTTATCGAAGAGTTGATTAGAAATAAATACAACTTTCCCAAAGTTTCTTTCGACTTTGGGAAAGTTAGGGAGGAGGTAAATGTTAGTGATGGCGATATTGAAAAATATCTTTCGAAGCAATTCTCCAATTTATTTAGTAGTTACACTCAATCGTTCAACCGAATGTATAAACGCATGGGGTCTTTGTTTATTAAGAATTTTAGGCGGGAAGTAATACTTGATAAGGAGTATTTCTTGAATGCAGTTGTTTATACACACCGCAATCCTGTGCATCATGGTTTTTGTAATCGATATACCGATTGGAGTTATACTTCGTATTGCGAAATCTCAGAACGCAGGAGTGAAGTTATAGACGTAAATAAACTATTAGCAGTATTCAAATCTAAGGAGCATTTCGTAGATTTTCATAAACAAAACCTTGATAAATTTAATCAATCAACCGAACTGGAAGCACCCTAATTTCCTAGCTTAACTTTTCCAAAGTCAAAAGAAACTTTGGAAAAGTAAGGAAAACCATAATACTTGTCGCTATGATTAAACGCACGCTTTATTTTGGAAACCCGGCTTATTTGAGTATGCGAAATTCGCAGTTGGTTATTCATTTGCCCGATGGTAATGGCATGGAAGATCGGGCTGGAAATAACACAATCCCTATCGAAGACATTGGAGTGGTAGTGCTCGACCATAAACAAATTACGATCACCCACGGTCTATTGGAAGCTTTACTGGCAAATAATGCTGCTGTAATTACCTGTGATAGCAGTCGAATGCCGGTAGGGCTGATGCTTCCGCTAAGTGGAAACACCACACAGAGCGAACGTTTTCAGGCTCAAATTGATGCATCACTTCCACTCACCAAACAACTTTGGCAACAAACTATTCAAAGCAAAATAGAAAATCAGGCTTATGTTTTACACAAAACCCGCAAAGTAGTTGTCAAAAACATGTTCGCTTGGGTAGACGCTGTAAAAAGTGGCGATACAGATAACATTGAAGCACGTGCAGCAGCCTATTATTGGGCAAATATGTTTCCTGACATTCCTGATTTCAGAAGAGGGCGTGAAGGAGTTCCTCCAAACAACTTACTGAATTATGGTTACGCAATACTTCGCGCAGTAGTTGCCCGCTCGTTGGTGGCAAGTGGTTTATTGCCAACATTGGGAATTCACCATCATAACCGTTATAACGCATACTGTTTGGCCGATGACATTATGGAACCCTATAGGCCATTTGTAGATAAACTGGTAGTGGAAATAATGGAAAGTGGCGAAGATTTATCTGAATTATCGAAACCAATAAAAGCCCGGTTACTAAGCATACCGGTTTTGGATGTCAATATTAATAATCAGCGAAGTCCGCTCATGATAGCCGTTGGATATACAACTGCTTCGCTAGCAAAATGTTACTTAGGCGAGAGCCGGAAAATTGCTTATCCGGGATTTATTTAATCACACTTTAGCAAAGTTTCTTTCAACTTTGCTAAAGTTAGTCATAAGATAATGGAACGATTTAGCGAGTATAGAATTATGTGGGTATTGGTATTATTCGATTTGCCAACCGAAACAAAAAAAGAGAAGAAGGCATACACCGATTTCCGCAAAAAGCTGGTAACCGATGGTTTTACCATGTTTCAATTCTCTATCTATCTGCGCCATTGCCCAAGCCGCGAAAATGCCGATGTACATATCAAACGAGTAAAAGCTTTTCTGCCCGAAGCCGGAAATGTTGGAGTACTTTGTATAACTGATAAACAATTCGGGCAAATGGAATTATTTCAGGGTAAAAAAGTAAAATCAGTTTCAACACCCTGCCAACAATTGGAATTATTTTAAATAAATTAGCTTTGCTGTATTAAACAAACTTTTGCAGCTAAAACTTTGCAAAAAATAAATCTTTACTTTTACAAAAACCAAACTTTTCCAAAGTATAAAGAAACTTTGGAAAAGTTGATAGAAACAAAAATCCCGCACGCAAGGCGGGATTTTATTTGAATAAACAACCGATTTTTTAATTTTAAATGTTACCATAAATAGCTGACTGACTATACATTACATATATCGTGTTGTTTATCAAGTCAAAGATACAATTTTTTGAAAGCAAATCACAACGAGAATGTTTAGAAGATCTTAAATTCGGAAGTTGTTTATCAAGTCAAAGATACAATTTTTTGAAAGCAAATCACAACGCTCCGCATGAAAAAAAATTTGGACAATAAGTTGTTTATCAAGTCAAAGATACAATTTTTTGAAAGCAAATCACAACCCATAGAGTTCTGTTTTTTACCAAAATGGGGTTGTTTATCAAGTCAAAGATACAATTTTTTGAAAGCAAATCACAACCATAAAGGCAATTGAAACCTATTTTACTGGTTGTTTATCAAGTCAAAGATACAATTTTTTGAAAGCAAATCACAACACAGACTAAAATCAACTCCACCATTGAACGGTTGTTTATCAAGTCAAAGATACAATTTTTTGAAAGCAAATCACAACTAAAACTTTCAATCGCTTTAATAATAATATGTTGTTTATCAAGTCAAAGATACAATTTTTTGAAAGCAAATCACAACTACAACTTCATCTAATTCATCAAATTCTGAGTTGTTTATCAAGTCAAAGATACAATTTTTTGAAAGCAAATCACAACACCAATCGCCAAAAATATACATCACTACCAGTTGTTTATCAAGTCAAAGATACAATTTTTTGAAAGCAAATCACAACGAATGCTTAAACCTTCTTTAATGTCTTTATGTTGTTTATCAAGTCAAAGATACAATTTTTTGAAAGCAAATCACAACTACATCCTTCGATAATCATGTACCTGTACCGTTGTTTATCAAGTCAAAGATACAATTTTTTGAAAGCAAATCACAACGAATAAGTTACGGAACGCAATCCTTTCATTGTTGTTTATCAAGTCAAAGATACAATTTTTTGAAAGCAAATCACAACGGGTTGATGTGGCTGTAGGTAATGAATAACGTTGTTTATCAAGTCAAAGATACAATTTTTTGAAAGCAAATCACAACATGTTGCAATAAAGGGTCTATATTACAGAAGTTGTTTATCAAGTCAAAGATACAATTTTTTGAAAGCAAATCACAACGCTTGGGAACTCAAGCATCATGGTGTAGGCGTTGTTTATCAAGTCAAAGATACAATTTTTTGAAAGCAAATCACAACCACCAGCCCCAATTTTAGAATTCATATCTTGTTGTTTATCAAGTCAAAGATACAATTTTTTGAAAGCAAATCACAACGTGTTTTTTCTTTTTTCATTTTGTGATTATGTTGTTTATCAAGTCAAAGATACAATTTTTTGAAAGCAAATCACAACAAACGATCCCGAATTTAAAGAATTATGGAAGTTGTTTATCAAGTCAAAGATACAATTTTTTGAAAGCAAATCACAACGAGACGCAACTAATGAATATCCCCTTGATAGTTGTTTATCAAGTCAAAGATACAATTTTTTGAAAGCAAATCACAACGGTTTCCTATAATTGGAAGTACGACTTTTTGTTGTTTATCAAGTCAAAGATACAATTTTTTGAAAGCAAATCACAACAATGACTGATATAGAAGTACAGGTGAAGTAGTTGTTTATCAAGTCAAAGATACAATTTTTTGAAAGCAAATCACAACAAAGTCCCGGATCTAAATACTTTGCGCGAAGTTGTTTATCAAGTCAAAGATACAATTTTTTGAAAGCAAATCACAACTAAACCCCATGCGCTGTAGTTCAGCGCATGGTTGTTTATCAAGTCAAAGATACAATTTTTTGAAAGCAAATCACAACGTTGTACTTCATGTTGTTTTGTTGCGGTTTGTTGTTTATCAAGTCAAAGATACAATTTTTTGAAAGCAAATCACAACGGAATGAATTTGGCAGACTTGTACGAGGCGTTGTTTATCAAGTCAAAGATACAATTTTTTGAAAGCAAATCACAACAAAGCTCCGAAAGTGGTCTAACAATTGGTTGTTGTTTATCAAGTCAAAGATACAATTTTTTGAAAGCAAATCACAACGTCTCCCTACGGGCTACCCTCGCATGTGCGTTGTTTATCAAGTCAAAGATACAATTTTTTGAAAGCAAATCACAACGGAAATCTGAAAGGTATGGATCTTGTTTTTGTTGTTTATCAAGTCAAAGATACAATTTTTTGAAAGCAAATCACAACAACCGAAACATACAAGCCCAATCCACCAAAGTTGTTTATCAAGTCAAAGATACAATTTTTTGAAAGCAAATCACAACTATTCCTTTGCTTTTGCCATCGTTTCCATTGTTGTTTATCAAGTCAAAGATACAATTTTTTGAAAGCAAATCACAACTATTGGCTCTGGAGCTCCTGCACCAAGTAAGTTGTTTATCAAGTCAAAGATACAATTTTTTGAAAGCAAATCACAACTATCGAGGTAATGAATGAAATATGATACTAGTTGTTTATCAAGTCAAAGATACAATTTTTTGAAAGCAAATCACAACTACTACTACCTCCCTAACTTACAACTTCGCGTTGTTTATCAAGTCAAAGATACAATTTTTTGAAAGCAAATCACAACAAATGCTATAAGGTGCTTTTCTTCCTGTCCGTTGTTTATCAAGTCAAAGATACAATTTTTTGAAAGCAAATCACAACTGCACGGCTGCTTTGAATGCTTTGAAATACGTTGTTTATCAAGTCAAAGATACAATTTTTTGAAAGCAAATCACAACTAGCACTATAAAGATGTTCTTTGAAATAAGTTGTTTATCAAGTCAAAGATACAATTTTTTTGAATTGAAAATCGACGTAGTCAAAGCAAATCACAACCGTAAGCGTAAACATATTTTTTAATTATTGCAAAAAAAAGAGAGACAAGTTATAAATAACTTATCTCTCTGAGTCGTACCCGAAGCGGGACTTGAACCCGCACAGCCGTGAAGCCAAAGGATTTTAAGTCCTTCGTGTCTACCATTCCACCATCCGGGCATGAATACGACAAATAATTCAATCTAATTTCCAAAGAAGCCAAAGGATTTTAAGTCCTTCGTGCCTGCCTGCGGTAGGCAGGTCTACCATTCCACCATCCGGGCATGATATACTTTATTTCAATTAATGAGCGAAAAACGGGACTCGAACCCGCGACCCCGACCTTGGCAAGGTCGTGCTCTACCAACTGAGCTATTTTCGCAATTTTTAGTTCTAAATTGTCAATTTTAAATTGTCAATTATACTATTGCTTTTCTCTCAAAGCGGGTGCAAAGATACATTCATTTTTTTTAATTACGAAATTTTTCAATGAAAAAATTCTCAAAAAAGGCTCTTTTTTTCAAAAAAATGGACAGAATTAATTTCTGTCCATTAATTTTATTCTTTAAGTTACAATATTGCAACTAATAATTCGCTTTCAAGTTCTGTAAACTGAACTTTACCTTCACGTGCCAACCAACCCAAAGCCAAATATAAATCTTTGTCGGTCAATTTTGTAGCTTTTTTTACCGCTTTTACATTGAGTTCGCCATTTTGCAATGCTGTCCATACCAGCCCTGCATTGTTACCAATTTTCTCGTTTAGCATAATCGTTTAGTAAAATAAATGGTTGTTTTGAAAAATTTCGGTACAAAAGTACAAAAAATATGCTACATAACAGAATAAATGTCTATTCCATTTATCATATAAGCAAAAAACATGTTATTAAGCATACATTTCGTCAATTGTTGCTTTATATTTTTGCATGATTACTGCTCTACGCATTTTAAGTGTATTGGTTAATTCGCCGGCTTCGATACTAAATCCTTTTTTAATCAAAGTAAACTTTTTGATTTGTTCGTAAGGAGCCATATTCACTTGTGATTCCTTTATTCTGGAAGCAATTAAATCATAGATTGCTTTACTTTTAATAAGATCATCTATGCTATCATATTGAATTTTATTTTTTTTGGCATATTCTTCAATAAGACCTAAAGCAGGAGCAATAATGGCTGTTACATAATTACGTTCATCGCCTATTGCAGCTATTTGATCAATATAAATATCGAGCGCTAAAAGTGTTTCAATGGCTTGTGGAGCAATGTATTTCCCGTTCGAAGTTTTGAATAAATCCTTTATTCTTTCGGTAAGTATAATTTGATTCCCTTGTAGGATTCCTGCATCACCGGTTTTAAACCAACCTTCCTCGTTGAATGCATTTTTTGTTGCTTCGGGATTTTTATAATATCCCGGAAATATAGTTTTACCTTTTAGTAGAATTTCATTGTCTTCTCCAATTTTAACTTGAACATCAGGCATTATTTCACCTACTGTTCCAATTTCAAAACCCTGATAAGTAAAACAACTTACAGTGGCAGTACTTTCGGTAAGTCCATATCCATAAAAAACCGGTACGCCAATACTCCTCATAAAAATATTTATATCATCAGATAGTTTTGCTCCTGCAGCCGGAAGTATATTGGCATTTTCCAAACCGAGTGTTTTCTTTACCTTTGAAAAAATTAATTTGTCCGCAATTTTGTACTTTATGCGAAGTGATACACTTGCCTTTTTATTTAAACGCAAATAATCCAAATTGTATTTCTTTCCCACTGCAACAGCCCAGGTTACGAGACCCATTTTAAAAGGTGACATGCTGGCAATATTTTCTTGTACACCCGCGTAAACCTTTTCCCAGAATCGAGGCACCGCACACATCAATGTTGGACGTACATCTTTAATAGTTTGTTGAATTTCAATTGGTCGCAAATTGATATAAATAGTAACACCTTTGTTTATGCAAAAATAGCACCAGGTACGTTCAAAAACATGCGATAAAGGTAAGAAAGCAATAGAAGTATCATTTTCGGTTACGCTCGTTAAACGCTGATTGTGTATGCGCATAGCTTCAATATAGCATGAATGCGGCATCATTACGCCTTTTGGATTGCCTGTGGTACCTGAAGTATATAATATGCAAGCCAAGTCATTTTCATTGGCTTCGGATTGACGATTCGTAACTTCAAAATGTTTAGATGATTTCGCACCTATACTCAACAGTTCGCTATAATAAATGGTGTTGTCCGATTTTTCAACAACAACATCTGCATCAAAAACAATTATTTTCTTTAAAACTTTCGATTTTTTCAAAACCTCTTTTGCTACATCATACTGTGTTTGATCACCCACAAATAAAATTTCGATTGAAGCATCATTTACTATAAAATCGACTTGTTGTACAGTGGAAGTGGCATACATCGGTACAAGAATAGCTCTGTCGGTGTATAAAGCAAAGTCAACTATAAGATTTTCGGCTTTATTCTGAGAAAACTGACCAATACATTGTTGTTCCTCCACTCCTAACTCAATTAAAGCTTTAGCAATAATTGAAACCTGCTTTTCAAAATCATTCCAGGAGATAGATGTCCAATTGTCAGTCAAATTCTGACGAGACAATAAAGCAGTTTTATCACCATATTTCTTTGCTTGAAAATTAATAATTTGTGCAAAATGAGTTCCTTCCATAACATTTGTTTTTTAGTGATTATTATTTCAATAGTTCACAAAGATACATATTTTGCACAACAAATAACACAAAACACAATAATTTGTGCATGTTATTTATGAAGCAATTCAATGATTTTACTAAATTATTTGGGGGGAGTGGAAAGAAATCAGGTTTTTATTCTGCCGAAATTGAATTTATTGAATGTAATTCTTCAATAAACCGGGGAGTTGAATTAATTATTTGTAAAGCATGAAAGGAAGCATTTTGTTGAGATTCTTTTTTACTTAATCCTATGCCTCTACAAATATCTTGTCCGTCGATAGTAAGTTGTGTGTCGAAAATGTGCTTATTGTGTTTTTCCACGCTTTCGTTTATGAGGATAAAATCAACCTGCAAACGATGTTTTTGACTCCATTCAATTAAATTTGATTTAAAGTTCATTTCCTGGTTGGCCAATTCATCTAAATTGATGAATGATTTAAGCAGTCGTTCCTCAACAAATTTTTTACATTTTTTGTATCCAAAATCAAGATAAATAGCACCCATAAGCGCTTCGAGGGCATTGCCGCAGATATTTTTATTGCCAATTGAATTAACATGTTTCGACACCTGAATTAACTTGTCTAATCCAATTTCAATAGCTAACTGATTTAAAGAATCTCTTTTTACAATTTTGGAACGCGTATTGGTCAAAAAACCTTCACGACGATTATTATATCGACGATAAAGAATATCGGTAACGACTGAGTTTAGTACAGCATCACCTAAAAATTCAAGTCGCTCGTTGCTTAAAAGATGACCTGTATCAGTCGAAATAGAGACTGACTTGTGACGCATAGCCAATTGGTAATATTCAATTTTATCGGGATAAAAGCCCAATACATTGAAAAATGTAAAATAAGGCTCTTTCCGAGATTTCGAAAAGAGCCTTATAATACGTATGATTTTTTTAATCACAACTTAAGCAATATATTTCTTCACAATCAGACTTGCATTGTGACCTCCAAAACCAAAAGTGTTTGAAAGTGCTGCATTTACAGTTCTTTTTTGAGCCTGATTAAATGTGAAATTGAGATTAAAATCTATATCCGAATCTTCATCTCCTTCAGTAAAATTAATTGTAGGAGGAACGATATCGTTTACTACAGATAAAACAGATGCTATTGCTTCTACTGCACCGGCAGCACCCAATAAGTGACCAGTCATTGACTTAGTAGCACTGATGTTCAGTTTGTACGAATGCTCGCCGAACACAGCAATAATAGCTTTTGGTTCTGAAATATCTCCAACAGGAGTTGATGTACCATGAACATTGATATAATCAATATCTTCAGGTTTCATCCCTGCATCTTTTAGTGCCCTGGCCATTACCAATTTAGCGCCTAATCCATCGGGATGTGTTGCTGTTAAATGATAAGCATCAGCCGACATTCCACCACCAACTACTTCACAAAGAATATTGGCTCCACGTGCAATTGCATGATCTAAATCTTCCAAAATCAAACAACCGGAACCTTCACCCATTACAAAACCATCACGACTTTTACTAAATGGACGCGAGGCCGTTTCAGGAGTATCATTGCGTGTTGATAATGCTGTTAAGGCATTAAAACCACCTACACCACCTTGAGTAATTGCTGCTTCGGCACCGCCAGCCAAAATAATATTTGCTTTTCCTAAACGAATATAGTTAAAAGCATCAATTAAAGCATTTGTAGACGATGCACAAGCCGAAGCCGTTGAATAATTAGGTCCTCTAAAACCATACATAATTGAGATTTGACCTGCAGCTATATCCGAAATCATTTTTGGAATGAAAAACGGATTAAATTTAGGTCCATTCTCAAGATGTTGATAGTAGTAACCAATCTCTTGTTCAAAAGTATCAATTCCACCAATACCAGCAGCAAAAATAACACCAACTTCATCTTTATCAATGGCATCAAGGTCTATACCACTATTAGCTAATGCTTCCTGAGCGGCTGCAATAGCATATTGAGCATAAAGATCTAATTTTCGTACCTCTTTGCGATCAAAATACTTAGATGGGTCGAAGCCTTTTACTTCACATGCAAACTTTGTTTTGAACAATGATGTGTCAAAACGGGTAATCGGTGCAGCACCGCTTACTCCTTTAATTAAGTTGTCCCAAAACTCGGGAACAGAATTACCTAAAGGAGTAACCGCGCCTAAACCGGTTACCACAACTCTTTTTAATTCCATAATAAAAAATTATTGTGGAAAAGAATTATTTTTGTATAGCTTCGATGTGAGCGATAGCGTCGCCAACTGTAGAAATTTTTTCAGCTTGTTCATCAGGAATAGAAATACCGAATTCTTTTTCAAATTCCATAATTAATTCTACAGTGTCCAATGAATCAGCACCAAGGTCGTTTGTGAAACTAGCTGTTGCTACAACATCTGCTTCTTCAACACCTAATTTGTCCACGATAATAGCTTTTACTTTAGCTGCAACTTCTGACATAATTTTTGTTTTTAAGTTTATAAATTGAAATTGTTTTATAATTTTGCGGTGCAAAGGAAACAAAAATTCTCCAAATAACATCGTTGTTGTTGAAAAAATTTCATTTTTTTGCACATAAATCATTTCTTTGAGCAATAAATAAAACATCTTATGGACTGTAAAATAGCACTTTTCGCCTCTGGTTCAGGCTCTAATGCCGAAAACATCATTAAACATTTTTTAAGTTATCCAAATTTCAGTTTTCCACTAATTATCTCAAATAAGAGGGATGCTTACGTACATCAAAGAGCAAAAATGCTTGATGTTCCATCTTTGTTTTTTGGAAAAGATGATTTTTTGGAAGGAACAGAGATTTTAAATGTCCTACAAAAATATGAAATTAGTCATATTGTGTTAGGGGGATTTTTGCTAAAAATTCCACAATCATTAATTGACGCTTTTCCGGAACGTATAATTAATATTCATCCAGCTTTACTTCCTAAGTTTGGCGGTAAAGGAATGTATGGCGACAAAGTTCATCAAGCTGTAGTTGATGCTAAGGAAACAGAATCGGGGATAACTATACATTATGTGAACGCCAATTACGATGAAGGAAATATTATTTTTCAGGCAAAATGTAAAATTTTGCCAACTGATACGGCCGAAGATGTAGCCAATAAAGTTCATGCGCTTGAATATGAGTATTTTCCAAAAATTATTGAAAAAATTTGGGGTTAAGGTTTGGTGAAGTATATATGACTCAAATTGAATACAAACTTAAATTAGGCTCAAAAAAAAGGTTGAGATGTGTTGATTTGAAAGATTTGAAAAATTTGAAAATCCCATTTTAATATTTAATCAATACCTTATAAATTGCCTTTCATAATACTCATAGTTTAAATTTTACATGTAAATTTCAAAAGAGGAGTAGGAATAATTGTGGATTTTTCATTTTTAATTATCTCAATTTAATGGATTTTATATCATTTTTCACTCATATCGGAATAAATAACCGAACAAAATAAAACATTTCAATCAATCTTATCACTTTATTATCAGATATTTGAATTGATTTTAAAAATGACATCAAATTTTATTGAGTATTTATTTGTTTTGTAAGAATAAAGCAGTATCTTTGCACCCACAAAATATCGCGGAGTGGAGCAGTGGTAGCTCGTTGGGCTCATAACCCAAAGGTCGTTCGTTCGAGTCGGGCCTCCGCAACTTAGAAAATGAATTCATATTAATTGTGAATTCATTTTTTTTATGTAAATGAATAGAGTTCGATTTTTGTTTTTGAACAATTAAATATAATACTAAATCATTTTTTTGTTTTTTTAAAACAATTGAATGATTCAAATAAATCGTTTTTGCATTTATACTAAAAAAAAATACTATATTTGCACCTCTTTTGAAAAAACCGAAATAATTAATGTTTTATTTTAAATAAATTTTCCATGCAAAACAAAGGACTTATCAGGATTTTTGCAGTAGCACTCACTTTAGTGTGTTTGTTTTACCTGTCCTTTACTGTTGTTACAAGCACTTATAATAAAAAGGCTAAAGAGTATGCAGCAGGGGACAAAATGAAGGAGTTTCAATATTTGGACTCTATAGCTAATGAAAAAGTATGGCTTGGTGCATACACCTTAAAAGAATGTAGAGAAAAAGAAATCAATCTTGGTCTCGACTTAAAAGGTGGTATGAACGTTACACTTGAAGTGTCGGTTGCCGATATTATTCGTTCGCTTTCAGGTTATAACACTACTCCAAATTTTACACAAGCAATTAGTAAGGCTATTGAGCTTCAAAAAACAAATAGTCAGGTCGACTACCTCGATTTATTTGTAAAGGTTTATACCGAAAACGATCCTAATGCTAAACTTTCTACAATTTTCAGCACTTTCGAGTTGAAAGAAAAAATTTCGTTGACAAGTACAAACGAAGAAGTTGTAAAAATACTTAAGGAAGAAATTGATGGAGCAATTGCCAATTCGTTTAATGTTTTACGTACTCGTATCGACCGCTTTGGGGTAGTTCAACCAAATATCCAAAAATTGGGTAACGGTAGAATTTTGATAGAGCTTCCGGGTATTAAAGAACCTGAGCGCGTACGTAAATTACTTCAAGGATCGGCCAATCTCGAATTCTGGGAAACTTATGAATTGAACGAAATATACAATTATATAGCTGAAGCAAATAGAGTTTTGGGTGTAATTAACTCTGGCGCTCCACAAGTAGCTGATACAACTGTAGTTGCAAAAGAAGTTGAACAAAAAACAACTACAGCAAAATCTGTATCAAAAGTTGATAGTTTGAAAGCCGCTTTAAGCAAAAAAACTGAAAACAAAACAGATTCTTTAAAACAACTTGAACAAAGCAGAAAAGAAAATCCTTTATTTGCAATTTTACAAATTAACGCAAGCGGCTCACAAGTAAGTCGTGGGCCGGTAATAGGTATGGCTCACAGCAAGGATACAGCAAAAATTAATGCTTATTTTGCAACAAAACAAGTTAAAGAAGTTTTACCACGCGATTTAGGTTTGCGTTGGTCGGTTAAACCTATTGATTTAAGTGGAGATAAAAATTCAAGCTTTAAAAGTGAAATTTATCAATTAGTAGCCATTAAAATTACAAACCGTGATGGTCGTGCACCACTTTCGGGCGATGTGATTACCGACGCACGTGCTGACTTTAGTCAAACTTCGGCATATGCTAATGTAAGCATGACTATGAATGCCGAGGGTGCAAAAACCTGGGCTCGCTTAACAAAAGATAATATTGGCAAATCCATTGCTATAACTTTAGATGGTTATATTTATTCGTTCCCAACCGTAAATGGTGAAATTGCAGGAGGTAACTCACAAATCACAGGTAACTTTACTGTTGAAGAAGCAAAAGATTTAGCTAACACCCTGAAATCGGGTAAAATGCCTGCACCTGCACGTATTGTACAAGAAGATATAGTTGGACCATCTTTAGGTCAGGAGTCAATTAATAACGGTTTAATTTCGTTTATTGTAGCATTCCTTCTTGTATTACTTTACATGATACTTTATTATGGAAAAGTGCCTGGTATTATTGCCGATTTAGCTTTATTTGCTAATGTTTTCTTCCTGATTGGAATTCTAGCTTCATTCTCTTCAGTATTAACTTTGCCTGGTATTGCCGGTATTGTGCTTACCATGGGTATGGCTGTAGATGCGAATGTGCTTATTTATGAGCGTATTCGTGAGGAAATGCGCAATGGCAAAAACATGAGATTGGCCATAAAAGAAGGTTTTAAACATGCTTTATCAGCCATTATCGACTCCAACGTAACTACTTTACTTACCGGTATTGTATTGATGGTATTTGGACAAGGACCAATTAAAGGATTTGGTGTAACTTTAAGTATTGGTATTGTTACCACCTTTATAACAGCTGTATTCTTAACTCGTTATATGGTTGAAGCTTATATAGCTCGTCCGGATGCAAAAGAATTACCTTTCCACACAAAAATATCTCAAAACTTTATTCAGAATACGAAAATTGATTTTATGAAAATACGTAAAACTATGTACATAATTTCAGGAGTAATTTTCTTAATTAGTTTTGTGTCTATTGGTACTCGTGGTTTTAGTTTAGGAATTGATTTTACCGGTGGACGAAACTATATTGTAAAATTTGACCAGCCAATTAAAACAGAGCAGGTTAAGTCTTTATTGAAAACTGCCTTTGATGGTGATGTACCTCAAGTAATAACCATTGGTAGCGACAATCAGGTTCGTATTTCAACGAAATATAAAATCAACGAAAACGGTACTAATATTGACCAGGAAATTGAATCAAAACTATATACCAGTTTAAAATCATTGATTAAAGGTGATGTAAGTTTCGAACAATTTAAAACAGATAATATTAAAAGCTCTTCAAAAGTAGGTCCTACTGTAGCTGATGATATTAAAACATCTGCCATTTGGGCTGTAATAATAGCTATTTTTGGTATTGGATTATATATCCTAATTCGATTCCGTGAATGGGGATATTCTCTTGGAGCAATAGTATCTTTAGCACATGATGTGATTATTCTTTTGGGTACGTTTTCATTGTTTTATGGTATTTTGCCATTCTCCATGGAAATTGACCAATCGTTTATAGCGGCTATATTAACCGTGCTTGGTTACTCCATCAACGACACTGTAATTAACTATGACCGTATTCGTGAAAACGTAGGTTTATATCCTAAAAGAGACAGGGTTTCAATTATTAACCTGTCAGTAAATCAAATGTTAGGACGTACATTTAGTACCACATTTACTACAGTAATAACATTAATTGTAATGTTTACTTTTGGAGGTGACTCAATACGTGGATTTATTTTCGCCATGTTGTTCGGTATAATTATTGGTACTTATTCTTCTGTATTTATTGCAGCTCCTGTTACAGTGGAAATGGATAGATTAATTAAAGGAAGAAAAGCCAAAAAGGAAGTGGAAATAAAAAAATAAATAATTCTTAGATTAAGTTTTATAAAAGCTGAAGAGGCCTTACTGAATTTTTCGGTAAGGCTTCTTTATTTATCTGATTTTATGGTAGATATTATGAGGCTGTTAATAACTTTGTAAGCATCCCAAATTAGCCGTATTTTTTCAAGAAGATCAAATTCAGATCTTTGTCGAAAAAAGTTATGTTCTGTTTGAATGAAGGAAATCGGTTTGTAGTATGCTTGCAAGGCGTTGATTTGCGTAAAGGTCTGGATGGTTTGTGTG
>CAMBSB010000014.1 GCA_945870155.1 Paludibacter jiangxiensis | reverse complement strand
GCAAAAAATCCCTATTTAGACGGACGAAAACCGGAAGTATTGGTAGATAATTCGGATACAAAACAAATAGAACAAAATGGTAATTGGGAGATTCCCGCAAAACCAATTGCATCAAACAAAATGGATTATCTGATGACACAGGCTGATGGGAAAAGTGTAAGTGAGGTGCAGTTTACGGCTAAAATCGTTGACTCGGGCATGTATGATGTGTATTTGTATTGCCCCGAAAAACCTGTAAATACGCCCGAATGGTCAGCTACTATCGTTGCGCAAATTTCTACTGGTAAAGAAACACTTAAAACAACAATCGACCAAAAAGCCAATCGCCATCATTGGGTGAAATTGGGGCGCTATGAGTTGAATTCAAAAAAATATCCTTCGGTGAAAGTGATTGCAAATCAGGCTGGAATTGCAATTGCCGATGCTGTGCTTTTTGTGCCTATTGAAAAATAAAAATTGAGTATGAAGATTTGGTTACTTTCGTTTCTTCTTCTATCAAGTTTTTGGGTAAAAAGCGAATACAAATTGGCTTGGGATGCGCATTGGATAGCACATCCGCAAGCCGATTTGCAAAATTATGGTGTGTTTCATTTTCGGAAAACAATAATGTTGACCGATAAACCAACCACCTATCCAGTGCATGTTTCGGCCGACAATAAATACAAATTATTTGTGAATGGACGTTTTGTAGCATCTGGGCCTGTTTTGGGAGATGCCAACAATTGGTTTTACGATACCATCGACCTTGCACCTTATTTAGTAAAGGGGGAAAATAACTTAGCTGCCTTGGTGTGGAATTTTGGAAACGAAAAAGGCGAAAACCAAATTTCTATGAAAACGGCATTTATTTTGCAAGCTGAAAATGCGATTTACAATGCTGTGAATACAAATAACACTTGGAAAGTGGAGCAGAATGAAGCTTATTCGCCCAAAGCGATTTTGAAAGCTGATGAAACTGGTTATTTGCTAATTGGTTGTGGCGATAGCATTCAGGGAAGTAGATATAACTGGAATTGGAAAGCGTGTTCTACGGATAAATGGCTTAATGCTAAAAGCTTAGAGCGTGGAAATCCAAAAGGTTTTGGTTCGGGTTGCACTTGGGTACTAACTCCACGTATGATTCCAATGTTGGACGAAAAAATGCTGCCATTTCCGGTTGTGCGAAGATCAACAATACCTGTAAATCAAGGTTTTTTAAATGGAAAACAAAAAATCAGTATTGCTCCACATTCCAATGTAAGTATTTTGCTGGACCAAACCACATTAATCAATGCTTTTCCGTCGCTCACTTTCAGCAATGGAAAAGGGGCTAAAATAACGCTTACGTATTGCGAATCCTTATTCGACAGCAAAGGACAAAAAGGCAACCGCAACGAAATAGATAACAAAATTGCTAAAGGCTTCAAAGATGTAATTGTGGCAAGCGGTGATACAAATTGTGTATTTCAACCCATCGAATATCGCACTTACCGCTACTTGCAATTAGATATTTCGACCTCAGATGAAGCCTTGGTATTGGATGATTTACAGCAAATGGCTGTGGGTTATCCTTTCCAAGAAAAAGCCAAGTTTGCTAGCAACGATACTTTGTTGTCAAACATTTGGAATGTAGGTTGGCGCACCGCACAGCTTTGTGCCATGGATACGTACATGGATTGTCCGTATTACGAGCGATTGCAATATGTGGGCGACACACGCATTCAGGCACTTATTTCGCTCTATGTTTCGGGCGACGACCGATTGATGCAGCAAGCCATAACTATGCTCAATAGTTCTCGTTTTGGCGAAGGATTGACATTGAGCAGTTACCCTTCGAACGCAAAACAGAAAGTAATTCCGCCTTTTTCGCTTTTTTGGGTAGATATGATTTACGATTATAGTATGCACCGTACAGATGTGGATTTTGTACGACAATTTTTACCCGGAATTTACGGAGTGCTCGATTGGTACGAACGACACATTGATGCCAAAACAGGAATGTTGGGCAACACGCCTTATTGGAGTTTTGTGGACTGGGCCAAAGAATGGCCTTGGAACACAAAAATTAATCAAGGAGGCGTTCCCTTGGGTGGCGGGATTGATGGTGAATCAGCCATTACCACCTTGCAGTTTGTGTATTCACTGCAACATGCAGCAGCCATTTTCAATGCGCAAGGAAAGTCAGAACAAGCTACGTATTATTCGCACTTAGCAATAAAAATATCAAAAGCAGTTTATAAAAATTGTTGGGACGAAAAACGACAATTATTATCCGATACGCCCGATAAAACTAGTTTCAGTCAACATGCCAATATCTGGGGTGTGCTGACCAACACTATTCCTGCCAAGCAGCAAAAGGTGTTGATGACCAAAGTGCTGAACGACAAATCGCTAATTCAGAGCACTATTTATTTTCGGTTTTATTTGGCACAAGCACTTTTTCAAGCCGGTTTAGGCAATGAATATATTGACTCACTTGAGCCATGGAGGCAAGCTTTGACCTTGGGATTAACCACTTTTCCCGAAACGCCAGAGCCAAGTCGTAGCGATTGCCATGCTTGGAGTGCCAGTCCAAATTACGATTTACTGGCAACGGTGTGCGGAATAAGACCTATGGAGCTTGGTTTTCGGAAAGTTCGCATTGCGCCAAATCTTGGAAACCTGAAAAATGCAGAAGCCAACATGCCGCATCCTAATGGCGAAATAAAAGTAAAATTTATTCGTCAAGGATTAAATGGTATTGCAGCCGAGATAATATTGCCTGAAGCACTGTCGGGAGAATTTGTTTGGAATGGAAAAGTACGAAAAATATATTCAGGCATTAACAAAATCGAAGTTTTGTAGGCAAAAAAATTATAAATTATCAAAATGAAAAAACTCACATTCGTTTTATTAATTGCGTTTTCTATAATCGGAACAAGTCTCGCTGCGACCACTGATTATAACGTGTTGGACTTTGGTGTAGTTGCCGATAGTTCCATTGTTTCCACTGAAAAAATACAATCTGCCATCGACAAATGTTATCATGCAGGTGGCGGACGCGTTTATTTTCCACCTGGGAAATATAAATCGGGGAATATTGTGCTCAAAGACAATGTTTGCCTGTTTCTCGAAGCTGGAGCAACGCTTTATGCCAGCAGAGATACCAACGATTACAAAATGAGTCAAAACAATAGTGGAGATATAATTCCAGTATTGATTTATGCTCGTAATGCCAAAAACATTAGCATTATGGGCAAAGGCACCATTGATGGATGTGCCGCACACAAAGTAGTAAACGTTACTTGGAACGACGATTTCATGGGTCAGGCCTATCAAAATGCGCGAAAAATCGGCATAGAAATGACTAGTTATCAGCACATAAAACCAATTGTGTGTATGCTATATTTAGAAGAATGTAGCTTTGTTACGTTGCGCGACATTCGATTGGTTAATTCACAGTTTTGGACTACTCACATTCGCTGGTCCGACCATGTTTTTATTGACAATATCTACATTGCTTCCAATATGAAAAGAGGTGTCAATGCCGATGGAATTGATATTGACGGCTGTCAGAATGTGACTATCATGAATTCAATTGTTGAAACAGGCGACGATGCCTTGGTGCTTAAAACCACCAGCACCTTGGGTGTTTCACGTCCTTGCGAAAATATTACGGTGACGAATTGCATTTTCCAATCATCGTCCACAGCCATTAAATTAGGTACCGAAAGTCATGCCGATTTCCGCTATATTACCATCAATAATTGCGTGGTACGTGACTCTAACAGAGGATTAAGCATAGTCATCAGAGATGGCGCAACAGCCGAAAACATCCAGTTTTCAAATATTGTGTTGGAGTTAAAACGTCGTGATTACTTTTGGTGGGGTAATGCCGACCCTATTTGGTTGGTGGTTCGTCAGCGCACCCCCAATTCCAAAATTGGAACTATCCGAAACATCAGTTTCGACAATATTATTGCCCATGGCGAGGGTACTTCCAAGCTGGAAGGGTTTGATGCCGCACATCCACTTCAAAATATTAAGCTGAATAATGTACAGTTATTTATGCATCCTGAGAATTATTTAGAGAAACGAGCCGATGATGCTTTCTATGCTGTAAATGTGAATCAGTTGACGCTGCAAGATGTTTCAATCAATTGGGATGCTAAAAATACGGAACCCTTATGGCGAAATGCTTTTACGTTTAGCAATATTGAAAATCTAAATCTGGATAAATTAACCGGAGCGCAAGCACCAAACAATGCCGGAGTATTTATTGAACTGAACAGCGTAAAGAATGCCATCATCGAAAATTGCATTCCAAAACCTGCGACCACTACTTTTGTGAAGGTAAATGACGCTAACAGTTCTGCCATAACTCTCGATGGAAATCATATTTTGGGGAAAACAAAGAAAATAGAATTTGCAAAAGGTGTAAAAAAGAATGTATTGAGGTAGAATATATTTTTGAAGCCACCTATTATTAGCAATAATAACTGGTAAAATTGTACTGAATGAAAAATATCACCCTAATAATTCTTCTAACTGCAACAAGCATAATTTCACATGCGCAAGATTTAACCCAATACGTCAACCCCTTTATTGGCACAGGTGGGCATGGTCACACATTCCCCAATGCTTGTTTGCCTTTTGGGATGGTGCAAATGGGGCCAGTAACCAACAATGTAGGCTGGGACTGGGTATCTGGCTATCATTACAGCGACAGTACCATCATGGGGTTTTCGCATACACGCCTTAGTGGCACAGGCATTGGCGATTTGAGCGACTGGTTGTTTATGCCTAGCACTAGTGCATTTACCATCAATTGGGGAAGCAATGAAAAACCATTTCCAAGTTGGCGCTCCCGTTTCTCGCATGCAGATGAGGTGGCAAGTCCGGGTTACTATTCTGTGCTGCTTAAAGACACCAAAATAAAGGCAGAATTTACAGCCGCTGAACATTGTGCCGTGCATCGTTATACATTTCCTGCTTCCGATAGTGCTCATATTATCATTGCTCCCAGTGTTGCCATTGGTACATACATTGGGAGTATGGCTTCTATTCCTTGGTCGTCAATGAAATGGGAAAACGATTCTACCATTTCTGGATTTCGCATTTCATTTGGTTGGGTACCATTTCGCCGAGTGTATATGGTGGCGCAGTTTTCGAAACCATTCTACACCTATCAACTTACTTCAAGTGGGAAACCAAATTGGCTATTGCGTGAGAAGGAACATAATTTTCTGATAGGTTCTGTGTATTTCAAAACAAAAGAACATGAACAAATAACAGTAAAAGTAGGGATATCGGCTGTTTGTTTGGAAAATGCACGTGCAAATCTACAAGCCGAGATAGAAAATAAAAGTTTTGAGCAAGTACGCACATTAGCAGTTGTATCTTGGAACAAGGAACTGAACAAAATTCAGATTCAGGCTGATGATAAAACAAAAGAGATTTTCTACACCGCCATGTATCATGCTTTTATTCATCCGAATAATATAGCCGATGTGGATGGTCGATACCGTGGTGCCGACTTTGAAATAGCCACTTCCAAAACGGGAAAATATTATTCTACACTTTCTTTGTGGGATACCTTCCGTGGTACACACCCACTCTATTCCATCATTCAACCCAAAGTGAATGCAGACATTATCCAAAGCATGATTACCCACCAGAAAGTGGCAGGCATTCTGCCAATATGGACACTTTGGGGTGCGGAAAATTTCTGTATGATAGGTAATCATGCTATTCCGGTTATTACCAACGCCATTCTCACTGACATCAAAGGACTCGATTACGAAGAAGCCTACACAGCCATGAAAGCCACTTCAACTGTCATTCACAGAGGTTCTGATTGGGATATTTTGGATAAATATGGATATTTACCCAAGGGCATCGTGGGCGAATCAGTTTCCAAAACATTAGAAATATCGTTCAATGATTGGTGCGTGGCACAAGTGGCAAAGAAGCTAGGCAAAACTACCGATTATGAATTCTTTTTGAAACGCTCTTTGGCTTACAAGCAACTGTACAACTCACAAACAGGATTCTTCCAGCCGAAAGACACAACGGGTAACTGGGTTACACCTTTTAACCCCATTGATGCAAGATATTCCAATTCATTTACTGAGGCCAACGCGTGGCAATATAGGTGGTCAGTGCAGCACGATATTCCTTCTCTGGTAGAACTCACTGGCGGCAAGGCGAAATTTGCAACAAAGCTTGATACGCTTTTTACCATGAGTTCGGAAGTAATAGGTGGGCAACGCGATATCAGTGGTTTGATTGGTCAATACGCACATGGCAACGAGCCTAGTCACCACGTAGCTTATCTCTACAACTACGCCGGACAACCTGCAAAAACCCAAAAATACCTCACCAAAATCATGTCCGAGATGTATTCCAATCAACCTGATGGCTATGCGGGCAACGAAGATTGTGGACAAATGTCGGCTTGGTATATTCTCACCACCTTGGGATTTTATCCTGTCAATCCAGCGATTGGTGTGTTCGACATTGGTCGTCCATTTGTAAAAGAAGCAAAAATCAATCTCGAAAATGGCAAAACATTCACCATAATTGCTAATAATTTATTCGACAAAAATATCTTTGTCAAAAAAGTGAGCCTGAACGGAAAAGTCATCAAAAACTACAAACTCAATTATGCTGACATAATGCTTGGAGGAGAATTGGTGTTTGAAATGGGAAAGTAAGTTTAATATCGATTTTTTGTGTTTTTGTCAGTGCTATTTGAAAATTAAAAATGATTATACCTGCATTTCGTTTTATCATTGTTTCAACCTGGCTACTAATGGCATCTTTTGCTTTTGGTCAAACCAACATTATCTTACTACGCGATTTGGATTTATCTAAAGTGCAGCAAGGATGGAATACAGTTCACGTCAATACCAATCTTCTAGACGAACCATTATCCATCAACAAGAAAAGTTTTGAAAATGGGATTTGTACACATGCCTATTCCGAAATTGAGATTCTATTAAACCTACATGCAGAACGTTTTACAGCGCAAGTGGGAATAGATGATCATGTTTCGAAAGGTAAATATGCGAGTATCTATTTTATTGTATTGGGAGATAAGGATACACTCTTTGCCAGTTCGTTGATGAGAGCAAATGAACCAGCAATACCAATAGATGTATCGCTTGTAGGCTATAAAAAACTAACACTTATTACGCACGATGCTTTTGATGGTTCTAACCAAGACCATGGCGACTGGGTGAATGGAGCAATTTCATATTCCGGTGAGCAAAAACCTTATGCTTTTTACCCCGAAGCCGAAGCGTTTTATTTACAAACGCCACCTGTATCTGATTTTCCAAAAATAAACGGTGCAATGATTTCTGCTGCCCGTCCAGGTTCACCCTATCTTTTCAGAATACCTGTAACAGGATTACAACCGTTGAAAATCAAAGTTTGCGGCCTACCAAAAGGATTAATTTTCGACCCAAAAACCAACATTATCAGTGGTACTGTAGCCAAGGCTGGAAATTATTCAATATCTATTAAGGCTTCCAATGCCAAAGGCAAAGTTTCTGTAAAGCACAGCATTGTAATTGGCAATAAATTGGCCCTTACGCCACCCATGGGATGGAACAGTTGGAATGCATGGGGCATGGAAGTATCAGAGGAAAAGGTGAGAAATGCTATCGACGCTTTCGAAAAATTTGACTTGGCCAATCATGGATGGACTTACGTGAATATCGATGACGGATGGCAAGCCGATGAACGCAATGCAGACAGCACTTTGCAATGGAACTCGAAATTCAATGACATGAAATTACTTGCTGATTATGCTCATTCCAAGGGTTTGAAATTAGGCATTTATTCTTCGCCTGGAGCTTACACTTGTGGCAAGAAAATTGGAAGTTTAGATTTCGAGCAAGTGGATGCTCGGACTTGGGGAGATTGGGGAATTGATTTTTTGAAATATGATTGGTGCTCGTATGCCAGTATTATTCCTGAGAATAATCGCATAGAATATATGAAACCTTATTTGCAGATAAGCAAAGAACTTAAAGCATTGCCTAGAGATATTGTGTTAAGTATGTGCCAATACGGATTAGATAATGTGTGGGAATGGGGTTCGCAAGCGGGTGGAAACACTTGGCGCACCACCAATGATATTATTGATACTTGGTTTAGCATGAAAACCATTGGTTTTGAGCGGCAAAATTCCACTTACCCTTATGCTGCCCCGGGTGCATGGAACGACCCCGACATGCTGGTGCTCGGCAAACTTGGCTGGGGAGCCAACTTGCGTTCGTCGCGCCTGACTTGCAACGAACAATATACCCATTTCACCCAATGGGCTATGCTTTCTGCTCCGCTGATGCTAGGTTGCGATTTGGTACAATTAGATAGTTTTACCCTCAACCTGATTACCAACGATGAAGTGATTGCCATCAATCAGGATGTGCTTGGCAAACAAGCGTATTTGGTTTATGAAAGTGGCGATGTACAAGTTTGGAAAAAGGAATTGAGTAGCAAAAAAATTGCCTTGGCAATTTATAATTTTGGGCGCGAAGAAACTAATTTTGAACTCAACTTTCAACAAGTAGGTCTACATTCAAAACTACACCTACGCGATGCATGGACTCAGAAAAATATAGGAAAACTGACTGATAATTATATGGTGTTGATTCCACGGCATGGATGCAAATTGTTCGTTTTAAAATAAATTCAATGGTATTAATATGACAAAGAAAAATATTATTTTAAGTAGCTTTCTGTTTATATGCTTGTTAACATCTGCTCGCGGAAAATCAGAGTTCGTAATTACCGATTTCGGAGCGAAAGCCGATGGCAAAACGCTCAACACCGTAGCTATTCAAAAAGCAATAGATGCAGCTGCCAAAGTGGGTGGAACAGTTATCGTTCCAGCTGGAACTTTCGTATCCGGCACCATTTTTCTGAAAAGCAATACCGTTTTTCATTTAACATCCAAAGCTCGCCTGCTTGCGTCTCCTTCCATAAATGAATATGCAACAATGACATGGGGACACCACGAAGACCGGACACCCTGGCACTTTATTGTCGCGAAAAATCAGGAGAACATTGTTATCAATGGTTCAGGAACGATTGATGGAAACGATAACGCATTCCGTGAGCCTAATCGTAAAAATGAATACTCCTTTTATCGTGAAATAGAGAACCGTCCGAGTCCGCTTATTGAAATACAAGCATGTAAAAATGTAATTGTTGAAAATATTTCCATTGCCAACTCTCCGGGGTGGACCTTGCACTTGTTCGACTGCGATGTGGCTAAGGTAGACAAAGTTACAATTAAAAATAGTCTTTTTGGACCCAATAGCGATGGAATAGACATAACCGGAAGCCACGATGTGTCAGTAAGTAATTGCTACATCTCGGTGGGCGACGACTGTATAGCACTGAAGACAACGGAAGACTCTAGAACTTGTGAACGCATTACCGTGACGAATTGTATTTTTGAAACTAATTGTGTGGCATTTCGAGTAGGGTTTGAAAGTAGAAAAGATTTCAAAGACATTACTTTATCAAACTGCATAGTGAAAAATGCTTCGCGCGCCATTGATCTCCGAACCATAGAAGGGGGTAATATCGAAAATGTAATTGTAATTGGGATGACGGGTCAGGTGAATTCTGGTTGGGCCTTTGACCGTGTGATAGAGATCCAGGCCAACAGGGTAGCTAACCCTTATGCCATTGCCATCAAAGAACACCCAAATTATGGAAAAGATAAACCCGTAGAAAAAGCAGGACGTATTCGCAATATTTTGATAGAGAATATGATAATAAAAACTTCTGGGCGCATTTTGTTGGGTGCAATTCCCGAAACGTCTATCACCAATGTTACTTTTAGAGATATCACGTTGGAGTATTTTGTGCTCGAAGATCCTTATGAAACTGGTCTTAAAGCTGAAAACTCACCCGGATTTGCAAAAGGAATGCCCTTTGTGCGCTCCCAACGTGCAGCCATTGTTGCCGAAGGTGTAACTGGATTGACAGTCTCTAATTTCAAAGCAATATGGCCCAGCTATCCTGTGTCAGCTGAATGTAAGCTTTTGACTAGTCCCAACAGACTTTTCAATCCCTCTTTTTTCAAAGCTAATGATGCAGTAATTAAATCGGGAGCGTATAAAGTAGAATTTAAACCATTTGCATTCAAGAATGTGAAACAAGCACTGATAGAAAATTCAACAAGTTTAAGTTCAGAAGGAAATACTTATTTTATTGTGAATGAAAATTCTGAGGTAAAATTGAAGTAAGTAATCAAAAATCAATCTCGAAAATGGCAAAGTCATTAAAGACACAAACTCAATTTATCTGACATAATGCTTGGTGGTTAATTGGTGTTTGAAATGGGGAGATAAGTACCTTTACTGGTTATAGTGTTGACCGTTAGTGGTTTTTGAAAAAACAAAGACATACACAGATGAGAAAACTAATTTTTGTTTTAAGTTTTGCACTAAATATTACTTTTTGTTTGGCTCAAAATATAAAGAGCCAAAAGCAAGAAGTTGATTTTGTGAATTTGTACATTGGAACAGCGGAAAAAGGTGATGGCGGACTAGCGTTAAGTATTGGACCACCATTTACGATGACTAACTTTTCGCCTCAAACATCTGAAAATAGAATTAGTCGGATGTATTATGTTTATGAAGATACTACCATTCTTGGATTTATTGCCTCGCATCAACCTACTGTTTGGATGGGTGATTATGGCTACGTATCTGTAATGCCTGAAATTGGCGCATTAAAAACTCATCCGCAACAGCGTAAACTTGCATTTAAACATAGTGATGAACATGTAAGCCCATATTATTATTCGGTAAAAATGAAAGCGAATAATACAAAATATTTAAAAGCAGAAATTGCTGCAACCGAACGATGTGGTATTTTTAAGTTTACCTTCCCTGAGTCAAAAGAATCACATATAGTATTTCAGGCCATAAATATTGCAGACAATCCTGAACCTTCATGGAGCCCAAATCTTAATTCAAAAGTCAAAAGAGAAACAAGTATGGTGGCATACATAGCCATTGACAAAGAAAAAAAAGAGATAACCGGATACAATCCAGACCGTCAGTGCCTCAATATAGGTCCAGATTTAAAAAATTTCAAAGGATATTTCATTATTCAATTCGACAAGCCATGTATCGCTTACGGAACCTGGAACAACGATTCAATATTACCCTTTGTCAAAGAATTATCAGCAAAAAAACGACTCGGTGCATACATTAGCTTTTCAACAAAAAACAACGAAACAGTAAAAGTGAAAATAGCTACCTCTTTTATTAGTTTAGAGCAAGCAAGAGAGAATTTAAAAAAAGAAATCCCTGATTGGGATTTTAATAAAATTTCACAACAAACAAAAAATTGCTGGCAAAAGGAACTTGAGAAAATAAAGGTAGAAGGAGTTCCCGAAAATCAAAAAACTATTTTTTATACGGCTTTTTATCACTGTTTGTTGTTTCCGCGTCAATTTTCTGAATATGGTAAGTATTACAGTGCTTTTGATGACAAAGTACATAATGGCGTATCCTATACCGATTTCTCACTTTGGGACACCTTTCGGGCCTTGCACCCATTCTTAATTTTCATGCAGCCTGAACGTGTAAGTGATATGATTACTTCAATGCTTCAAATGTATCAGGAAGGCGGACGATTACCCATGTGGCCCAATCCAGCTGAAACTAATATTATGATTGGCACCCATGCCGATGCGGTGATAGCTGACGCTTACATAAAAGGCATACGTGGATATGATGTTAACCTTGCTTATGAAGCAATGCGAAAAGACGCGATGATGGCTACTGAATGTGATGGTTCAAATAATAAAATGGTGGACAGACAAGAGTGGTCATGTTACGAAGGACAAGCCGGGTTGCAATATTTTCACACATTAGGCTACATTCCATCTGATTACAAATCCGAATCGGTGTCGAGAACCATTGAATATGGTATTGACGACTATTGCGTGGCACAGGTAGCTAAAGATTTGGGCAAAACGGATGACTACAATAAGTTGATACAATGGTCAGAAAACTATAAAAATCTATATAACAACGAAACTGGATTTTTTTCGCCACGCCTTTTTAATGGGAAATGGGATTCAAATACAAACGAAGGTTTTACTGAAGGGAGTCCATGGACATATCTTTTTGGTGCTATGCATGATGTTCCTGGTATGATAAACATGATGGGAGGAAACGATAAGTTTGCAACTAAATTAGACCAAAACTTTGCGGAAAATCATTATAAACACGACAATGAACCAGGCCATCATTATATTTATTTATACAATTATTGCGCACAACCTTGGAAAACGCAAGAACTTGCAAGAACCCACACAACTCTAAATTATAGGAATACCCCGGATGGCATAAATGGCAATGACGATTGCGGACAAATGTCGGCATCGTACATTTTCAGTGTTATGGGTTTTTATCCGGTAACCCCGGCATCTGGTATGTATTCTATTGGAGCGCCTCAATTCCCTAAATTAACGATGAATTATACTGCCAAAGGTAGACAATGTAAATTGGAAATTATTGCAAACAATCTTTCTGAAACAAATAAATACATTCAAAATGTAACCTTAGATGGCAAGCCAATAGAAACGCCTTTCATCAGTCATCAGGAAATTGTGAATGGTAATAAACTGATTTTTGAGATGGGGATGAAACCGAATGTAAATTGGAAATAACGTTGATAATAAAAAAAGCTATGGCTAACACACGTCTCGGTCGTTAGTGGCAGCCCACCATTTTTAGGGGATGCAAAACAAAAAATTGAACCAAAAATATTTTTTTAACAATGACATTATGATGAGAAAGCAACGAGTATTAATATTTGTAGGATTTTTAATCCTTTCTATTTCAACACTATTTTCACAAACTGGAAATAATTCAAATTTTGGTGTTTGGAGCAAAGATGCTGACAATTTGCCCTACTTTGAATTAAATTTCAGAAAACAATCGTGTCCTTGGTATCCATTTTCACACTTTCAGGGAACGGGATATAATTCGGTGCTAACCAATCAGTGGGGTGATGTTAATTTATTCTCAACCGAATACGGATTAACCAATTTAACACCTGCACTATGGGTCACAAGGGGTGGTTTTTATCCAATGATAGAGGTAGATGGAGAACTAATATCATTAATAATTTCAGAGCTGGACAACAACAAGATTGTAAAATATGGTGTAGGCTATACCGAGTTTTCGGGAATGCTGAAAAGGGATAAAGCAAAGTTACAGGTGAAATATAAAATAGCTACTCCTTTTGATTATGCCAAAGGATTTTTTGCTGAAATCGAAATCAAGAACCTTTCAGAAAAACCACTTTCAGGAAAATTGTCGGTAAGAAGTGATATCTGGATTAAACCCACCTACGATAATTTGAACGCATGGTACAATAAGTTAAAAAGTTTGGTAACGAAAGAAGAAGATGGAAGGGTGTCGATACAAAATATTGATGAAAATTTTAAAGATATTACTTTGTCTGGTTCTATTGACTATAAAGGAAGTCTTTCATCAAATACCCTTCGCCTTACAAAAAATGTTACTCTAAATGCTAATGAAAAGGAAGCTGGGATTTTCTACTTTTCGTACAATGAAGATAAAGCAAACGAAAAATTGCAGGAATACGCTGTGACTAAAAACAATGCTTGGAAGCAGGAACTCAAAGCAGTAAATCCTACTTGTGGGGCTAACTGGACTGAGAGAGAAATTACTTGGTCGTATGCTCAATTATTGAGTATGTGCTTTTATGATAAGTCATTAAATGAATACTTCATTCACTTAGGCGGGTATGGAATTGGCGAGAGCCCTGCAACTCCCGGAACCGGTTTTAGTATGCGTGAAGTTGCCGAAACATCCATGATTTTAGCTTATTACAATCCGGAGTTGGCAAAAAGTTCCTTGCGCTGGATGGCAAAAACACAATTAAAATCTGGAGACTTAAAACGTGGCCATTTCCATTTTCCACTTGAATGTGAAAACGAAAATCAACGGTTAGACAAGCATTTTCCGGATGAATCAGATACCGAAATATGGTTTTTGATAGCCTTTGGAGAGTATTATAAAGCGACTAAAGATACAAGTTTCTTTAGAGAGATGGTTCCGTTCAGAACAATAAATAGCACTGCAGATATGTGGAAACACATGAAAGCCGCCTTTCAATTTATAAAAAATGATATTGGAACAGGGAAAAACGGACATATAAAAATGTTACATGGCGACTGGAATGATTATTTATCCAAAATCGGTGCAAAAGGCAATGGCGAGTCGGTGATGAATACAGCTATGATGTGTAGAGCTTTGTTGAATATGACTGAATTGGCAACAATATTTAATGACAGTTCAAAAAAAGAAATGGAAACCTATTTAAGTACTTTACAGAAAGTGATGTCAAAATCATTTGATACAGACCGTTTTATTAGGGCTTACGATGATAATGGAAAGCCAGTTGGAGATGTTAATGACCGCTTGTATATCAATGCGCAATCGTGGGCAGCATTAGGAAAATGTGGAACTGCTGCGCAAAGAAAAACCGCATTGCTGAAAGCTGTTGAACTATGCTCTACACCAATTGGAATGATGCTTATCAGCAAACCATATAGCAGCCCCACACCCGACAATATATCAAACGCACCTATCCCTGCTGGCGAAGGTGAAAACGCAGGAATTTGGCCACAAACAACAGCGTGGATGATATGGGCATTGGCCGAAGAAGGATTGATAGATATTGCCAATAAAGAATGGAAAAAGAGTACACTTGCAATCCATTCAGACCTCTATCCCGAAGTACCTTTCGGTATTTTTAATGGTCCGGATTGTTATTCATCACACTACGCAAATGAGCGAGAAGGATGGACCCAAATAGAAATGTTTAACAGGATGATTCCTATTCCTATGAATCCAATCATTGCTTGGCAGTCGTTTAGCATGAAACAAATAAAGATGAATAAATAAAAAGCGTTGTCCAATGCTTTTCTTGCTTCAAGTTTTCAAATAAGGTAAACTGCTAAAAACTCATTCTTCTTTGAGGTTTTTAGGGATTTTATTCGTCAGATATTTATAGTTAAATCAAGAATAATATGAAAATCACAAACACCCTTTTTATATGTGCAATTCTATTTACACAAACAGTATTTTGCCAGATTACTCAACCTGTATATCAGATAGCAAAATGGTTTG
This sequence comes from Paludibacter jiangxiensis, assembly GCA_945870155.1. Taxonomy (GTDB): domain Bacteria; phylum Bacteroidota; class Bacteroidia; order Bacteroidales; family Paludibacteraceae; genus Paludibacter; species Paludibacter jiangxiensis_A. The sequence continues at coordinate 43,335 of CAMBSB010000014.1, read as the reverse complement.
ATGATAAAAAAGCCGCCTTGTCAGTCAATTTCGACGATAATCTGCCCGGACAGTTTAACACCGCATTGCCCATTATGAATGCCAAGGGCGTAAAAGGTACTTTCTATGTAATTACTAATACTGCAAGTTCGCAATGGGCTGTGCTGCAATCGGCTATCGATGGTGGTCATGAGGTTGGCAGTCACTCGGTATCGCACCCAACTGACCTGAATTTCCCATCTATTGCTCAGCCACAAAAAGAAATACAAATAGAAGCGGAGTTGAAAAATTCGCACGATGCTATTTTGGCAAATCTTACCGGTCAAACTTCACTCTCCATAAGCTGGCCCTTTGGCAAAGGTGGTGGTGGAAACGATTCAATAGTGCGTCGTGTAGCAAAAAAATACTACTTTGCAGCCCGTAATACTACCGCCGGTAACACAAATGGCGATGCGTACACTCATTATGCAAATACTTGGTTTAGCGCTTTTGGAAGGGATTATTACCTCCAAAGTGGGGGCATTTTAATGGCAAGTACTACCACCAAAGCAAATATTGGAACTTTTATTACCGAAATAATTAAAACAAATGGTTGGTTCAGTCCGTATTATCATGCTGTAAATCAAGTGGGAGGATACAACAATGTTACAACCGAAGTTTTTCAACAACACATGGATACAATTGCATCGCAAAGTAATGATGTTTGGATAACAACATTTGGAAATGCCTCAAAATATCATCGCCAGCGAAATTCTGGAGGTGTTAATCTGGTCGCTACAGCCGAAGATAATATCAGCTGGACTTTGAATCTCACCGATAATTTGGATAATAACACTTTCAATCAGCCACTTACTGTTTTGCTCAACGAACCAACTTTTGGTGTGAAATCAATTACTCAAAATGGTAATAACCTGCCGTTTACTATCTCGCTGGGGATTGTGAAATTTAATGCTATACCTGATGGCGGTCAAATTGTAATAGGTAAAAACAACGTTGCAAGCAGTATTGACAACATGCAAACTAAAAAAACAGCATTAATTAACGAGTCGGAATCGTTTGTTTTAAACATAAATGATGCAACTGGAAAATACGGAAGAATAATTTTGTACGATGCTTTAGGTCGCGAAATTCAACGCGTATTTGATGGTCTTTTTCAATCGGACGAACAACAATTTCGAATTCAAAAACAAACATTGCCTCAGGGTTGCCTAATGCTCAAAATCCAAGGAAATGTAAATGCTAGCTATAAATTACTTAAAAAATAAATATTAAAAAATATCAAATCAAAAATGTTTCACAAATTACTCTTATCAATTCTAGTTTGCTTCTCATTTCAGACTTTTGCCGCCAATAAAAACACGACACGTGTTGACTCATTGCTTTCGGTAATGACGCTCGACGAAAAAATTGGGCAGATGACACAAATGTGCTTTAGCACCATTACCCTCGACGGAAGCAAAACACTTGATTTGAATGTAGATAATTTCAGACAGTTGATTAAACAACAGCATATTGGGTCGTTTTTGAGTGGTAGCGACAGTTATGCCAAGTGGTTCGAATTTATTACGGCTATTCAAAAAGTGGCGGTAACCGAAACTCCTCTCGGCATTCCACTGATTATTGGTATCGACCACGTGCATGGTGCAAATTACATTACCGAAGGTACTATTTTTCCACACAATTTGATGTTGGCTTGTAGTTTCGACAAAGCCTTATTGGAAAAAGTTGCCAACGTTACGGCCATCGAAACAGCACCTGTGGGACTTAGCTGGAATTTTGCGCCGGTGCTCGATGTGGGGCGCACGCCTTATTGGCCGCGCTTTTACGAAACTTTTGGCGAAGACACGCATGTAACGGCCGAAATGGGAAGTGCATTTATCAAAGCGTACCAAAATGTTCCCGAAATTGCACCTTATAAACTGGCAGCTTGTGCCAAACATTTTATTGGCTACTCCGACCCTAAACACGGCTACGATCGCTCGCCTTCTGAAATACCTATGCAAACATTGCACGAAGTGTTTGTGCCACCATTCCGAAAAGCATTCGAAGCGGGTGTAAAAACATTGATGGTAAACAGTGGCGAGTTGAATGGCGAGCCGGTGCATGGGTCGAAATTTTTACTCGATACTCTGCTGCGTCAACAACTTGGTTTCGAAGGGGTTATTGTAACCGACATTAAAGATATTGAGCGCATTGTAAAAATGCACCACACCGCTGCAACCGAAAAAGAAGCCACGCTACAAGCCGTGAATGCTGGTATTGATATGTATATGGCCTGTAATTCGTTCGCTTTTATTACGGATGTAAAAGAGCTGCTTGCCGAAGGAAAACTATCCATATCGCAAATTGATGCTTCGGTTCTACGCATTTTGAAACTAAAACAAGAGTTAGGTCTTTTCGAAAATCCTTATCCTTCGAAGCAATTATTGGAAGCGGTAAATACACAACAAAACCGTAATGTAGCGTTGGAAGCTGCCGAAAAATCAATTGTTTTATTGAAAAATGAAAATATTCTTCCGCTCGATAATTCAAAAAAGATTTTGCTTGCTGGTATTGGAGCAAATTCCAAACGTATGCTGAATGGACCTTGGTCGTACGATTGGTTGGGAGCAAAAGAGGACCAGCAACCTAAAACGATGCGCACACTTTTCGAAGCTTGTAAAAATACATTTGGCGAAAAAAATGTGATATTGTCAAATACAGAACGTATTGTAGCTACAAAAGATAGCAAATCATTCCTAAAAGATGCGCGCAAAGCAGATGTAATAGTGCTGGCCATTGGCGAACAACCCTACAGCGAATTTATGGGTAATATCAACGACCTCACGCTCGATGCCGACCAACTCGCACTGGTGGATATGGCCATAGCAACTAAAAAGCCAGTGGTGCTGGTATTAATGGAAGGTCGTCCGCGCGTGATTACTAAGCAAGCTGCCGATGCAAAAGCCATTCTTTTTGCCGGTTATCCGGGCATCGAAGGCGCACAAGCCATTGCCAACATACTTTCGGGCAAAACAAATCCGTCGGCACGCTTGGCATTTTCGTATCCATTGGGTGCGGGTCATACCATTCCGTACAACTACAAACCGTCGGAATATAACATTTACTGGAAGCCAGACACCGCGCAAAAATGGTTATTTCCATTCGGACACGGATTGAGTTATACGCAGTTTGAATACGCCGATATGCAACTTTCCGATTCCATTGTAAGTGCTACTGGAACCATAAAAGCATCGGTGAAAATAAAAAACATCGGAAAAATAGCAGGTACAGAAACCGCACTTTGGTACATGAAAGATGAAGTTGGTTCCTTGTCGCGCCCTATAAAATCACTCCGTCATTTCGAAAAAGTGAGCCTAAGTGCTGGTGAATCGAAAACCATAAGTTTTGAAATTATTCCAACGGAACATCTCTCGTTTCCTGATAAAAATGGAAAAATGCTTCTCGAAAATGGCACATTTGAATTAAAGGTGGGCAACCAAAATAAAAAATTTGTTTTTAAAACGCAATAATTTAGTCAAAATGAAAAAACACATTCCGTTTTACTCAATATTGCTTTTTACCTTCTCATTATTCGCCCAAAACCCAATTGCAAGCTATTATGGCAATGGCAATTATCCCACATGGACGGAGCAAGTGAAATGGGACAATCGCATCAATATGAAAACTTTCGATTTTAGTGGAAATGGGTGTGTGACTTGTACTTCGGAATTTGCCAAATTTGAATTTGCCCGCGATTTATTGTACGCACAAGGTGGTGGTGTGCTTTATTATCCCGCTGGTGTTTACGATTTTAGTGCTTTATCTAACGAACTATCCGATTCAATTTCGGGACGTGGGCTTATGCTACGCTCGGGCGTGGTTATTTTAGGCGAAACACCTACTACCAACAATGCTGCTTTGGTAGGAAACATGAATTTACCCACCAAGTTTATTTTCAAACATAAAACCATCAAAGACATTGCCGGAATTGACAAACCGATACCTACCAATTGGGCTATTTTGGGCTGTATGCCTTCTGGAACTGAGACCTTGAAAGATGTAAAAAACATAGGAATTGCGTGGGTTGAAATGGATGGCGGCGCTATTTATTTTGGAGGAGAATACACTTGGGGCAGCACGTGGGCTACTGCTGGTGCATGGTATAGTTCCAAAGCTGCCAAAGGAGTTTGGAAAAACCGTGTGCCCGATGGTACACATCCCATTGATGCTTTTGCCGGTGCAAAAGGAGATTATATGGGTGCGGGTTCCGGTCGATTGGTATTCGGATGCGTTATTAAAAATTCGGTGGTAGGCAATCATAACCTCATTCAGTACGCCCGCGAAAAATACGACAGCATTAAAGTAAATACCTATCCTTATAAGTTTGGTGCAAGAGTGGGAGTTTATGGTTCTAATGTATTGGTTTCCAATAACTACATGCCAAAACCCGATAAATGTTTTAAATACTCCCAAACTACTGCCATTACGCAACAAGATAAATGTGGTCAGGCATTTGGAAATCGTAGGAGCACTTTAATTTATGATTATGGTAAAAGTTTTGGTATTGATGTAAACAAAGGGTATCTAAATCCTTTTTCGAATACACTGATAGGTTATTTAGCTGAAAATGTTGTTATTAGCGACAATCTAGTATATAATCATGGAGCTAAAGGTTTTGAAATTTCAGGAAATTATTTTTTAGTAAAAAACAACAAAAACCTGCGCGACCAACTGTTTGAAAATGACAATATGTATGGACTTGGGGCCAATTGGGAATTGACATTAGATGGATTTTACGAAAGTGTGGCTGGTGGAAATGGCTGTTTGTCCGACAATCTTTCGCGCTCATTCGATATGGCTGGTAAAAACGGATGGATTGACAATAACACCTACGACCCGGCACACTCCAGCCCAGGTAATGATGGGGAAGGAATTCTTTGGCAAGCACATGGTGGCATGAACAGTATAATGTCCTTTGCCATTACAAATAACAATGGTAGCGGCTATATGGCGGGCTACGATGTAAGTCAGCAAGGGGCTTTGTGGGCTTGGAATACGACTTCCAAAATTGGCAATATTAAGGCAGGGGTCATGAACGACGTAGCCATTGTCTCAAATACAGGCACAATCTCAACTACGGGAACAGACTTTATAAGCACTTGTCCAACAGGTATTCCGGCATTTCCAACGGGCTTAACTGTCACTTTGGCACCGGATAATTTGTATGCAACAATTGGTTGGACCGATGCAGCTAATAATGAGATAGGATTTCGTGTAGACCGAAAAATTGGGAACGATGCATGGAAAACATTAGTTATTCGACCACGTAAAAGTTTAGGCTGCCCTGACAACGAGCAAGTGTGGAGAGATTATAATTTGCCAATAAATGAATCCTTTGTTTATAGAGTAGTAGCTATCAATTGCGATAACAACGATGCGGGTGCAAGTGCCGTTTCAGCTCCGTTATTGGTAACCAAAACAACTACTTCGTTGGCTGAGTCAAAATCGTTCAACAAAATTACCATTTTTCCAAATCCTATCATTAATAAGCTTTATATAAATGGGATAGATGGAATTTTTACGATTGATTTTTACAATATTATTGGTGCTAAAGTAAAAACTGCAATTAACTCTACTGAAGTTGAAATGAATAATCTTCCTGTTGGTATATATTATATTACAATTAGCAAAAATGAAATTTCAAAGTCATTTAAAATTTTAAAACAATAAATTTAGCGACAAAATTATTTAATGAAGACATCCAATAATCTGTTAATTATCATTGCATTAATTATATATACACTGTCAGTAAATTCACTTTTAGCTGCCACGCATCCTCGTTTATTTTTTGATAATACCGATTTGCCGACATTACGCAGTCGTGCCAACAATCCTATAGGAGCCGAAATGCTCAATTTGCTCAAAACACAATACGAAACCGAATGCCTTTCGCTGGATACAACCACTACTGGAAATAAATCGCGCTTGGCTGCCATTGCCGGTTTTTTGTATTTAATGACTGAAAATGAGGATTATGCCATAAAATCCTACGAATACGCTTACAAAACAATTATCGACAAAGAAGAGGTTTGGGCTGCCACTTCACTGAAAGGCTTAACTTCCTATTGGTCGGCTTATTGTGTTTCTTTTGCTTATGATTGGTGCTACAATTCGCCAAACTGGACAAATGCCAACAAACTGTTAGTTTCCAGCAAGTTGAAAACTATGGCCGACATGATTACTACCAACGGTGGCACTGAACAAAACACCAATGCCGCCAGCAATTGGCAAGGTATTCGGGGCGCATCGGCTCTTTTGGCTTATCTTACAACCGATGACAGTTATTCTACAACAAATTATAACAACATGAAAGCCAAGTTGAATAAATTTGTAATTCAAAACTATGGCGATTCGGTGCAAAGTAGCGGTTGGAATATCGAAGGTTTGGGATATCAGTATTATCCTGTTGGCAACTTTATTGGTCCTGTAGGCATTGCTTTGGAACGCGTGAAACGAGAAGATGGATTGAAAAAATATGCTTCTTTCGTAAATAGTTACTGGACAGTTTATTCCTCGCTTTCTACTGGAATGGATTTGTTGGGTTTTGGAGGTTTGCACCCCGACTTTGGTGACGATAATCCTCATGTCACGGGTGAAGGCGTTTTTGGTCAATCATTTTATTATTTGCCACCGGTAATGCAACCGGCAGCAAAATTTTGGTACGACAAAGCTGTGGGTACAGGTAGATCAACACAAAAATACGATGGTTACCGACTTGGACTTATCTGGTCTTATCTCTATTATCCGTTTGATATGGTAGCAGAAAACCCTGCCGATGCCGATAGTTGGAAAACCTTGATGCAAGACAATTCGGGTGGAAATGGATATTACTCGTATCGCAATCAGTTTAAAAATGGCTCTGACGAAATAGCGCAACTTTACGTCAAACTTCGTGGCGACAAAGGACATGCTGGTCCTGATGGACTTTCGTTCCGAATTTTAGGGACAAATTCTGCCTGGGCTATTGGTGGTGGGCGTTACGGTAAACTTGTAGGTCCAAGCAGCCAAGAAATATATTGGCATTTGATGAACACAGTTTACCCCGTTGAACCATTGGTAACAAAAATTGGTAGCACAGGTTGTACTACTTGCAAAACCAATTCGAACTCGGGAAGTATAGTTGGCGTACCGTATCAAAACGAAAATGGCTCAGGGCATATAATTTCCGAAATGGCTACTAATAATGTGTGGACAACTGGCCACAAACGCTGGTTTGTGGCCGATTATGATTCGCTGAATACTGGTTGCCGTGCTTTTTACCTTATTGCCGATTCGACAGTAAATGGAAAATATTGGCAAATGGTTACGGCTGTCGAAAATATAATTACTACCGATGCCAATTCGTTTACCATTACGTCGCCCAATGGTAGCAGTATGGAAGGAACGATATTTATGGCTGGCACAACAACCATCAAAACGGGAACATCGGTAAGAGGTTCAAGTTTTGGCTCGGCTACCGACTCGAAATTCATTACCGTTCAAGGGACAACGAATAAATTCTTAATCACATTATCAGTGGTAGCAAGTGGTGGAACACACCCGCTCGCAATATTGAATGAAGCGGCCACCATTAGCAACTCAAAAATTACTGTGGCAAGCAAAACCTACACATTCAAAAAAACCGATGTTTTGTACAATAATACTTCCCCTGTTTATCGTCCTCAAGCATTGTGGACAATTACAAACGTATCAGGAAAAGCGCCATTGTCGGTTACTTTCGATGCTGCCGGTTCTTTTTCGCCATCCAACAAAAGCATCGGTGTGGAAATAAATTCCGGTAACAACGAATTGATTATGAGCAATAACTTCACACATGTTTACACCGAGCCGGGAACCTATTTAGCTTCAGTAAAAGTAACGGATTCCGAAAATAAAGTAGCAACACGTTTTGCTTATATTATGGTAGGAGGAAACATTTCTACACAAATTACAGCTATTCAGCAAGATATTTCTTTCAAATGGAGCTATGCACAAGGAATTTTACAACTCATGTTTAATGAAAATTCATTGGCAAACCAAATCACTTGTTATGATATTTCGGGGCAGTTGTTAATGGTTAAGAAGGTAGCTGGTTTGGATGAAAGTATTGATTTAAGTAGGTATCCATCAGGCATAAAAATAATCAAGGTGTTTGGTAAAAATGGTAGTAATACATTTAAAATTGTCAACTAAAAAACCAATGAAAAAGGTAATTCTCTCAGTTATTATTTTCGTTAGCTTTTTCCAACTCTGTTTCAGCCAAACAGACAGTGTGGTAACTACTTTACCACGCCCAGTAGCTGCTTGGGAGACTGGTTTCAATAAACGAATTACAGAAATTTGGGGAGCGCGTATACCTGCTTACGTCCCCAATTCAGGAAGTGGAAATCCGGATGCTGGAAAGTGGGAATGGGGAAAACTATTGGCTAAAATGGCGTACGCGGCTACCAATCCCAATCCAACTACTATGGCATCCTATATTGCTAAAGGTCGTCAAATGGTGAATGGTAGCTTTGTGGGCAGTTTTTATTCGCCATTCAGTTGTGCCGGTTATGCCATGTATTATTTTCATTGGAAAGATAGTATTGCTAAATATGACCCCACGCAGCTTAATTTAATTCATCAGGACGTAAATAACATGTGGTATCGATTAATGAAAGCCGACCATGTTTACGACCCCTGCTGTGGGTATAATGAAGCTGGTGGCAAGGAATTTAACTCCGAAAATTTCCATTGGATGATGCGAAGTGCGGGCTACCTTTTTGCACACGAATTGCACAACAAAACCATAGGCGGTGAGCTCAACAACATGCAAAGTTTCGACTTTACCTACCAACCCATTACCATACATACAGGCTTGGAAAGCCCTGCCACCAAAGACATTGCGCCAACGTCGGTAAACGTTATTAACTATTTCGATGGTTTTTTGGCGAATCTCACGCGCGCACTTTACAATGCGGGACGTGTGGAATGGAATTCGACCAACTACACAGGTCACACGCTCAATCCACTTTTAACTTTGTACGAAGGAGCAGATAAATGCAACGACCCCAATGGAGTAGCCAATAAAAAACGCGCGCAAGCTTGCATCGATTGGATGATGGTGGAAATGGCGCTGCATTATCAGGATGGATTTCAGGCTGCAGCCGATTCACGCGCCAAAGCAGGTAGTTTCAAGCCTTTTGCAGGCTCTATTTATCAATATGCAATTCCGTATTTTGCCGATGATGCGCATTATCCAACTTTCCCAACTTCGGTTTGGTCAAAAATTGACCCATCCGAAATGGAAGTCGGTTTCTTGCTGAGTAGTAGCTATCGTCCTCCCCAAATTGCGATTGACATTGCGCAGCGCAAATTTCCACTTCCAGTCGAAATTCAAAGTGCCAAACCGTTTTATCATATCGACCACGGCACGTATTTCAACAATGATGGTTCGGTAAAAGGCGAAGCCCCATATTCCGCTTGGAATGGAACAGGCAAAGGGCGACGTTTTGAATTTGAAACGATTTGGTTGGATAAAAATCTGACAATGGCAAGTGCAGCCGTAGGTCGCCCCGATGGAGGGCAAGGGACTTATTCGGAGCAATGCATGTGGCGATTGGCAGTGAAGGGTCAGAAAAATGGTGCCCGCATGCTTAGCGGAAATGCCGGAAATAGAAACACCACAGCCGGACGCTCGCCACAGCATGAAATTGGACAATTTCGGAATGTGATGATGCAAATGATGAAGGACGACGATGATTATTTCAATAAAATTTGGATTGCCATACCCGATTCTTTGCGTCAGTTGCCACTTACGGGCGAAGGCGATTTTTGGGACGTGCAGCAATATAAATGGGTGAACAAAGAGTTGTATCTCAATTTGGGAAGTGGCGTTTTTGTAGCTATAAAACCCTATCCTACACCGCTAACCGTAGAATTAAATTCGGGTTATTCCGAAAGTGCAAATCATTCGGCCTTATCGTTTGGATGGGCTGCCAACGTGCTCGGCACAGTAGTCACCGAAGTGGCAACTACCAATGATTATGCTAATTTCGCCAGCTTTGTAAATGCTTTGCAAACAAAACCGATTACTGCCATCAATGCTTCCACATCACAATATACTAGCGGTAGCAACAACACGATTAAAATGGAATATGTACCACCGGGCACGTTTATGATGACACCTTTCACGTATGATACGCCTTACATCAATCCCTTATCGCCAGCTGGAAGTTACCCAAAAGTATGGGGAAATGGAAACTACATGGACTACAATACGTGGGACAGTTACAAAACGGTATTTGGGCACGATTTGGTAAACCAAGCTTGGGGAAGCGGTGTGATGACACTTAAAACTAAGGATGCTGCTTCGCGAACAACTATTGACCCAATAACGGCAGAGGTGAAATTTGAGGTGAATAAAGTAGATGCTAAACTTACATCTAATCAAAAAAATCTCAACAAAAAATCTTCCATTTATCCCAATCCGGTAAAAAATGAATTGTTTATTCAATCTGAGCAGCCAATTAGCTCATTGACAATTTACAATGCTATGGGAAAATTAATCAGCAGCCACGAGAATACGCCAGTTATATCTACGGCAAATTTAAAACAAGGCATGTATTTTATAAAAATAAACAATGGTGGCGAAGAGGTTTTCAAATTTATCAAAATATAAAATAACAACAATCAATACACAAGCAAAATGAAAACACACATTTTATTACTCTCAACAATTTTTATCTCAATAGTTGCTTTTTCACAGCCTACCGACAATCCCTACAAAACGCAATATGGGACTGGTACACCAACATGGACTGATGCGCTCAACTGGTCAACATCAGTTTCAATTATTGACTTTAAACTTCCCGAAGAAACCGAATGGGATAATGCTTTGCAAAAGGCATTCGTTGCTTTAAGCGCAAACGGTGGAACTGTCTTTTTTCCAGCAGGGACTTATCCGTTTTTAAACAATGTTATTCTGCCATCAAAAGTTATTTTACGAGGCGAAACACCTGTGCAAACCGATGCAAAATCAGATACTTTTGCTCCTGCTTCGCGCCTTGTTTTCCCTAAATACGAGCCAATATTTACCGGAAATGGCACCGATAATGCCACTGCATTTAAGTCCATTACAACCACAGGCGATGTTTTTAATTGCGGTATTGTTTATTTAGATATCAATCGTGCTAGAATAAGTATAGGTTCGTCGGCAAGTAAAAATATGCTGGTGTACGGAGTGCGTCAAAACAATGTGGCACAGCCCGATGCCGGCGTTCCGGATATGACGTATATGAATGGTTGGCAGCGTTTTTCGTACCGTCACACCTACAATATCGCAGTTTTTGCCGAAAGCTGTGCGTCGGTAACACGCTGTCGTGTGAATGATTTGATGAACAACACTGTACATCCCTTAACCGACGACAGTTACGACCAACCAAATTATATTGCCAAAGGAACTTATATCAATGGTGCCGAAAATCCGAATGGCGCTACTGCCAATGGTTTAACCACCATAACGCACGGCGAACGTGCGCGGTTCGATTATCTGAACCATTACGGCATAAGAGTAAATGGAAAACGCATGAACCCTTCGGTGAATGCTGTTCCAATTAATCAGGAAATTGAATTGATTGACAACTGGCTTTACACTACCATGCGCGTTGGCTATTTTGCCGAAGCCATTGGTCTTGTAATACGGGGTAATGTAAAAAAAGATAAAACAGGCAAAATGGGCTGGCTCGATGCTACCGGCAAAAGTTTAATCAGCTACAATGGTAACACACTCGAAAACCGCGCTTTGAATTTTGCTGGTGAAAACATTCTGATAGAAAACAACGATTTTGAAGTGACTCGACACAAAATGGTGAACACCAAATACTACTCAACTGACGGTGAAGGAATTATGATACAGTGGCAAGACGCTTGGGGCTTCAACACGGCAAGTGCCAGCTCGGGCTACGATGCACGTATGCGTGACATAACTATTCGTAACAACAGAGTGACTGGCTATATCGGCATTTACGATGTGCAAGTTCCCATTAGTAATGTAACAATTTCAAACAACGATTTGCGCGCTAACGAAGATGTTACGGGTAGAACGGATGGAATTATTATGGTTTTTAAAAAAGAAACCAATCACCGTGTCGACAACTTATTTATTGAAAACAACACGAATATTTCAAACATCAATATTGGCAACAAAAACACTTCGAATGTGTACGAAATGCCCGGAAGCAATATCGTTGTGAGAAACAACACGGGCGTAAACAGAGCAGGTTTAAATGTTCCGTATCAAACTGTTCTAACTAGCAATACAGCATTTACAACAACAAGTTCTTACGCAACCGATTTGCTACTTCCAATTAAACAAGTGCCCTATCAAATGCAACACAGTGCCGATGGAGCTGCGCCAATTTTTGTGGAATTTAAAAAAGCCATTGAAGCCGTGAATTTAACGAATATAACCATTAAAAGAGCGTCCGACAATGCAGTTTCGCCTTTGAATGCAACTATAAACGGATCAAAATTAGAATTAACACCCACCACTCCATTGCTAATAAACGATATCGATACAATAACAATACCAGCAAACAGCATCAAGTTTGTAGGCGAAACGGCAAGCAATGCAATTATTAAATGGCATTTCAGAGTAGCTCAAAATTCAACAACAGCCATTTCAAAAGTTATTGATACGAATACCTATTCCTTTTATCCAAATCCGGCACAAGACAAAATAAGAATACAGCATAAAACTGAAAAACCAGTATTGACCACCGTTATCAATTTATCGGGAGTGGAACTTAAACGTGCAATGGTGATTAATGGCGATGAGTTAACCGTAAGAGATTTAACCAAAGGGCTGTATGTGTTGAAAATTGGAGAAACATCGCATAAATTGATAATCAAATAAAAATCAACATGTTGAATTCGAGATTGCTTGTTATTTATTGTCTTTTTTTCACGAGTTCCTTTTGGGCTTCCGGAGTTACTTACCAACCAAAATTGACGAATAAGGTGGTGCAGGCACTCGATTTTTCGGTACAGCAATACAAGCTGATGGTGGCAAGTTTACCCGATACCACTACCTACCCGCGTCGCACCAAATCGGCAACCGATGGAACGTTGGTAACCGTAAAAGCCGGCGATTGGACGAGTGGATTTTTTCCGGGTTGCTTGTGGTATTTGTACCAATATACCGGTGATGCATATTGGAAAACAAATGCATTGAAGTGGACAGGCAACTTGAAGTCGCAAAAAACAAATACCAATCAAGGTCATGACCTCGGTTTTGTGATGAACTCAAGCTATGGCAATGCTTTTCGAATGACTGGCGATAGTGCCAATGTGCCCATTCTGGTGGAATCGGGACAAACTCTTACCAACCGTTTTTCAGCAGTGGTAGGTTGTACCAAATCTTGGAATTCGGGCAGTTGGGCTGCCTGGTCAAATAATAAAGGCAGTTGGTCATTTCCTGTGATTATCGACAATATGATGAACCTGGAATTACTTTTTAAAACGTCTCTTTTTACGAATGACAGTAATTTTTACAAAAAAGCCTGTATCCATGCCAACACCACACTTTTAAATCACATTCGTCCCGATTCGAGTACGTATCATGTGGTTGATTACGATAATACTACCGGCTTGGTGCGTGCTAGGGGCACTAAGCAGGGTTTGGCAGATGAGTCTTGCTGGTCGCGCGGACAAGCTTGGGGTATTTACGGTTTTTCGATGATGTATAAATTCACACGAGATAGTGTCTATTTAAACGCTGCTAAAAAACTGCTCGGTTATTATTTGAAAAATAAACCTGCCGACCATATTCCTTTTTGGGATTATAATGTAACTACAATACCTAATACTTACCGAGATGCATCGGCTGCTGCCATTACTTCATCCGCATTAATCGATATTTACATAAGCACCAACGATAGTAGCTATCTTATTTATGCCGAAAATATAATTCAATCATTAAGTACATCCGCTTATACCAATGCATTGGGAGCAAAAGCCAATTTTATTTTATCCCATTCAACGGGTGGCACCAATGGCTATGAACCCGACGTTTCGCAAAATTATGCAGAGTATTATTACATCGAAACGTTGGTAAAATACCTTAGTTTAGATGCTGATTATAAGCCAGCAAACCACGTTCCCGAAATCAACACCAAACAACTAGAACAAGCTAAAAAAGGAGTTTCATATTCAAAGCAACTTGATGTTTTTGATTTTGACGGCGATTATTTAATGGTTAGTTGTTCGAATTTACCTGCCGGATTAAGCGTGAATAATAGTGGTTTAATAACAGGGATGCCTCAGAATACAGGCATTTTTGAACTTACTATACGAGTGTCGGATGGAAAAAAAGAAAGCACTAAACTGTTGAAATTGCAGGTAATCAGTCCAACAGAAATTGAAAATATTAATTCCAACGTTGGTTTTCGAATTATTCAACGTAATGATAAGATAGAGATTATTTCTACTGACAATAAACTCTTGTTTTACAATGAATTAAATCTTAGAATATACAATTATTCTGGTCAGTTATTGTTTTCTCAACAAAGCTTCCAAGCTCAAAAATCCCTTCATTTTATGTTGCCAACTACTGCACGAAATCAGATGCTTATTGTAGAAATTTCAACGGATAAAAATTGGGTATTTAGACAAAAATTGGTGGTCTTTTAACGTATTAATTTATGATTATAAAAAAGGGTGGGGATAAATTTTCCCACCCTTTTCAATTCTATAATCAATCTATCACTTATCTAATCGTAATTTTCTCGATTCTTTTGTTAATGCCATTATTTGTTTCAACCAAATAAACTCCGGCTTGCAACTGACTTACATCAATTTTAAGCGTTTCACCAGCTTTACCTTGTGTTGCAATTAATTGTGCTCCTAATAAATTAGTGATACTTACACGAGCATCCACAGCCATTGTTACATTAAGTAATCCTTTTGCAGGAACTGGATAAATGGCAGAAACCATTTTTGGATTGTCTAAACCTGTACTCATTGTTGTTTTGAAATCGATAGAAGTTACAGAAGAAGCTACTCCAGTTTCACTAATAGCAACTGTGTAAAGCGTATAGTCTGTATTTTGGCTTAAGGCCGTGAGGCTAATCGTAGCTTTTACATTAGCTGTAGCCACCCCGTTAGCAGGCGAAAGTGCTGTGGCATCACTTGCATCTTTACCGGCTACAATTTGCTGAACACTTGGCGCAGTAGCATTTTTAAGTACAATTACCGAATAAATAGTACTAGGAACTGAAGCTGTAGCTTCTAAACTAGCTGTTGTAGCTGCAATAGTAGTAACAGCAGGTGCATCGCCTGTAAATGCAGGTACTGCTGCAATATTATATCGCTGTATTTCGTTTGTAGTACTACCTGCATAAACATAGTTACCCACTTTTGACAGATTTGCAACAGTTGTTTTATTCACAAGCCCTGATTCGAACACTTTGCCGGTAGCTCCATCATCGGTAGATACACGTAAGGCTATAAATACGCCAGTGCTTGTTGTTGTTCTCATCACTAACAATGGCGAATTATCCCAAGTTAATAAATCGCGTGTCTCGTTTGGTCCCGATCCAGTTGATACGTTAGTCCAGATGCCACCCACATTTTCGGGTACTGTACCAAAAGCCGATTTACTTACCGACCAAGCTCCACCAAAGGTTACGTCGGTGCCAATATAAACATACTTGTTTGCGCCTTCGTTCTTCATCGATGCAGCGCGAATATTCCCTTGATTAAGGCGGATATTGTTGTTTTGCATACGCCACTGCCAGCTGTTGCCAAAATCTTTGGAGTATTGTATGGTGTTTTTCCCAAAGCTAAATAAAGTATTGGAGGGTGCATCGTACATAAATTTCAGGGCGATAATTGTTTGTGTGCTGTCGTTGACTACCGTAGGGTTCGAATAAGTCAATCCGTTATCGGCATCGCCTGTCATTTCGGTGAGTACATCGTTTATGGTATTCGTTTTGTATAAATCCCATGTGGTGCCATCGTAGCGGTAAATACCTGCAGAGCGCCAGTTACTGGCAAATAAACATGTTTTTACGCCATTGTTAAACTGCTCAATGTCTGCAATTGCACCTCCGCGTGGATGATCGTAAGCATAACCCGGAAAATCGATGCTAACCGATTCCCAGTTGGCACCATTTAGTTTAAATAGAGCAGCATCGCTGGTGGCAAAAGTACCCAATGGACCAAACGAAAGGCTTTTGGCACCTACACTGCTGTTCAGCCCGTTGCCATATTTCACCCAGTCGCCACCATTACCACTTGCCGATTCGTATATGCCGCTCGAAGTGACTGCGTATAATTTTCCGGCATTTTCCTTAAATCCATTAATGCTAGCTACGGTAAATTTTTCGTTGAGTTTACGAGTCCAGCTAACGCCATTGTTCGAGCTAACAAAACCACCTGTGGCTTGTCCTATACATAATTTACCATCGGTGGTACGAGCTATCTTACCAGTATTTCCGCGTGGAGTTTGTCCAGCGGATAATTGCTCGTATCGAATTACACCGCTTGTAGTAATGTCGTTCGATTTCCAAACACCTACATTTGAAGCTAAGTAAATTCGCTGTCCATCAAATTCTACGGCATTGATGGTACTGTTTACCAGTGAAGTGTCGGCTTTCACAAAAGTATAAGTCGAAAAATCGGTAGTTGTACCCACATGAACCAAACCGCGTGATGGAGTATTGCCTCCAATTATAATTTTTCCATTTTTGGCATACATCGAAATGATTTGTGCCTGATTGGCCGAAACGCTTTCGCTGTTAATATTTTTCTTTACCCAAGTATCGTCGGCAGCATTTTTTACATAAAAACCATTGTTGGCCGATGCACCTGCATACAAACGCTTTACGCCACCAATTTCGTCCACAGCAAGCGATGTAACTGCAATATTGTTTGCCCAACCTGTAACTAATTGTGTGTAAGTAGCCGTAGCTATAACGCATTTGTAGACACTTTTGCCGTTAATACCTAAATAAAGCACATCGTCGATAGCTGCTAAGGCACTGAAATCGTTGCTCAGTACTGGTACTATTCCTAATTGGCTGAAATTGGCTGCAGCTTTTTCGCTGCCATAAATTCCGTTTTTGTTGGCAGCTACATATATCTTGGTGCCGACCGATGCTACAGCACGAATTTCGACACCTGCAGGTAAACCAATGTTGAAAAGTGCCCAGTTCTCGCCACCATCGGTCGATTTGTACAAACCACCATTGGTTACATAAGCATATAAGTCGTTACCATCGGCAAATACACGGGTAACATTACAGGTGCTTTCGATACCGGTCGTAGGTATATTTGTCCACTGACCCATTGCCATTGTGCTTATAAACATAAACACAACAAGCATCATTTGAAATGTGTTGATTTTTTTCATGAGAAAGAAATTGTTTGTTGATTTTTAAAAAATTTAAGAAATAAGAATACTTAAAATGAAAGACGAATTTAAATAGCAATCACCTTAAAAAATTAAAAAAACGACACAAATATATTTCTTTTAAAAAGCAAATCCTATTTTTACGCAATGCTGCCCGGAGTGGGCGAAAAGGATTAAAGCAGCATTCCTTTGATAAAAACATCAAAATTCTCAGAAACGATTCATCCTCTCAAGCCGTTTATCAAAAAAAGCCGGAGCAAGTTCAAGCTGTATTTTATCAAGTTGGAACGCTATTACTTCCGTGGAGTGGCAGGCACATTTCCCCGAAACCGGAGTGATTTTTCATCTATAAGAAATTTATTCCGGTGTTTTTTCATCTTTATTTAAGGAAAAAACAACTTTTACACGTCATAAGTGCACTATTAACATTCCCATTTTTCAATTCTAAAATTTTATGAAAATCAGTACTAAGTTGGTGTTTTTACTTTCTATCAGTGTTTTTTTTAATCTGCAAGCCCAATCGTACGAAACCGAATTTCAAGCCCGTGCACAGCAAATTATTAATTACGTAGCCGACGATTACAAAGCCGATGCTTCGGGCTGGTACAATTGCAATCCTTCCGATTATGGCAAGTACAACTGGCAAATTGCTGTGGCTTGTTTTCATAAATATGGTGTAGCAAGTACCAAAGGAAACCAATATCTACCTCGTTTTAATACGCCTACCTGTATTCAGGCGCGCTTCCATTTTAATTTAGTTGGCGAAACCTATCTATTTTCGAACTACTGGGGAGCACCTTCGGTAAAATCGACTGTAAAAAATTACCTGACAGCTGCGTGGGATAGAAACGATAGTTATAATCTTTTTACGGCCGAAGGAACGGAAAACCATATTGCCATGACTCGTCCTGCCGCTTATTTGTATGCACAAATTGCACGCGATAGTTTTCCTGCCGATTTTCCTGATGCGCAGCAAAAATTAGATAGCGCAAAACTTTGGATTACCGACTGGGCAAAAACATTGTATACAGCCGGTCTAGGCGAATGGAATTCGAGCACATACGCTCCTTATGGCATGCTTGGCTGGTTAGGTTTGTACGATGGAGCTAAAGACCCCGACGTACGAAAAGTGGCTCGGGCCGTGCTCGATTATTATGCCTGCGAAATGGCATTGCATTATACACAAGGTATTGTAGGTGGTTACGAATCGCGAAACGGAACAGGCTACGAAAGCGTGGTAACCGGTAGCGATTATTTTTCGTGGCTTTGGTTTGGCGAAAGTCCGCGTAAAATTTCGTGGGCAGTAGGCTCACAAAACATGGAGGCTTCAACAGCTGTTTATGCGGCCGTTTCGAGCTATCGTCCACCGCTGGCTGCCGTAAAATTAGCCAAAAAACAATTGGTAAAAAATGCGATGTACTACAATAGCAAAGGCGAATATCTGATGAACAACCCCGGAGCTGTGAAACAAACTTTTTACATTGGTGATACTTATACGCTTGGAGCTGCTTATTTGCCTTATGGTGGTTTTACGGGTGGTGATACGCAATTTCAGGCTTGGAAATTTGTAGGAAAAGTCACTCCCGACCCAACAAATTCGAACAAAACAGCTAACGTGATTGTAGGTTACGGCTCTAAGGAATGGAACAAAGCACGTCATCGTATGCCATGGGATCAGTTGATACATCACAAAAATGTACTTATACAACTCACCAAAGTACCTAGCAATTATACTGCGATTTATTCACAAATACAAACCATTATCAATACTTGGCAAACAAGCTGGGAAACCGATTTTAGCCAGCGTTTTCCGAACGATGGCAAGGGAAATCCGGTTAATATGTCGGCAGATGTGAGTAATGCTAATTTTTCGTACATGGCTGTGTGGAAAAAAAATGCTACTGTTATCCGTTTATTGCGCAATAATATTGAGTTTTTCGAAATGGACAGCAACTATGTAGCCATTCGTTCCATAGCTCAAACGGCGCCAACTTACGCTACTGCTACCGATAATTATGCGCTGAAAGATGCTGCAATGCAAGGCAATTTGTGCGGCTTGATATTGGAGGTGGGTTCGAAAAAAGAATACACAACATTTGTGGCATTTCAGGATGCAATCATTGCCAATTCGTCGCTCAACAAAATAAATATTGCAACCGATAATATTGTGTACACTTCGGCCAAAGGAGATGTGTTGAACATACAATACAATTCGTCGGGCACATTTACCGAACCGATTTACGACTGGGGATATGGACCTGTTACGCGTCAGCTTACTCAAAAATCACCACCCTTTATTCAACCTAACTGGCCAACCGGTGAAGGTTTTGGTCGACTTGCATCGTGGTCGGTGAATGGAACGGCAGTTGATTTTAGCAATTCGAAATGGAATGTGTACGATGGGCCAAATTTACAGTTAAAAAACAGCATTTTACGTTTGAATGATGGATTATCGCAACCTTTTGAGATTGATTATACAGGTGCATTGCCCGTATATAATTCCGGAGGCTATGCAAGCATTGCCAAAAACAACGAGAATGAGGATAGTTTTAAGATTTATCCAAATCCGGCCACCAATTTGTTGAATATTGAACTCAATTCCTCCTATATAGGCAGTTATTTGGTGGAATTGTTCGACCTCAGCGGTAAATCTGTTTTAATGTTATCCAACCGAAAAACATCGCGCACGGAGTTGGTACAACTACCACTTTCCAAAAAATTAAAAGGGTTGTTTTTGCTAAAAGTAAAAACTAGTAATAACACCATCACAAAGAAGGTGCAAATTTACTAAAATCCTAAAACACAACACTGACACCAAAATTAAGCGTTGCAATACCTGAATTTAGACCAATATTTCCGGGTGTAATGTTGGCATCGGCCCCAGCGGTTCCGTTAGATACTTCAGGGTCGCCATTTTTAAAAGGAGAAAGTGTGAGTAAATTCTGCGCCTGTACATTAAATCGAACCGATTGTATTTTCATTTTTTCAATCCATCTTTTGGGTACTGTATAATTCAAATACACATTTCGCAAACGCAGATACGAGCCGTCCACCAAGAAGCGAGAACTCTCACGGATAGCCATTTGCGAGTTGTAAAGAAGTGGCACATTGCTACCGGTATTCGTTGGCGTCCAGTAATCAGCAAGGGTGCTTAATTTGTTTTGTAGGTCGTAAATATTGATGTAACTTGCCTGTCGAGCACCCGAATGATACAACCAGCTACCAGCCTGAAACGCAAACAAGAACGAAAATTCCCAATTTTGGTAACTGAAAGTATTATTTATACCTCCATAAAAATCGGGATAAGGTGTTTTGTTGGTAATAAGCACACGCTGATTGTTGTAAGTGGAAAAATCCATTGTTTCGGCATCCAAAACAGCACCCGTTTTTACCCGTTTATCTTCCGGCCCGCTTACTTCGTAAATCAACTCATGTCCGGTTGTAGGGTCAACTCCTGCCCAAAGTGGTAGAAAATAGAGTGAAAGCGGATAGCCTTCGTATGCCCTGTTTACTCCCCGTTCAATGTAGTTTTGTTGTGTAGAGAGCTCAATAACATTCATTTTGAACGTAGAGATATTAAAGTCTGTCTGCCATTTTAGTTTGCCTTTGAGATTATTCGATTTTAAATTAATATCGAAACCTGTGTTGCTCATTATGCCAGTATTGAGTGTAACATCGGAACTAAAATAGCCCTGCATTATACCAATATTATAATTTATAAGCAGATCGTTAATTTTTTTATAAAACCAATCCACATTAAGTTCAATAATATTGTCGAAAGCGGAAAGGTTAAGCCCCACATTCAATTGTTTTTGTTTTTCCCACGACACATCAGGGTTGCCTATTCTATCGAAAACAAAACCCGGACTTCCCGCATATTCGCCCCAGTTCAACGCGCGCGACTGAGCAGGAAAGTTGCCCATTTCGGCATTTCCTACCAAGCCATAGCTCGTTCTTAACTTCAGATAATCAATTTGTTGTATGTTTTTTACGAAAGTTTCTTCGCTCATTAACCAACTTAAACCCAAGCCCGGAAAATAGCCCCAGCGATTATTCGGATTAAATCGGGAAGTGGCATCGGCACGGGCGTTGAGTTCGGCAAACCACTTGTCGTTGTACGAGTATTGCGCACGTGTAAAGAACGAAGCAAAGCGATAGCCATCCATTCCGGCAGATTGGCGTGTAAATACCTTTTCGGTATTGGCATTTGTCAACTGAAAATAATCGGTAGGAAAACCCTCGAAGCGCGCCACATTAAAATCGCTGTTGTACGATTGGAGGTTGTTTCCCAGCATGAGTTTGACACGATGTATGTCGGAAAAGTTGGATTTATAAGTCAATACATTATTTCCATTGAACCCATAATTAAAAGTACGCGCATACAAAATTATGCCGCTTTTGGTGGGGTCGCTGGCTTCATCTTCGCGGTAAAAATCTTTCGACTGATAATACCGATAGCGCCTTGTGCCCAAATTAGCACTCCAATCGGTTCGGAAGGTCAACTGCGGACTTATTTTCACATCAAAAAATCCATTTACCAATTGAGTAAGCTCTACATTATCGTCCCAGGTTTGTTGCATTTGATACAAAGGATTCGTGCCTTTTTTATCATTAATATTACGAGCATCGAAAAGCGTACCTGAATTGTCGGGAGCGTAAATTGGCAACAGGGACGAGCGCGATAATACCTGAATTGTAGAAGGATAAGTGCTGTTATTTGCTAAATTTACGACCGTATTCGATGCCATTCCGAACGAAAGAGCAGGAGTTAGGTTGTATTCGTTTTTCATCAAAAGTGTTATTCTGTCCGACGATTTATCTTTCACAAAATCATTGTTAGAGCGGTACGAAAAACTAACCAGATACTTACTTTGCGACTGTCCGCCACTTAATGATAAGCGAACATCATTGTAGAGCATAGGTTGCGAAGTGGAGGCCAGCCAATCTTCGCCATCGGGATTATTTGCCAAATAACCATTCAGCCAATTGCGATTATATCCTTTAAAACCATTATAATCGGACGAAAATGGAAAATAATACGTCGAAGCAGTTTCGGGTAGTAACTTTCGCTCCGGATATTTATTGTAATACGCATCGTCGATTACGTTTAAAAGGGCTTTTCCGGTTAGATACTTCGGCTCATTGATTATAAAATTCAAACCGGATTGAAAATTAGCGGACACTTTAGCAACCGTATTCAATTTGCCGGTTTTGGTTGTTACCAACACCACGCCATTGGATGCACGTGAGCCATAGATGGCCGCCGAAGCAGCATCTTTTAATATTTCTATCGATTGTATATCGTCGGGATTCAAATCTTTCAACATCAAACTTTGTGGCACGCCATCCACTACAATAAACGGGTCGGATGACGAGTTGATGGACGACACACCTCTTACCCGTAGTCGGTCGTTGTTAGCCAAAATTCCCGAAACACTTCCCTGAAAATTATTCGTAATATCGCCACCAATCGTTTTTTTGAATAACTCCTCTTTTAACGAAACAACCGAACCTGTAATTTCTTTAGTTTCCAACGAACCATAACCTACTACTAATAAGTCTTTTAGTAAAATGCTGCTATTGCGCATCATTATTTCAAGTTTGCTCGACTGTACCCGTACGGTTTTGTTTTTAAAGCCCATCATGTAAAACGTGATAAGCGAGTCGGCAACCGTAGCTTCGAATCTAAACAATCCGTTGTTATCCGTTACTGCACGCGGTATTTTGTTCGTATTCAGTAGGGTAACTCCGGGCAATGGCAACTTATTCTCGTCGAAAACCACTCCCTCAATTCTTGCGGCTTTATTGTTAGCTAAACTTTCATTATCAGAATTTTGCTTCAATAAAAAAACATACGAATCTTGTATCCTATAACTAATATTGCGGTCTTTAAATAACTCTGTCAGTATTTCCTGAACGGAACTTTCATTTTTGCTTATCGTATAAATTGCTCTATCATCGATGGTTTCGTTGTTGTAAATAAATACAAATTTTGTTTTCTGTTCAATATTCGTCAAAATTGTTTTCAGAGCAACATTGTTATAGTTGAGCGAAACGAGCACATCTCTAGCTTGCAGCACATTAATGGCAGCAAACATCCACAACACGACTAAAAAAGTACGTCGTCGGCTTAACCATTTATCTTTAACCATTTATCATTAATCATTAAATATTAATCACTTATTCAACGCCGGATTAAAAATATATTCATTATTCGGAATCACGCAGTACAAACGAGCAGCATTCCAAGGTAATGCCGTTTCGGTCATTAATGCCGACCTATTGCCAAGAGGAATATTTCCTGATTTGTAAGGCTCGGGCAAATAAGCGGCGTATTCCGTATCACTAAGCGAAGCCAAACGCAAATTATCCCACCGACGAACATTTTCGAAATTCAGTTCCCGTGCTCGTTCATTTATAATCTCGGCGAGTAATGTTTCTTTCGAAACTGTTGCCTGTATTTCAGCTATTCCAGCTCGAGTGCGTATTAAATTCAGCTCTTGCAAGGCATAGTTTGCATTGTTTTTATGTCCATAAATTTCGGCACGCATTAAGTGAAATTCGGAAGCGCGCAACCACATCATGTTAGCTGTGGGAAAAGCCATTTTCAACGATGTCCACTGACCTGCAGGTGCTTCTTTGCCTTGATTTCGTGTTATATAGATTAGTTGTTTATAGCGTATATCTTTGGCCGTATCACCTCGTAACCAACTATCAATAAACGTTTTATCAAACACAACTCTGAATTTTGCTTGCGATAAATCACCGTTTTGAAGATTTTTGAAAGCTGTCCACTGAAAACCAGGCCAGCGTGATGCTATTGTGGGCAAAAAAGCACTGTTGCCATGCAGCGCCATAATCACTTCACTGTTATTGCCCGTTTGAAAGTTCGTTTTGTCGGTAATCTGAAACATATTAGCGTAAGACGTACTAGGTGAAAGAGGGAATTTAGAGGATATACCTACCTCATTCCCAAGTAGCAAGTTAATGTGTATCAAGGCAGAGTCGAACTTATTTGTCTGAAAATAAACTTTGGCAAGCATGGCAGTTGCCACATCTTTTTTACAGCGGTACTGATAGGCAAGCGGATGAATGGTGCGGTCGAATTTTTCGGGCAAAAGCTGTTGAGCACGTTGTAAATCACTGATAATAAATCGGTAAACCTGCGCTACTGTTTTGCGTGGCTCGGCCATATCCTCAAACCCAAGAACCGGTTTTTTGCGGTAAAGTGTCGACAGTGAATCGAGAGTATTCAGGTGATATTGCTTTCCTACAAAATAGTTATTGTAAAATTCGATAGTTGCCCGTAGTAAAAGCGCTTCGCCCTGAATTCTGTCGGCATTTAAGCTGTCGTTTTTTGTTTTAAGTTCGGGTAGTTTTTCGTCAATCGATTTTAAAACAATATTGGAATTATTGCCAACAAACGATGCCCACTGAAGCAAAATGCCTGCTTGATAGTCCATGATATTCGTATTGTAGCCGAAAAAATAATTTTCGCGGTTATACGCACTAAAGTCCGGCAATATAGCCGTATTTGATGTAGAAGTGACACAATCGGAGCCTAACAGCTCGGACAGTTGCAACGAACCAAAGTAACTATTGGATGAAAATGCACCGTAAGCACCGTTGATGCAAACATCTAAATCGTTCAGGTTGTATAGCAATGTAGAAATTTCTTGCGTATTTTCATTCCGAATAGAAGAAAGAAAATCTTCGCAGGATGTTAAAAACAGGGCTACAAAGCTAGCAACAATATAATTAAAATGTCGAAAGCGATTTTGCATGAAAGCGAATAGTATTGATTTGGGATGCAAACATACTAAAAAATACCTAACATACAATTGATATTAATTGTTTATGATTGGTAATTATTTTATTTTTCGTGGGTCTTTGTATGTCAATGTGCATGGAGTCGACAGTCCATACGGCATTTTTTGAGCTAAAGTGGCTGAATCAAAACGTAGTTCTAGCATCATTTTTTCGGCATCGTAGGTATAAGTAGCTTTTGTTACTGCTCCATTTTGTTCCCAGCCATACAGTCTGGCTGCTGCTTTTATATCTAATAACATTGCTGGAACCGGATTTGCTACTTTTATATAAGCTGGCAGTGGATTTACAAATAGGTTTTCGTTCGTAAAGTTTCTATTGTGTGGCAATTCAATACAATGTTTTTTACAATCGACAAAAATATTATTCGTTATAGTATGGTCACTGCTAATGCCGCCACGCATATCTACTATGCGTTCGGCGTTGAGGTACGAGCCATAGCCTGTATTTTCGATATCCACCATCACATTGTATTCGAAGCGAATGCTGTCCGACCCATCGGTGTAAAAAGCAGAACCACCAGCTCCATACTCACCACTCAGCCAGTATTGCGACCGGATTTTATAAAAAACATTGCGGTCCACATTGCAATTGTTGCGACTCACTTCGATGTACATGCCACCGCGCGCTGTTGTAATGTCGGCAAAAAAGTTATTTGTTATTCTACAATTGCGGTTACTTTTGTAATCGAGCCACAAGCCAGGAGCAAAGGTTATTTTTGTAAAAACGTTACGACGTATCAGGCAATTCTCTGCCTGATGAAATTTCACTCCTCCAGACTCAAATGCCAGTTCAGCATCGTGAAAACCGATATTTTCGAATAAATTATCTTCGAGCAAAACCGATTTGGCAATATAACATTGCAAACCCGATATACCACAATTTCGGAAAATATTACGGCGCACAATGTGGTGAGCAATTGTATTCGAAACAGTGGTACTCCACATCTCGTTACCCAAATCCATGCCTACACTGTTTGCCCACTCTACAGTACAATTTTCCACTATCCAGTGATGTCCGCGCGAAGCCGAAACCAATCCCCGCTGTGGTACCGGAAAACCATTGCCGGCATGGCGGAACGTAATGCCTTTGAGGCGAATATAGCCCAAACCATAAGTTTTGGGAGCAAAAACCTGTTCTTTGTTCGTTGCTTCAATCTTGTAATCGCTTGGTTGTTTGCCTTCGGGCAATTTTACATGTAGCCGCAAACCATTATGTTCGGGCCAAAAGCTAAAGTCGGGAGCAGTCTCGAGTTCGGTTGGTTTTGCAAGCTGAGTACATTTTCCGCCTTCTACAAACAGTAATCCACGGCGCTGAAAATGAGCCTGCATTTTCGCTTTTTTATAGTCGAGCCATTCGGTATCGCTCATCAGATTTGTCATTCCAAAAGGATTGTAACCAACGAACCATTCAGGGTTCAGGTCAATTTGCCAGCAATTCAGGGCTGCCGATTTTATTTTTTCATTTGAAAAAAGCCAGCCTTCACTTTTTTTGAAATTACTATTGGGCACTTCTACCGAGCCACAAATAATGACCTCCTCTCCCGAAGCCGCTTCGTAGCTAATCATTTTGTCGGGCGAAGAGCCACCCTGAGCCGGATGAACACTTTCGCGATAAACGCCCTTTTTAATCACCACACGTTCACCTGCTTTGAGTACACGAGCTGCCGCCGAAACTGTTTTGAAAGGCATTTTCTCATTTCCGATGTTTGTGTCCGATGCTTTGGCGTGATGTTGGTCTACATAATACGTTTTCGAAAATTGCAGAGGCATTTCCCACGAAACAAATGGACGACCATCGGCAAGCAGATTGTCGTCGGGCTGATTAATAGCCGAAACCCCTGCGAATGATATCGCAAGGGTTGCTATTATAATGAACAGTAGAAGCTGGTTCTTATTTAGCGTCATAAAAAACATTTTATTACCGCACTACTAATTTCTGATTAATGCTATTATTGGCCGAAATAATATAAACGCCTTTAGGCAACTGGCTTAAGTTTAAAGTTTGTGAGCCTTTTACCATTCCGTTCCAAACTATTTTTCCTGTTAAATTGCTAATACGAATTTCGGTTGGCAAGTTTGAGCCAGTAGAGATACGAACCTGACCGATTGCAGGATTAGGATAAACCTTCAAATCGAGTTCTGAGTGAATCGTATTAATAGTTGTAATCGAAAATTGAGTTGTGAGGTTAGCATTCATTCCGGGCATCGAAAAAGTAGTGGCAACAGCCGTTGAATCGGCAATGTAATTTTGTCCGTTACTCCAGCGGATAAATGCACCAACAGTGCCATAATCGGCAGCATTGAGCGCCACTTTTGTTCCCTCGGCAAACATTCCCTTTGATACACCATTCACCTTCAGCTCGTACTGAGCCGGCGTGGTTCCTCCTATTACGGCATAAAAACCAGCTTCTTCATCGGCAGCACCGTAGAACGTGTTTTGAACAGGATTTTTTAAATAAAGGAATGAATTCAAGGGTTGCCCTGAAGTAAAAGCCACATCGCCTCCGTACACAATTGTTTTGTCGTGGTTAGCAAATTTACGTACAGCTATGTCGCGTCCACCATTTTTTTGAACTACACGGTCTACCAGTTCGCGGGTTTGCATGGTGGGGTTCATAATGTAAATAAATGCGCCGCCCGTATACGAAATTTCAGGTAAAATTTCACGTGAAAGTGGTGTGCCGTAAGCCGATTTTCCTGTAAAATAAACACGTCCATCCACATCGGCAGCCACATTGCCATGTTCAGGGTCAATGGTGTTTCCGTTACCAGCGGGTAGCAAGCGAGCTGTAAAACTTTGCCCTTCAATCCATGCGCCTGTGGCAATGTTCATGCGCGCAATGTAAGCGTGAAACTCGGTGCCTACGTTGGATAAGGTGTGAAAATGGTCGCCACCCACAAAGCGTACTTTGCTGAAAATATCGTACGGACTATAGCGCAGTGGGTGATTTCCACCCGACACTTCGGCCATAAAATACATCAAACCATCGTCGCCCATACTTACACGGGCAATACGTGTGTCGGCCATATTATTATCCGAAGCATTTATCCAGTTGGGCGAATTGGAATCGGAACTCCAGTTATAGCCATTAAACCTTTGTACTCCCGAAAAAGAGAATATTTTAAAGCCGGGAATATCTACAGGGAATGTCGTTGTTCCTTCCCACGTATACACGTTTTTCCAGCCCACCACCACAGCCGATTGGGAGGCTTCGTCGATACACACATCGTTGCTGTACTGCGAAGCACCTCCAAACGAAGTAAGAATGTCGCCAGCCGGATTCATAACAAATACCGTTACATTTCCCCATTTTTTACCATCAAAGTCAACGCCCGGAAGTGTTAAAACCACCATGTGACCTGTTTTACCGGCATCGACACGGTAAACTGTTTTTGCAAAAGTTTTTGTGAGTAATAATTTATCGGCCAATCGGTTTACTTTTACCAAGCCACTTGTGCCTGCTGCCACGTAAATATTATCGCTGTTGTCGATAGATAAATCCACCGCATACGCGCCAATTTTGGTAACTGAAAGTACTGTTTTTCCATCGGCCGAAATGCGCACGATAGCACCGCGCGAGTTGATGGTAGCTCCGTTGAGTAAGTGCACAACCGCACCTGCTGGCATCACTGTTCCCCAATCGCAAGCGAGCACAATTACACCATCCGAAAGCACTTTGGTACCCCATACTTTGCCCGAACCTGCTTCGCCACCAAGGTACGACGATGCTACAAAATCGTACACTTTGCGGTCGGCATAATTCACCAATACCGAAATTACATTAGTCGTTGATTTACCATCATTGTCAGTAGCTTTGGCTTTGAGCGAAAAAACGCCCGAAAACGTAGGTGTCCAACTAATCGTGTAAGGTGCTGATGTTGATTGTCCCAGGTATTCATTTTCAATGTAATACTCTACTTTCGAAATGTTTCCATCGCTATCATAGGCAGATGAAGTAATGTTTGTAGCTGTATTTAAAGCTATTTCAGACGAATTTGTGGGGGTTGAAAATTTAACAACTGGTGGAATGTTTGGAAATCCTCCTGCACCATACACGCTAAGGTCATCAATGAATAAATCATTATAGATAGATGCATCAGCTGGATTTTTCACAGTACGCAATATGAACTTATAATAGCCACCAACCGTATTTACAAGTGATACGTTGATAGCATTGTATGTGGTGCCTGCATAGGCTGATACCGAACCCCAAATTGTATCTGTTCCATTTACCAAACCGGGTTGAAGGCTGTAATAATTGAGTTTGCTGGCTTTAGCCACAACCTTAACAGTATAGGTGGCGGCAGAATAATAGATAGAAGAGGTATGTGTCATGAAATTTTTAACGCCAGATTTTCTTTTAATACAATCAGTAGAATTAAAGCCAACTCCCGCTGCAAATTTCCAATCATTTCCGCCCGAATTGACTGAAAAAGCCCAATCAACGATACCATCTTCAAAATTTTCGGTTATCAAATAGCCGTTGGTGGTGGCTGTGGAAGTGATGGTTGCAGCACTTGTAGTGGTTTGCAAACCTGTATTATCGGTGGCGGTGGCACTTACCACGTACAAACCCGGATTGGGGTTGCTCCAGTCGAAGGTGTAAGGGGCAGTCTCTTTGGTTGCCACATTCGACCCATTTACATAAAACGAAACCTCCGTAACTGAACCATCGGCATCCGAAGCTGTAGCCGAAAGCGAAACAATGCTACCCTGATTAATGGATATATTGCCGGCTGGCGCTGTAAGCGCAATGGTTGGCGGCAGATTTACACCATTTACAGTAATAGTGGCCGTAGTAGCCGAATCGCCGGCATTGTCGTAGGCACGGGCATAAAGCGTGCTCGCACCAATGGGTAAATTGGGAATGAAAAAGTTATAAGGCGGAGTAGCTATACTTCCAAACAATTCGCCGCGATAATACAAATTCACTTTGTTCACAGTACCATCGGCATCGGCTGCTGTAATGTTTACGGGCAACGATGTGCCGGCAGTATGTGAGTAATTGTCGGTAGGACTTGAAAATGATACAGTTGGAATAAAATTTCCAGTTTCTACCACTTCAAAATTATCAATCGACAAAAAAACCCAGGTTGCACCCGTAATGGTTCCTTTGAGGATAATATACTTTACTCCGGTAGGAGGCGAAATTAAATCGATGGTATAAGGCGTATAAACTGTACCTACATTCGAAACTGTACCAGCCAACACTTCGTTGCCATTCAAGGCAGCCGCTGTGTTATAATACACATCAATTTTGCGCGAATTGGCTGTTTGCACATAAGCCATAAATCGTATTTTGTAGGCTTTGTTAGCGCCAAAAGTCACCGCAGGCGATATCATAAAGTTTGGCGACCCAATGGTTTTACAACGTACGGAATTATCTGAATTATAACCCGTTGCGGGCGTAATTTTATAATCATTGCCACCTGCAGGAGTGGAGAATAGCCACGAGCCTTTGCCGTTTTCGAAACCATCAGAAAATAAAGTAGTTTGGGAAAATATGCTTACAGAACTTATAATCAGAAAATAGAATAGTGAGATTTTTTTCATTGTTATATTTTTCAAAATAAAGATTATATTTTAACTCAGAATTGAATATGTTTATGACGTGAATAGAATTCAAACACCTTAAATTCGAAGAAAAAACTTTTAGTTGTCGAATATTTCGAGACATTAAATCGTTTCATAAACAACAACTAAAATGCTAACCAAAGAAACGTTCAAAAGTCTGCGACGTTTTAAAGTTTTTTTGTTTCTCGATGTTTTTCAAAAAAAAATCCCCAATTACTCAAGGATTTAATTTTATTATTAACCAAGATTGGTATTAAACGGATTATTATGTAAATACTCAGGAGTAGTATTATAAGTTTCGCCCGGACCATCTGGCGGTGTTTCAGATGCCAATGCCAACGATATTTCGTTGTCTAATAATATGCTAACTATTTCGGGAGTTGAATATACTTGTTTTTGATTATTTGTTTTCATGGAATTTTATTTATTATATATTCAGTTATTTAATAATTACGCGTGAAGTATAGTTACGGCCGTTTTCCGACACTTTTACTAAATAAACACCTGTTTGCAGTTTGCAGTTTACAGTTTGCAGTTTAGCAGTTGTTTGTCCATTCTCGAGCTGCATTCCTACTGCATTGTAAATGGTATAATTTGATTTTTCGGGGGCTACAATGGTAATCTGATTGGCGGCGTTTACAAATACTTGTGCATTGAGTTTTTCTACTGTGTTAACTCCTGTGGTTGCACCTGGCGCACGGAAAAGAATGCTGAAACGAGAAGCATCGTTTGTTGCACCCGATGTGTAGTTATAAACTGTTCCGTCGGTAATGTCAAATTCTTCTCCCAATCGTGTATTGTCTTTCAAAATTATTTTAGTTCCTGCGGCAAAGTTTTTCACTTCGGAAGCTTTGATACTAAACGACGCAGTTCCGGCAACAGAAGTTTTGAAACCCAACGCCAATTGTTGATTTTCGGCAATATCGTTAAAACCATTGATAGCTAATTTTTCGGCACCCAATACTGTGTAAATTTCGGGTACGGATGCACTGTTAGCAAACATTTTATTTGAATCGTAGGTATCGAAGCCATTTTGAGCATTCTCGTCGGCATAAATCAAGGCTTCGTCCGCATTGCTGCCATTCGAAACTTCCAAACGCAATGTTTTGCGAATGTCTACGGCTGGTGCTTTAAGGCGGTTAGCAGACACGCTTTGGTCTCTGTGTGCGCGGTCGTTAACATCAAACACGATAGAACCAGTTTCACCGGCAGTTACTTTTACCCAAAATGCTTGCATAGGAGGAATTGAGTCAGTACCACCATTGGTTCTTGCACCACCGTCACTATTGTATGTTTCGAAAAGGTAAGCACCAGTTCTTTTGCTGCGATACCATATACTTGTTCCTACATTGGTACGGGCAGCGCCACTCCATTTTAAATACGAAGGATACGGATTACCCACCAAATTGAAACCAGTAAATGTTGCACCCGTACTTGTTAAACTGCCAATGGTTTGTTCGCCGGTATTTAAACTACCACCGGTAAATGTAACTACACGGTCGCCATTGATATTGGCAACATAGCCTGTCTTGGCATCAAGTGTAGTTGACGTATTGGTTATTGAAGACCAAACGTTTGGAGTGTTTTCTACATAATAATACACCGGATTTGTAGCGCTAGCAGCTAATACATTGCTGGTAGCACCACTTACAGGACTGGAAAAGTACCAGTTACGACCATTCGAAAGGTGTTGTTCTACTTTGGTTGCACCTGTTACAGTTAATATAGCATTGTCAATAAGAGTAGCTGTACCGTTTGCAGCATCACTTTTAAGCGTTAAAGCACCTGCAACTGTTGAAGGGTTAGAAATAGTTACTTGCTTTGCTGGATTTATAATTAAATCGAAACAATCAAAACCGCCTGTAGTGAAATCACCATTAATTACGGCACTTGTACTTGCAGTTGGCGCACCACCAACCCATGAAGTGCCATTCCATAATGATGACTCATAAGCACCCATTAATGGCGAAGAAGAGCGTTTATTGCCGGTAAAGTCGGTAGTAACACTTGCGATTGTGGTTGCTGTGAGTGAAGCTGTTCCTTTAAAACTTTCGGGAGTAGTGCCGGGAGTAATACCTGGAGTAGCAATAGAACTTCCAGCATCGAGGGTAGCAATTAGTGGAAGTGAAGTTACATTTGCACCATTATAACCTTGCACTCCGCCAGCGCCATCTACGAAATAATCGTTATTGCTAAGTGTTAATCCAGTTGCTACGCCATAATTAAAATAAGCTGCATAATGAGTACCAGCTGCACGAGTATTCACGAAAATATTATTTCGAAAATCTCGCGTATTTACATTTGTCCTGCTATAGAATGCATAACTTGCTGAAGCTGAAGTACCAGCAATGTATACTGTATTGAAATAGACATTGGTAGTCTGACCTGCTAACGAATTTTCAGCAATACCATAAACGGTATTGGTGTAGCTATCATTTAAATAAACGATATTGTTCGATATGGTCGCAATTCCACTGAGGGCAGTACCAGTAGCACTATTACCACTTTTTCTTATTCCATAAAGTGTCGTAGAGTTAGTTGGATAGTTGTAATCAATACCTGATATAAAATTTCCATCAATTGTTGTAATTAAATCTGCATTTGTAAAAACATAAATACCACAAAAAGCTGCAGTCCCATTATTTGCCCAAGTTATATTTTTAATGGTATTATTTTGCACTTTGGTACCTGAGCTTGAAGCACTAACCGAAATTCCCAAAAATGAATAATTAGTTCCAGTACTTTTTGTCATTGTACCAATACATTCCGGAGCGTTTCCTCCAATGTAATTGTTTTTAATTACATTTCCTGTTCTTGGAGCTCCACTACCAACAACATTAATATATGTTACGTTAGCACCCGAATTAAAAGCAACTGTTTCGTAGAAACTATTGTAGCTAATTTCACAATCTACAGCCTGGTCTTGTAATCGGATACCATCCGATTTACATACATTTTCAAAGTTATTGCGTGTATATATATCTGAATGAACACCTTTAACAGTATTAATAACAATTCCCGGTCTTACAACTGATGGTGAAACAACAGCAGGTGAAAACTTATTGTAGCTAATAGTATTATTTGTTGCAGTAGGAGTTGTTGCGTTATTAGGATTCAGGTAAACCACGGCACCATTAGAACCTTTGATATTACAATAAGTAACAGTGTTATAGGTGGCAAGGGTTGAACCTTTTTCAATTCTAATAGCACAGTTTGTAGCTGCTGAGGTTCCATTAAAGGTATTTTCGATTGTCAAATCGGGTGTAGATCCCAAAATAGTTCCTGAACCATCGCGTAAGCGACCATCGATCGTAACATTGTCTGCACCATTGATAAAAACAGTACCGCTAACAGCATTCATAGTGATTATTTTTCCTGTAACAGTTGGGTAAACTAATACAGTAACACCATCTTTTGTAATCGCTGCTGGAGCAGTTTCGGTGGTATTGTCGATAACTTTAATGTTGATAGTGCCCGTCATGCCATTACTGGCAGCATTGATATGGTCAAAAGCTTCTTTTAGTGTAGCGTAGTGAACACCAGCAGTAGTGCTTCCTCCACCCACTGTTACGGTAATAGCCATAAGTCCCGTTGCGCTCATCACAGCGCACAAAAGAAAAAGTGTTAGTTTTTTCATACAATATTGAATTTAAAGTAATTATGAATTCAGTTTAATAAAGTGTTTCAATATGTATTGACGAAAAAGGGAAAGAATTGCCCTAAAGAGGGTGGAAAAATATTTTATTTTTTATTACAAGGGTTTGGGGAAAATGGAGCATGTGGTTTAAACCACACGCTCGCGGAAATCGGTCGTCGCTATGCGACTTGGAGTTGCGTCCCCGCTACGGTTGTAAGAGATATTTGCCAAATTCATTTTATAATCGTAAATTTGTCCAATTATTAAAAAAGTACAATCATGATTGAAAGAGAACTTAAAGCAAAATTGGAACTATTGGCATCAAAATATCCTATCCTAACACTAACAGGACCTCGACAATCGGGAAAATCAACATTGTTGAGGAGTACTTTTCCTGATTATGCCTATGTATCGTTAGAGAATACTGAAAACCGCTTATTCGCTCAAACTGACCCAAATGGTTTTTTGGCAACTTATCCCGATAAAACAATAATTGATGAAGCGCAGCTTGTACCGTCGTTGTTCTCCTATTTGCAAACTCATACCGATTTTAAAGGAAAAGTGGGTATGTATTTGTTGGCTGGCTCGCAAAACTTTTTACTGATGGAATCTATCACCCAATCGCTTGCCGGACGAACGGCCATTTTAAAGTTATTGCCCTTTTCGCGTAATGAGCTAAAAACGGTAGCGTTAAATGAGCAAACGATAGATGAGGAAATTTTTACAGGAAGTTATCCGCGCATTTACGATAAAGATATTGCTGCTATAGATTTTTATCCCTACTATATTCAAACCTATATCGAACGCGATGTTCGACTGTTGAAACATATTGGCGATATAAATAAGTTTATCCTTTTCCTGAAAATGTGTGCCGGAAGAATAGGGCAATTACTTAATTTATCATCGCTGGCTAATGAATGTGGTATTGCAGTATCTACTGCGCAGTCGTGGCTTTCGGTATTGGAAGCCAGTTACATTCTTTATTTGCTAAAACCCAATCATAATAATTATTCAAAGCGATTAGTTAAAACGCCTAAATTATACTTTTACGATACAGGAGTGGCTTGCTCGCTCCTAAATATTATTCAGGCAGAGCAAATTGCGACTCATTTTTTGCGTGGGGCTTTGTTTGAAAATATAGTAATCAATGAGTTTGTAAAAAAAAGCCTGAATGCCGGACAAGAACCACAACTATCGTTTTGGCGCGACAAAACAGGAAATGAAGTAGATTTGATTGAACAAATTGGTGATAAGCAAGTTGGGTACGAGATTAAATCGGGAGCCACATTTTCGTCCGACTACTTTAAGGGTTTACGGTATTGGGCTAATCATTCTCATGCCGAAGCAGATGCTTGTAATGTAATTTATACAGGCGAAAAATCCCTTAAAACTTCGTTTGGGAATGTGATTTGTTGGTGATTGACTTTGCTTTCTTACAAAAAAAGCAGTGAAGCGTTTTCACACTTCACTGCCATTTTTTACAAAACTGTTACTAAAATCAACACCAACACATTAAAAAAATAACGTTAATATAGTCTTATTGCACTATCACTTTCGTGATTTCTACTTTTTGTCCTAAAGTGGCTTTTACAATGTAAACGCCTTTTGCCAACTGAATGGTTTGGTTGTTCGACATTCCTTTCCAAACTGATTTTCCGCTAATTGAAATGACTTCAGCATTTACATTTTTGGAAATTAGAATGCCTTTGTTAACTACCTGTACTGAGTTTTGAAGCATTTTATTGCTATCAATATCAGTCGCAACTGTAGGAGTTACCGCGGTAGACGCAGCACTAGCTACACTTATGCCAACGCCATTGGTAGCTGTAACGGTAAAAGTGTATGCTACATCGTTTGTTAAACCGGTAACTGAAATTGGACTTTCGGTGCCAGTGGCAGTAATTCCTCCAGGATTAGAAGTAACCGTGTAAAGTGTGATTAACGAACCACCATCGAGCAGCGGAGCTGTAAAACTTACACTGGCAGTTTTATCTCCTGCAGTTGCCGAAACGGCTGTAGGTGCATCGGAAGTTGTAAGGGTCTCATTTGTCATATAAAACGCTCCCATGGATGCTGTTCTTCGAGTTGCACCAGTAAAATCGGTAGTTATACCTGTGCCTCTGGCACCTGTTAAGGCTACCGTTCCTTTAAAGCTTTCGGGAGTAGAGCCGGGTGTAATGCCTGGAGAGGCAACGCTGCTATTTGCATCTTGAGCTGTAACAACTACCTTTTCGGTTTTTGCAATATCTACTCCATAATACCCAGCATACCCTGTAGTACCGGTTACATAATAATTGTTGTAATCGGAAGTAATTGTACCGCCAGCAACAGTAATATATGAACCGTAATGCTTACCTGTACCTCCTGAGCGTGTATTTACAAAAATATTATTGCGGAAATTGCGGTTATTGGTGTTAACAAGGCTTGTTAAACAATAACTTGCTGCACTACCTGCAGTTGGTGTACCGCTAATATATACCGTATTGTTATAAACGTTTGTATTGTAATCAGCTAAACCACTCTCGCGAATACCTCTTACAGTATTTGGATAGTCATCGCCAAGACTGATAATATTATTCGAAATTACCGTTGGCTGCACATAACCGGGAGTATATGTAGCTGTATTCACTCCCTTGTCAATACCAATTATTGTACCATTTACTGTTCCAGAATTATTATTCCAGTAAGTAATTCCTCCAATAAAATTACCATCAATAATATTGTAAAAATGAGCAGAATTAGCACCAGTAATTTTTATCCCTGTAAAGGAAGATGCATTTGTACTATTTGAGTTATCAACATTCCAACGAATATTTTTTATGGTGTTGTCTTTTATAGTATTGTAAGCAACTGATTGACCCAAATTAATACCAACAAAACCAAAATTATTAGCAGCAATAGCTTTAGACATTGTGCCAACGCATTCTGGAGCGTTTCCTCCAATCCAATTATTTTTAATAGTATTGTTTTTTGTTATGGCTGTAGCACTTCCTGCATTTCCAGAAAAATTGAGATAAGTTGGCCCAACGGTAGGTGTAAACTCCACCGTTTCGTAAAAGCTATTGTAGCTAATTTCGGTGTTTACCATTTCGTTTGTCTGATAAATACCATAGGCACCAACCACATTTTCGAAGTTGTTTCGAGTAATCAAGTCGGTATGTTCCCCTTTCACGATATTAATTACGTTAGTTGGTCTTGTGCTCGCAGGTGTAAACTTGTTGTAACTAATTGTATTATTTGTAGCTGTTGTATTAGCACCAGTATTATTATTGATATAAACCACATTGGTACTTGAACCTTTAATATTGCAATAGGTAATGGTGTTGTCGGAAGCAAGTCGAGAGCCGTTTTTATTATACGAAATGGCGTTAAATGCAGCATTACCTGTAGTTGTTTTGTCAGTGCTGCTATTTTCAATTGTCAACTGAGGTGTAGAGCCCAAGATAGTAGCACCTGTGACATCGCGCTTACGACCATCGATTGTAACATACTTAGCACCATTGAGGTTGATAAGCGCTTTAGCCAAACTTGCCGTAAGAATTACGCCATCATTTGTTGGGTAGATAGTTAAACTTGTCCACATACCACCAGCTCCAGTAAGTGTATTAGCACCATCTTCGCCAGTGGTTGAAGCCGATATGGCAATGGTAATGGTCTTGCCTGATTGGTTAGCGCCATTTAGCGCAGCAAAAGCACCGCCAGCAGCTGTGAGTGTATTGTAAGTACCATCTTGTCCCAAAGAGCCTGAAACGGTTACTTCATTGGCAGCAAAAAGCCCTGTTGCGCTCATCACGGCGCACAAAAGAAAGAGAGTTAGTTTTTTCATACAATATTGAATTTAAAGGGTAATGAATTCAGTTTAATAAAGTGTTTCAGTAACTACTGACGAAAAAGAGAAAGGGCTGCCCTAAAAGAGAATTACGAATTACGAATTAAAAATAATGAATTAAGGGGATGTTATGGTTCAATTGACTGTATGTAGGCACAATAACAAAATGTATTTGTAAAAATTATTGCTTACGCGAGCCTCACCTTGCGGTGCATAGTCGTCAAGCTAAGGGAAGTATTTTTAAAAGAAGTTTTTGTGGGTTAAGATATATCAGTGGGAGTGCAACTTGGAGTGGCGCCACACTTTGGGATAAACAAAACAGTGAAGCGTTTTCACACTTCACTGCCATTTGTTTACAAAACTGTTGCTAAATCAACAACTACATATTGAAAAAATTATTTTACTATCACTTTCGTGAATTCGCTGCTAGTTCCAACCAATGCTTTTACCAAATATATACCCTTTGCCATTGGCACAAAGTTGTTTTCCAGCTTTCCGCTTTTTTGTAGGCGGCCATCCATAGTATAAATTTCGTAAGCACTTGCATTTTCGATAACTACAACACCTTGTTTGGCGTAAACTTTTGAAATATTATTTTTTGTCGATTTTGTTAATGTTGTACTTAAACTTGTTTCGTAAGCTCCTAAATCGATGGTTGTTTGCTGTATGCGTTGATTACCTGCAATGTCAACCAAGCCATTGGCAGCTGCGTTATTACCTACATTAATCAAACCTGAACCAGCTATTGGCAACCAGTTCGAAGTGGCATTTGCAATTATTCCAGTCGTTGCTGTTGGCGCAGTAAATAAGGTTGCCTGATTGCCCGAAGCTAATGCTATATTACCTGTGCCGGTTACGCTTGCTGCTTGTATGGCGTTGTAAGTATAGGCGGTTTGCATTACAAATGCCTCATCGCCACTATTGTTGTAAAAAATATTATTTGTTGCAGTAAGTTGCGAAATGCCTGCACCATCTAAACTTGTTACATTTGCATTATTTACAATGGTATTGTTTAAAAGACTTACAGTTTTGGTTTCACCTGTAATGAGATTTACTTTTAAGCCTTGAAATGCATTGTTGTAAATCACATTATTAGCAAGTGTAATATTTGCATCAAGGGTAGTATATGTAGTTTGATTGGTAATGATTTTTGCAACTAAAACGCCGCCTGTTTTGCCTGTAGCTCCAGCAGTATTGTTGTAAATTTTACATCTTTCTATTGTTCCGCCCGTAATATGAACGCCACCACCTTGCGAATTTGCATGAGTGGAAGAGTTTCCAAAAACTTCACAATCTCTTAGTGTGCCCGCTTTCATATATACACCTCCAGCGGTCCCTTGAAAATTCCCTGTAGAGCGTACGTTATTTTTAATAATACAATTTGATACTACAGCACTTGCATGGCTAATAGCTACTCCACCTGCGTTACCATTAAGCACGTAATTAGCATCTTTCCCGTTTTGAATTGTAAAACCATCAATCACAACCTCTTGGGCAACTTTAGCAACTGTAGCACCTGCTTGTCCATCGATAATAGTTGTATTAAGTTTAATATCACGAAGTGTAATATCAGTAGCAGCACTTGCAGCTGCGAATCCTCCAAACAGACTGATTTTAGCACATGCGGCAGCAGTTAAATCTAATGCAACGGTAGTAACTGTAGCACCACCATTATAAGTGCCGGCTTTTACATAAATATTATCCCAAGTGCCGGCAGTGTTTGTTTTAGCCAACGTTAGCGCTTCGGGGATAGTTTTTTTTGCAGTTTCCCAAGTGAGACCATCGCCACTGGCAGCTATAGTTCCATCTACAAAAAAATCGGAAGCATTTATGCCTAACGAAAATGAGGCACACAAAATAAAAGTAAGTACTTTTTTCATACAATATTGAATTTAATTGTTAACAAAAATAGATTTATTTCATGACGAATAAAAAGTGGAAATGCCCTAAAAGAAAATTCAGCCAATTTTACTTGTTCATTAAAATCTGCTTCATGCCAAACGCCTGCCATGCAATAATTGGGTTCATGTGTATGGGAAGCATTCGGTTAAACATCTCAATTTGTGTCCAGCCTTCGCGCTCGTTGGCGTAGTGCGACGAATAACAATCGGTGCCGTTGTAAATACCAAAAGGGACATTTCTGTGCCTTTCGGAATGCAACGCTAATGTGTTTTTTTTCCATTCGGCCAGTGCAATATCTGTAATGCCTTCTTCTGCCAATGCCCAAATCATCCATGCCACTGTTTGCGGCCAAATACCGGAATTTTCGCCTTCGCCAGCCGGAATGGGTGCCCACGATATGTTGGAGGGCGTGGGACTGCTATACGGCTTGCTCATTAATATCATGCCAATGGGCGTTGAGCAAAGTTCCACCGCTTTGGTCAATGCTATTTTACGTTGTTCGCTGGTGCCACATTTACCCAGTGCAGCCCACGATTGTGCATTGATAAATAAGCGGTCGTTGTGGCCACCTACCGAGTTTCCATTATCGTCGTAAGCTCTGATAAAACGGTCGGTATCAAAACAGTTTGTTACAGCACTTTGGAGCGTTGTTAAGTAAAGTTGTAAGTCATCCTTTTTGCTTACATCTATTTTTTCGGCAATGGGAATAAGTTGGAGTAATCCCCTGCACATCATGGCCGTATTCATTACCGATTGTCCGTTACCTTCCGCACCAATACGCGACAAATAATCGTTCCAGTCGCCATGCAGCATTTTTATCAGACCATTTTTCCCCGTGCCAATGTCGTTTTGGATAAAACTTACGGCTGCCACTATATGTCCCCATACTGATGCTGAGGTATTTTTAGTACGGAAAGGAACTATTTCGTTGAAAAACGAAACATCGCCAGTAGCCTTGTAGTATTCGCCGCAGGCAATAAGAAACCAAATTTCAGTATCGGACTCATCGGGGAAATTCCGGTCTAAGCGCTGCGTTTCGTCTTCTATATCGAGCGGAAAGTGGAAGTGTCCTCGTTTTAAATCCCCACTTTTGAGCTGTGTTTTTGCCATCCAGCGCAAGGAGCTTTTGGCTAATTCGGGGTTAAAGGACGAAAGCACAATAGCCGTTTCGGCCACCTCACGCATACTGAAACCGGTACCGGGTGTGGCGGGATTTTCGCCAATTCCGTAGCCGCCCAAATGAATAAAATGCTCACCCAAGGATTTGTCGTAAAAGCACATACTTAGCAACTGAGAATACGTCCATGTGTTTTCCCTATCCATCCAATTGCCGTTTTTAATGGATTGAAGTGCTTTTAATTCGCGCATCCAACTTGCGTTGCCGTTGGTTGATGTAAAGGCTTGCAAGTTTTTTTTGGCTGCGTTTTCCACTTCATTGTACGAAAAATAAAATTCGGCAGTTTCTATTGCATTCGATTTTAATTGCATGGTTTTGGCAAGTTGGAGCGTATTCAACAAGTTGCTACCCACATAATCATCGGGTCCGCTAAGCGTTATGCTTTTAAAATGCTCGTTAATATTTAGGAAAGAAGCAATTCCGTTGCCCAGTTTTTTATCCGTATGTTTAACAATATCTTTCCATTTTTTAAAATCGTCGAAAAGTGGTTTTGGCCAAACATCACTTCGTGCCGATAGTGTTCCAGAAAATGTTTGCTTCGAAAGATTTGTAAGTTCAACGGTTGCAAAAAAGCCTTTTGAGTAGTCGAAGGGAGTTGAAATACGGTATTTTACAAACAGTTTCAAATTGCTTTTAGTCAAAATGCCCGAGTATTCGGTGTAGCCAATGCCGTATTTTACCAGTTTTTGACCGTCGAGTTCCGAAATTATCAATGAAATTAATTCGCCATTTACTTCTATCATTGGATAAAAACCACCACGCGTGGACCACAGAGCAGGGCTTAGATTTGCCAATCCGTATTCGGTTGTAAACAGATTAACATCGCCCCATTGGTTTGTGAGTACCGAGTTGTAACCCGTACCCTGAAAGTGCGGAAATGGATACCACGGGCATTGTTGCTTGCGGAAATTTAACTCAAAATAGGGCAAATTGTCTTTATCCGTTTTCCACTGCCCAAAATTGGAGCTGTTGTACTGTTGCGCATAAATGCTAAGGCTTATTATTGAAAGAAATAGTATTTTGATTGTGGTTTTCATTTAAAATAAGAGATTTGTACGAGTCTTAGTGTTTGACGAAAAATAGGCCTGAAATCCTTAATTGTATTTATTCAATAAAAATAATCCCGTGCACTGCATTTCGAAAAATGACAATTGCACGGGATTAAATTCAATCAAGTAGGACTATTTAAAAATAGCTCTCGCCTATAACTATAAAACTACTTTTATCACTTTTGATTGTTTGACAGCATCTACTTTTACTAAATAAATAGATTGTTTGCCTGTAACAGGAACTGTAACTTCGCCTTGCAAATTGCGTGAAGCTGAAATCACCTGACCTGTTAAACCATAAATAGTTACATTGTAAATACCATCGGCTATTACACGAATTCCACCTTTAACGCTGTATGCTTTTATATTGCTTGTAGCGTCTAATTTATCCAATGCATTGGGACTTGTAGTATCAATAGCAACGGATAATAAACCAACGCTTGAGCCAATATACAAATCAGTAGAACCAGCAACAACGGATGTAAAGGTAGTATTGCTAGCAGCAGAAAGCGCTACTTGATACTTTACACCATCGTTGTGGGATACATATAATGCTGTGTCGGAAAGTAAATAAACCTTACTATTGGCTGTTTGCAACATTTTTTTGAAATTGCGTGTTGGAGAAGTTGTTAAGTTGGTTGCTCCGTCAGTTATGCCAACAGTACGAGTTAAGAAACTCTTCATATTTGCCGGATTGTTCCAAGGAATAACGCCAGCGTGTGTTAAACCTAATGAATCCACGCGAACCACGTCTTTTTGTCCACCCAAGAAATGATAGGTATGACCATCTTTTCCTGTTAATTTGTGAATAAAGTTAGCAGGAATACCTGTCGCAATGGAATAACTATTAGCTACGCGAGCAAAACTAACTCCTTTGTTGGCCGAGAAATAGAACGAAGTTTGATTGTTATTGGCTTCTAAGCTTGTACCTATTTTGGCCGAATT
>CAMBSB010000013.1 GCA_945870155.1 Paludibacter jiangxiensis | reverse complement strand
ATAAATTTAGTTCCAATTTTTGGTTCACTTTCTACTTTAATAGTCCCTCTGTGTTCAGTTACGATTTTTTTTACGTAAGCTAAACCGAGTCCAAATCCCTTTACATTGTGAAGGTTTCCTGTTGAAACCCTATAGAATTTTTCAAAAATACGTTTTAAATCATCTTTTTGAATTCCAATCCCATTATCTTCAATACTTATTAGTAAATTGTCTTTTTCGTTCCATGTTTCAATGGTTAATAACAATGATTTATCGCAATATTTCAATGCATTGTCCATTAAATTAAAAATAATATTGGTAAAATGAACTTCATCAATTAATGCTACATCGTTTTTAGCATGTAATTTAGAAGTGATTTGTCCGCCCTTACTAGTAACCTTTAACGAAAAGTTGTTAACTATGTCTCTAATTAACAAATTAATTTGAATTTCGTTCAGTTTTAAGATAGATTTTTCTTTTTCAAAAACCGACATTTGCAAAACCTTTTCCACCATAAAGCTCAAACGCTTCGTTTCATCCTTTATAACTTTAGAAATATGCTGTAAAGTTTGAGGTGTTTTACCCACGCTCGGGTCTTGTAACATTTGCGATGCTAACGAAATACTCGATATAGGAGTTTTAAATTCGTGCGTCATATTATTTACAAAATCGTTTTTAATACTATTCAGTTGCTTTTGTCTGAAAATAATAATAATAGCAACTATAAAAATGCACAAAACCAGTAAAACAAGTGCCAACGAAGGCAAAAGTAAATTCAATGAATTTAAAATATAATTTTGCTTTGTAGGAAATGTAACCTGTAAAAATGCAGCCCTATTTGAATCCTCCGATGGAAATAGTTTTTGAGTATAAATATTATTGTTGGGTTGTAAATTAGTTTTATGTATGTTTTTGTTACATTTATAAATAATTTCGCCTTGTTTATCAACTATTGAATAATAAAAAGGCAATTCCACACCATTGTTAACAAACACCTTGTCTAAGATATTATTTAACTCCTCGAAATTAACTCTTTCGCTAATTTCCTTATTATCCGATTCTTTTAGCCATCTGAAAACTGCTTGATCAAGTATGGTTTTAGAACGCGAAAAATTTTGTCTAAATTTTTCTTGTAAATATCTTGATGTTTCTTCAATTGTAGCTTTGCCATGTCTGGTCGACAATCTTATTGTTGGTCTATTTAAATCTTGCGATGTCATCTTTAACTGCTTTGTAACACTGTCAATGCTACTTTGAAGTTGAATTTTTGATGCATCCATAGTTAAAAGCTGATTATTCCCGCCGTTATAATCCTTACCATCAAGCGTTTGAGCCAAGTACTCTAGCGCTTCATTTTCTTCAACTAATATTACTGTCTGAAATAAGCTTCTTTCAACACTTTCATTGAATTGACTTTCAATCATTTCAGCATTTATTCGTACATAGCGATATTGCAGTAGTATTAAACCTACAAAAGTCACTA
Source organism: Paludibacter jiangxiensis (assembly GCA_945870155.1). Classification (GTDB taxonomy): domain Bacteria; phylum Bacteroidota; class Bacteroidia; order Bacteroidales; family Paludibacteraceae; genus Paludibacter; species Paludibacter jiangxiensis_A. Next base: position 57,665 of record CAMBSB010000013.1, on the reverse strand, counting down.
TCATCGAAATAATTAATATGGATATAGTCGATCGTTTCATTGATGCAAAGTTAGTATTAAAAACTAAAAGTTGGTAAATAAATTAAGATGAATTAACTTTGTAATTTTATCAGCCTCATATTTAACGTATATTTCGTAAACATCAATTTAAAATGCCATTTAACTTAAAACGTATAAAGAGGCAATTTAGTTTATTGAAAGATAAATTTTTGTTTATTCGCACAAAAAAATTACTTTTGTTTTAATCAATAAAATAAAAAAATAGATGCATAAATTCCAACAAAGTAAATGGTCTAGCTTATTTTTGAGTAACTTTTTAGGTGTTTTCAACGATAATCTATTAAAAAACAGCGTAATATTCATATCTATAACCTGGACATTACCTGCATGGCTCACCCAATCGCAGTTAATAACATTGGTTTCAGCATCATTAATCCTGCCATATTTGATTTTTTCGCCTTATGCCGGAAAATTATCGGTAATATATTCCAAAAAAAAGGTTTTTGTTTTATTCAAACTGCTTGAGATACCTATCATGCTCGTGGCATGTTTAGCATTTTATTTTGAATGGGTTGGTCTTTCTATATTCTCGGTATTATTAATGGGAATTCAAAGCAGTTTATATTCACCTTCCAAATATGGATTAATACGTGATATTGGCGGTGAAGAAGGAGTTTCGTATGGAAGTGGTGTATTTGAAACTATGGCATTCTTAGGGATCTTAATTGGCACTATTGTTGGCGCATTTATTTCTGAATTAAACAATAATTTATTGGTATTTGCATTATTTATTGGTATTGCAATGCTAGGTTATATAGTTACAAAATCAATTCGAGTGAGTGAATTACCTGAAGATAAAAATTATAAAGAAACTATCAACCCGATAAAATTTATAAAATCATCGTTTCAACTTGCACTTCAATATAAATATGTAAACTCAGCCGTATTTGGAGCAGCATCGTTTTGGATGATAGGCGGTATGCTTCAAATGAATCTGGTAATACATTCAAAGCAATTTTATCAAACTTCAAATACCACTTCCGGCATTATTATGTCATTTGCCGCCATTGGTATAGCACTGGGCTGTTGGTTTGCAGGTAAAATTTCAGGAGGCAAAGTATTAAAAGGTCTGATTTTAATAGGTATAAGTGGAATGACAGTTTTGTTTATTTTGCTAGCTTTTGTCAAAATGAGTTTGATATTTTTCACCATCAATGTTTTTCTGGTCGCTTTTTTGGGTGGTTTCTTTCAGATTCCATGTTTAGCTTTGATACAACAATCAGATTTAGGGCGCAAATTGGGTGAAATTATTGGTTATCTGAATTTGGTAACATTTATATTTGTTCTATTAGGCACATTAATATATGGTTTAACAAATTATTTATCGGGCGAAAACAGTTTTATAGTGTTTGGTGTAATTGCAATTTTATGCTTTTTAGTAAGCATATACTATATTTTAATAAGTCCAGTATTTTTAAAGGAAACAATAATGCTTTTTAGAAATAAAAAAAACATTGGAGTTTAGATAAGGGAGTTTAAATTTCAAGACGATATAAATAAGGGAATTGAAAATCAACGAAGCTAATAAGGGTGTTTCACTTGTTAAATTTTAGCTGCTAAGGGTTTAAATACCAAATTTTAATTGACTCTTAACCCTTATGAGTAATAATTTCACCTCTTGTTTTTCCCTTATTTCATTATAAATACTTAACTAAATGTCATTGATATAAAAAAAATTAACTGATGAAAATGCTAATTTAAACCATTAATAATCAACAGATATCAAGACCATCTTTTCTGTATTTATTCAAGTATTTATAAATTCTGTTGAAAAGAAATCACATTAAAAACAAAAAATAATCACATAATTTTAATTCTCGTAAAACAAAGATTCAATTTACAAATGAAATTAAAAACACAAAAAATACTGAAAGACCTTAGCTTTCAAATTCTACTTGCAATGATACTTGGAATAATTGCAGGAAAAATCATGGGCGAATCGGCATCTGTTTTAGCTCCTTTAGGCGATTTATTTATCCAATTAATACGTATGTTGGTTGTGCCATTGGTTTTTGTTTCAATTTTCTCGGGTGCAGCATCATTGGGCACAACACGCTCCGCCGGAAGAATTGGCATTATTACCATAGCTTATGTTTTTATTACAACATTTATTGCTGTGCTAATTGCAATTTTTGCGGGCGAATTATTCAGACCCGGAGCGGGTATTTCTTTGGAATCAATACGAGCGTTTTTTCCAGAGCAAGCTGACAATAACGCATCACAAAAAATGGAGTTTTGGAAAATCATTTTAGAAATTATTCCTGAAAACCCAATTAAAGCAATGGCAGAAGGAAATATATTACAACTTATTTTCTTTGGTCTTATGTTGGGTTTTGGACTGAGTGCATTACCATTGTCAAAAAAACAACCTGTAATTAATGGATTCAACACTATACTTGAAGCATTAATATGGTGTATTGAAAAAGTAATGCTGGTAGCTCCAATCGGTGTTTTTGGCTTGATGGCCGATGCAACAGGAACTTTCGGATTCGACTTGCTATTAAAAGTCGGTAATTTATTGTGGGTCAACCTACTTGCAGCTTTATTTGTATTAATCATATTTTATCCTGTTACTTTAAAACTATTTTCTAAGCAAAAAATTATCCCTTTTTGGAAAGCAATGCTCAAACCACAATTGGTAGCATTTTCAACGGCATCATCCATGGCCACATTGCCTGTAACCCTGGAAACATGCGAAAATGACTTAGGTGTAAGTAAAGAAACTGCATCATTTGTTGTACCGCTTGGTGCCACAATCAATATGTCGGGGAATGCAATTTATTATACCTTGGTGGCACTTTTTTTTGCACAACTTTATGGGATTGAGCTTAATATTGCACAGTATATGGCAATTGCATTAACAGCTTCAATTGGGTCGGTGGGCCAAGCAGGTGTCCCCGGACCAACTCTATTGGTTGTGGCTGTTTTAGTTTCTGCCGGCATCCCTATCGAGGGACTTCCACTATTATATGCTTTAGATAGGGTATTTGATATGTTGCGTACTGTTTTAAACATTACAGGCGATGCTGCATGTGCAGTTATTGTGGACAATAACTCCAAAAAAAATAAATGTGCTCCACTTTAAGTTCGTTGAACTAATTAAAAATAGGGGTCATAAAAATTTCAAAGCTTTCAAATTAAAGTTATATTTTTGATTTTGAATAAATCATTAAATTACAAAACTGCTATATACGATTTTTTATGCCAAAAAACACTGTTTTATAACATATAAAACAGTGTTTTTATTTAACAAGAAATTCATATATTGCCAATCGATTTTATAAATCATCAAAAATTAATTTTTTAGTATTAATCGTTTCACATTTAATACAATATGAAAGTATATCAATCAAATGAGATTAAGAACATTTCCTTACTAGGAAGTTCGGGCGCTGGGAAAACCACTCTTGTAGAAGCCATGCTATACGAGAGTGGTATTATAAAACGTAGGGGTACAATTGGAGCACAAAATACTGTGTCTGATTATTTCCCCGTTGAAAAAGATTATGGGTATTCTGTTTTTTCCACCATTATTCAAACAGAATGGCTCGACAAAAAACTAAATTTTATCGATTGCCCCGGCTCCGATGACTTTATTGGTGGAGTTGTTACATCTTTGAATGTAACGGACACGGCATTAATTCTGCTCAATACGCAATATGGTGTTGAAGTAGGAACAAACAATCATTTCAGATATACCGAGAAATTTAAGAAACCTGTTATTTTTATTACCAATCAATTAGATCACGAAAAAGCAGATTTCGACAAAACATTAGATGAATTAAAAGAAAATTTTGGAAGCAAAGTAGTTCAAATTCAATATCCAATTACTGTTGGACCACAATTTAATGCAGTAATTGATGTATTAAAAATGAAGATGTACAAATGGAAACCCGAAGGCGGAGTTCCTGAAGTACTGGAAATTCCTGACTCTGAGATTCAAAAGGCACAAGATCTACACAATACTTTAGTTGAAGCTGCTGCTGAACATGATGAAGTTTTGATGGAAAAATTCTTTGATCAAGGCTCATTAACTGAAGAAGAATTGCGTATTGGGATTAGAAAAGGCATGTTAAGTCGTGAAATGTTCCCTGTTTTTTGTGTTAGTGCAGGTAAAGATATGTGCGTACGTAGGTTGATGGAATTTGTGGGGAATGTTTCACCAAGTGTAAATGTAACTCAAAAACCTCTGACTAAAGAAGGCAAAGAAATAGCTCCCGACCCAAGTGCACCTGCAAGTATTTATGTTTTTAAAACAAGCATTGAACCACATATCGGTGAAGTATCTTACTTCAAAGTTATGAGTGGCAAAGTAAAAGAGGGTGATGATTTAGTAAATATAAATCGAGGCACCAAGGAAAGATTGAGCCAAATATTCTCTGTTGCTGGTCAAATTAGGACTAAAGTGGAAGAGTTAGTAGCCGGAGATTTAGGTGCAACTGTTAAGCTAAAAGATACCAGAACAGGCAATACATTGAATGTAAAAGGTTGTGAGTATGATTTCAGTGAAATAAAATACCCCGATCCAAAATATCGTCGTGCAATTAAAGCTGTTTCCGAATCGGATGAGGAAAAATTAAGTGAAGTTTTAACCCGAATGCACGAAGAAGATCCAACCTGGATAATAGAACAATCAAAAGAATTGAAGCAAACAATTCTTTACGGTCAAGGTGAATTCCATTTACGTACATTGAAGTGGAGAGTTGAACATAACGATAAAATTCCAATTGAATATAAAGAACCACGCATTCCTTACAGGGAAACAATAACCAAAAATGCACGTGCTGATTATCGACATAAAAAACAATCAGGTGGTTCAGGCCAATTTGGTGAAGTTCACATGATTATTGAGCCTTATTATGATGGTATGCCTGCACCGGAAATGTTCCGCTTTAATGGTCAGGAGTTTAAAATAAGTAATCGCGATACACAAACTATTGATTTAGATTGGGGTGGTAAACTTGTACTTATTAATAGTATTGTAGGTGGATCAATCGATGCCCGCTTTGTTCCGGCAATTCTGAAAGGTATAATGGATAGAATTGAACAAGGTCCATTGACCGGGTCATACGCCCGTGATGTTCGGGTAATTGTATATGATGGAAAAATGCACCCTGTTGATTCAAACGAAATTTCATTCCGTTTGGCAGGACGAAACGCATTTGCTCAGGCTTTTAAAGAAGCAGGACCAAAACTTTTGGAACCAATCTATGATGTGGTTGTACAAGCTCCATCCGATAGATTAGGCGATGTAATGAGCGACTTACAAGGTCGACGCGCAATTATTATGGGCATGGAAAGTGAAAAAGGTTACGAAAAACTATCCGCAAAAGTTCCATTGAAAGAATTAGGAAGTTATTCAACTACTTTAAGTTCACTTACAGGCGGACGAGCTTCGTTTGGTATGAAATTTGCGAGTTACGAACTTGTTCCTATGGATATTCAAGACAAATTGCTTAAAGAATACGAAGCAACTAAAAAAGAAGAGGATTAAACAGTTTTTCAATTGCAATTCGAAAACAAAATCAGAAAACAGCTATCTTTTAAAAGATGGCTGTTTTTTTTCTTTCTATACCAAAATAATGCTTCTCAAGCCCGTTCGAATTAAGCTTTTATCGAAATGAGGAAGGTGGTACCTAAAAGCATATTTCATTTGTCTTCTAAATTCCCTCGCAATTTATCCCGTCCCAAGAGCTAGGGATGACTGGAGGGAATAGGGCGAATATAAAAAAGTCCCTGATTACTCAGGGACTTTCCAGGTCGACGGAATTCCGATTCCGTCTTATTTGGGATTTTCATTTCTTGTTGAACGATGGAATTCTTATTTTATTAAAAGCTGTTTCTGACGGAGTCGGTGCTCCGTCATCCTGTTCTTCCAATTACTCAGGAACTTTCCGGGTCGACGAAACCATCGGTCATGACCAAAGGGAATAATTAGCTTCGCTGAACGTTGTTTCTGATTCCGACATAAAAGAAGGGAAACCTGCCCCCTAACCCCCTAAAGGGGGAATAAGAATGGGTTATTGAGATATTGCAGTAATACTCCCCCTTTAGGGGGTTGGGGGGCATGTATTAACAAAAAAAAGTCCCCGATTACTCAGGGACTTTCTTTTTCCCTCATGCTCCCCCTTTAGGGGGCTGGGGGGCAGGGCAGGCAGTTTTAAGCCAAATTATTCTCAAACGGATCATTTTTCAAATACTCCGGACTTAAATTTGTTTCTCCTGGTCCTTCGGGTGGTGCTGATGCTAATGCCAAAGAAATTTCATTATCCAGCAATATCTGTTCTATTTGAGGTGTCGAATAGCATTTTTTCTTACCGTAATCATTTGTTGTTTTCATGTATATATCGATTTTTTTTATTATTGATTAAACCCAATTTAATTTCCAAGAACAAATATTTATACTAAAAACAAATCTTGAAACTTCTCTTTTAGCTATTGGGGTCTTTGTTCGTGGCTCTTTTATCTTGGTTCTTATTTAATAATTACTTTGCGTGTAATAGTTTTATTATCTATGTTCAATTTTACAAAATAAACACCGGTTTCAAAAGCTAGATTCATAATTGTATTCACTTTCGACGGTTTTGTTTCAGTAATTTTCTGACCCATTGTATTATAAACAGCTATGTTTTCAACTTTGTTCAATTCCGATTTTAAATCGATACAAATTTGATTGTTCACATTTCTGTAAACCAATATGTCTTTATACTCGTTTGGATTGCAGATACCACCTGTAGTTGTACCCGGTGCTTTTATTATTAAACTAAAAGCTGGGTCGCTACCTATTTCGAAAGTTTCGAAAGTATAAACTGAACCATCCGAAATAATTTGTTGTTTGCCTGTCAAATTATTTTTGATATATATAGGTGTACCGGCAGCAAAATTGCTTATTTCGGTTGCCGAAAGACTAAACGAAGTAGCTGTAGATGCATTGGCTTTAAAATAAAGTGGTATTTCAGTTTCGTAAGGCATATCCTTCATTCCATTGATTACCAATTGTTCTGTACCTACCAAGGTGTATATATCAGGAACGGTTGATGTAATACCATTCAACATTTTAGGTGAATCGTAAGTATCGTAGCCATTGGCTGCATTGGCATTGAAATAAACCACGGCTTCGTCTAATTTACTGTCACCTTCAACTTTCAATCGTAAAACCTGATTTATAGTTTGTGTAGCTGGTGCTCTGAATGTATTATTTACATTGACCTGATGGTCACGGTCATCGTTTAAAAGATTCACTGTAGCCGAAGTTTTTCCACTTGCTACACGTACCCAGAATGCTTGCATAGGTGGCACGTATTTACTTATAGCTTTTCCACTTAAACCTGTAGCTAATTCACTTGGAATATTATATGTATCAAATACATAACCGCTGTTATAACTTTTAATCCAAATAGTAGGTACTAAGTCGGCATTAGAAGCCAGATTATCAATATTAATAAACGATGGATAAGGATTACCTATTAAATTGAAACCACGACTGGCTTTTCCGTTTTCGGTTCTTGATATCAAAATTGACTGATCACCTGTATTCAACGATCCATTAAAGCTTAACAAACTAGCAGCACTTGGTTTTAAAATATAACCACGCATTACTTCAAGTGCTTCATTGCTTGTTATTACATCCCATAATGGTGTACCTGGACTTGCAGTTTCCCCAGTATTGGTTTCATTGTATTTCCACAATGTACCTGCAGGTAAAGTATTACTTTGTGCCAAAGCTATAGGGCTGCTGATATACCAGTTTCTTACACTTGATAAATCTTGTTTTACGGTAGCAGTTCCACTTACTGTAAGTGTTCCCTTATCTTTTATTGTACCAGTTGTAGATGCATTACTTTCAATTGAAAGATTTCCTGTTACTGCTAGTGTGTAAGTTGAATTTATAGATAACTTACCACCCGCTTGAACTATTAATCCGGAAGAAGTAGCATTAGCATTAACTGTAACTTCATGTCCGCTTTCAATACTTACTGCATTTGCAGTATTTGTTGGTGTTGAAGTTGCAGTAATCCAATTTGTACTTCCATTAGCAGACGACTCCCATGAACTTTCTGTATTCCAGTTACCTGTGGTTTTTGAACGGAAAAAATCTGTTGCAGATGATACCGCAGTTGTAGTAGCATTTGCTGAAGATCCAGTGCTATAATAACTACTATTTACAGAATAAAAAATGTATGTATAACCAGTACCAGGTGTCAACCCAGTATCATTAAAACTTGTACCATTTGAATTATATACCACTGTTCCTGTTCCTAAAATAGCCCCAACTATATAAGCAGTTCCTTGTGTAGGAGCAGTCGAAGGAGCTTCGGAAGTAAGTCTTCTAACAATCATTACATTTTTGCTATTCCAATTTGTCCAACTTAGGTTTATTTGATAGTTTGAATATGCTGTTGCAGTTTGAGATAAAGGATTTTCAAGTGCTGAAACAGTAAATGAACTGCTTTCAAAACTAGTATTTCCTTCAGCCCAGGCACTGTTACCATCACTCCATGTGCCATTGTCACCTACATTTGCTCCCCAACCAAGCCAAATAGAATAATACCAGGTCCCTACTGTATTAACTGTATAAGTTGCACTTTTAATTCCTTCGTTATTTCCATATCCATCACCACCTTCATTTACCCATACAATATCTTGCCAATTCATCTCTGCCGAACTATTGATAGATCCTATACCGGCTTTTTTATAAGTTGCACCCCAAGAAGTTGAATTTAAAATCCAAGCAAATGATACCTGATCACCAAGATAATAAGTGGGATTTTCACTTGTTTGTCTAGAAACATCTCTTACAGCCCATCCCCAAGCGAACGAACTTTGTACTAATACAGTTACAAAACACAATACCAAAGTAATTTTTTTCATACACATAATTTTTAGAGTTATAGAAATTATTATAATTAATTACACAAAAATAGATAATCTATAAAACAAATAGTGAAATTGTTATTACATTTAACCTTATATTTTATGCAATCGTTTGCGCCACAATTATTTATTGCATTGCAATAAAGATGAGGAAGTTACACCCTAATCCCCTAAAGGGGGAATAAGAGTTGGATATTGGGGTTTTTGCAGGTTTTTAAACCCGACAGGTTTTAAAAACCTGTCGGGTTTGATTCACATACAATGAGAAGAAGTGGAGAAATAGGTCAATAGGTCGACGGAACCATCGGTCATGACCAAAGGGAATAAAAATGAAGGGTAACCTGCCCCCTAACCCCTGCCTGCGGTAGGCAGGCACTAAAGGGGGAATAAGAATGGGTTATTGAGATATTGCAGTAATACTCCCCCTTTAGGGGGTTGGGGGGCAGGTGTTTACAGAAAAAAGTCCCCGATTACTCAGAGACTTTCTTTTTCCCTTATGCACCCCTCCCGATAGCTATCGGGATAAACAGGGGCTGGGGGGCAGGGCAGGCAGTTTTAAGCCAAATTATTTTCAAACGGATCATTTTTCATATACTCCGGTGCATAACCTGTTCCACCTTCGTCTGGTCCTTCGGGTGGTGTCGGCGATGCTAGTGCTAATGAGATTTCATTGTCCAATTCGATGCATTGAATTTGTGGTTCGAAATAAACTCGCTTCATTGTATTATTATTTATTGTTTTCATATTATCTGTATTTTTTTAATCCAAAGCTTTTTAGATGCTCAGAACTATCTTTGTTCTTTATTCTTTGATCTTTGTTCTTTGTTCTTATTTTACAATCACTTTGCGTGAAACATTATTTACTTTTACTACATAAACTCCCGGAACAAATGTTTCTTTAAGTACTGTTACATTAGTTGTAATACCGCGACTTAGTAGTTTTTGACCTACAGCATTATAAACCGAGATAAGTCCGTTTTCAATAAGTTCTGGCGTAATAACTGATATTTGACCTTGTTGATTTGCAAAGATATTGATTTTTCCTGAGTTTGCACCATTTATATCTGTAACTGTACCCGGAGCTTTGATAATTAAGCTAAATGCAGGGTCACTACCTACAACCGAAGGCTCAAAAGCATAAGCAGAACCATCCGAAATAAGTTGTATTTGTTTAGTCAAGTTGTTTTTGATATATACAACTGTACCTGCTTCAAAATTGCTTATTTCATTGGCTACTAGTGTGTATGAAGTAGCTGTGGAAGCATTGGCTTTAAAGTAAAGCGGTATTTCAGTATCGTAAGCTATGTCCTTCAAGCCATTAATTACCAATTGCTCAGCACCTGCCTGGGTATAAATATCAGGAACAGTGGAAGTAGAACCATTCATCATTTTTGGTGAATCGTAATTATCATAGCCATTGGCTGCATAAGTATTGAAATAAATTACTGCCTCATCGCCTATATTTTCATTAGAAACCCTTAAACGAAGAATTTGATTAACAGTAGATGCATCAGCAGGTGCTCGGAATGAATTATTTGAAACATCCTGATGTGAACGATTGGCATTGGTAAAATTAAAGGTAGCATCTACAGCATTAGCTGTAGCGTTAATTACTCTTACCCAAAATGCCTGCATTGGCGGTATTTTAGAGTTGATAGCTAAGCCGCTATTTGAATTTGTGGCTACCTTCCCTGAAATATTATAAGTATCCCAACCCCAACCTGTAGTAGCAGACTTCGTGCGATACCAATAAGTAGGCAAAATATTATTCTCAATATCAACAGCGCCATTTACTGCATTATAGTTAATCACTCCATCACTATTCGTATCAAATACATTGAAAACATTAAAATAAGAAGGATATGGATTACCAATTAGATTAAATCCGGCTTTTGTTACGCTCGAACGGGTAAGATCAACAGGGATATTACCATTGTTCAAAGTACCGGTAAAGTTAATTGTCGAAGCACCGTTTGTGGTGCCAGGATTAAATAAATATCCCTTTCCTGCAGACATCTTCTTATCTATAGCTTCTGTCCAACCCGATGGATCACCCTTAGTTTCGTCGTACCATTTCACAAGTGCTGGTTCCGCGTTGTTGTTATCCATAGGTTTTACTTCACCTATTACAGGAGAAGACATATACCAACTATGGTACAATGATAAATTTTGATAAACTTTAGATGTTCCTATGCCACTTATGGTTGCAGGAGTTAATATGGTAGCCGTACCTGAGCCATCCGACAATAAGTTCAATGTTCCGTTATTGGTTAAAGTCGTACTTACTGTTAATTGTTTGGCTGCTGGTACATTTAATATAGAACCTGAAGCAATATCTAATGCATTGGCTGTTAAATTATTTGATAATGATAAACCAGAAGTATTATTTATGTTTAAATTATTTACAGTTAATGGTAATAAACTACCCGTTACCTGAACAGATGAACCATTATAATTGTAATTTGCTCCAGTATCTAATGTTTTTGTGCCACCAACTCCCAAAGCATAATTTAAACCATTTGCATTAGCTATTTTACAAGTTGCATTAGAACTTAAAGTGAATGTATTATTTGTATTTGAACCTGAAACTTTATACACTGAAAAATCAATTGTACCATTAATCGTTAAGTCATTATTATCATCAAAAATAATATCAGAATTTAATTCTAAAGTACTACCTGTATTAACAATATGGTCAATACCATTCATTGTTGCAGTGGTGTTTTGATTTGAATAAGTTTGTATACCATTTTTTGCAAATACCATTTTTCCATAATAAGTTCCATCTGTAATTTTCAATATTGAAGAATTGCCATTTGCGAAATTACCTTGTAAATTCATAATTGATCTATAGTTGCCTGAAGAAGGGGTAGTAGAACTTGCAGAATAACCAAAATCAAGTTGATTTAAACTACTACTGTTTAGTATTAAGTTTCCACCAATATTTAATGTTGCAATACCTGATGCATTAGTTAATGTTAGCTTACTACCATTGATTTCTAAATTGCCTGTAATATTAAAGGTTCTATTTACAGTTGATGTAACTAAGTTAATCCCTCTTGCTCCACCACCAGTAGAATTAATTGTAAAATTGCCAGCAACATCAAAAGAACCTGTAGCATTAAACCATCCTGTTTGTCCCGTGCAATTCCATATTAGATTACCATAAGAAGTTACTTGCCCGCCGAAATTTGATAAAGATGTAGCAGATGTTAAGCCAGTAATTTCACATGTTGAATTTGCATCCCATGATGCACTAACCAGACTTCCACCATTACCAGTATGTTTATAATACCCTCCACTTTCAAATTTAACAGCACCAGTAGCAGTTATAGTCCCCGAATTTTCGACATTACCACTCACACTCATATCATATGTATCTGTTCCATTAGCAATTGTTAGAGTTTGTGAACTATTTACAATGATTTTTCCACCTGTATTAACAACAACTTGATCAACTGATACCGCAGCATTAACTGTTACAGTATGACCATTTAAAATTGTAATAGTATTTGCAGTTGATGTAGGAGTTAAGGTTGCATTAATCCAATTTGTAGAACCATCTGTGGAAGACTCCCAAGTAGAGGTTGAATTCCAATTACCTGTTGCTTTGGATCTATAATAATCAGTTGTAGAAGATTCAAAAGCAGGAGTAGCACTGATAAAAATTCCACTACTCCAAATTGAACCTTTACGTGTAAAATATGTAAAATAATAGGTTGTAGCATTTGTTAATCCAATAATCGTTTGTGATGATGTTGTGCCTTTGTAAACAACATAACCTCCATCAAAGTCACTACCTGATGCAAAAGATAAATTGGCAGTATAGGCTGATCCATCTCCACTTGGTGCTAAACTTACAGCACTATTAGCTTTAGCAACAATTATAATTTCGTCATAACAACTTGAAGGGTTAGTCCATGTTAAAACTGATTGAGCGTTACCATTAGTAGCAGCAGCACTTGTTACATTTTCAACACTTATTGCAATTGAAGATGATGGTGCAGTATCTGTCAATCCACTGGAGCTAGCCGTTAGGGTTACATTGCCTGTTGTAGAAAATTGCAAATTAGTGAAAGTTGCAACACCTGCTGTGGCATTTGAAATCTGGTAACCAGTCATACTAATACTTCCACTATTTGCTAATTCAACTGCTCCTGTAAAATTAGCATCTACATTACCATTAGCATCAGTTGCTTTTACCACAGGTGCAACAGTTAAATTGGTATTTGGACAGGCAGTTGTTGAAGGAGAAGTAGTAAATAATAATTTTGTAGCTTCAACTTTTACAGTCATTGTATTACTTGTTACAGGTGCTCCGAAATCAGGTGCAAAACCAGAACCAGTCAAATCAGATGTAAAACCATGAGTAGTTTGACTTACTGTAAAAACCATAGTTGAGTTATCAATAATATTCGAAGTCTTTAGCCAAATTTTTAGGGAAATTTCTTTATTACTATTGTTAGCAATATCTAAGTTCCCACTTGTTATAGGAAAAGTTATTTCAGCATCTGTAATTGTTACAGTACCTGTAGATATTTGGTTTGCACCATCCCAAATACTTGCGCCCGCTATATGATCAGTCCAATCGGCTGTACCTGATGATTTCTTCACTTTAACCTGAGTAACCTTGGTTGCCAAACCATCAGCAGTTCCTAAATCACTTATTTTGAATTTAAAAACATCAATTGCAGAGCCGCTAACTGTAGTAGTTGAAGCTACATCACCAGCCGATATTTGGGTGGTTGGTGTTTCTGCTTTTGAGGTTTGATCGTTAGAGGATGCCATTTTGTAAAGAGTCAAATTTTGTTGAGTATTTGTATAACAAGCAAACCTTGGACTACTAGTATTGTATTGTAAATATCTTGTATTTGAGGTTAAATTCACACATGTAAAAACACTTGTTGCCAACGCAAATGTCCACCTCTCAGAATTAGCAGAAACAGTAGAAACTGCTGATGCAGTGTTTGAGCTACCTGTATAAGATATATATTTTGAAGAGTTTTCATTATAAATTGTTCTACCTCCTCCATCTGTTTGGATTTTCCAAACAATTGTTGTCGCTGGATTTGTAATAACATTTGATACAGGTGTAATTGCAGTACGATCAAAATATGACGAAGTATTTGTATTATTCATAGCATATGTTGTACCATAAGCTATAACATAATAACCATCAGTTAAATCAGATAATGAAGTAATCTTGGTAAATGTTCCAGTTCCTGAATATTGTCCCCAACTCTTCCCACTCACCAGCAGTACCAAAAGGAGAATACCTAAAAACTTAAAACCCGAAGAAAAATTGTTTCGAATAGAAACGAGTGTAGAAAAAAAACGTCCTAAAATAGGACTTAAAAAGTAGGTTTTTCTCATAATTTTCATTTGAATGAGTGGATATAATGTAAAATTGATTTAAATAATAAAATGATAGTATTTGAGTGCAAATATAGGCAAAAGCCTTACAAAATGTCAGTATTTGATATTAAGAATGTGTTACATTATTATATTTACACCGAATAATGAATTATTATGCAAAGATATGAAATAATGGGAAATAAGCAAGGGGGGAAATGTAATAATTACAAATAAATTTTTGGAGAAGTGCTTAGAGTTCCCGCCCCCGACCCCCCTAGCCCCCTGTCTTCGGCAGACAAGCCCAAATGGGGGGAATAAGAGAACCCCCAACCCCCAAATGGGGGCTTCAGAGCGAGATGATGAGGTGAAACGGGATGTCAGAGTTCCGGGACAGGACGTCGGAATTCCGATTCCGACGAAGCAGAAGGAGAAGGAGAAAGATTGACAGAATCGGAAACAACGTTCAGCGAAGCTAATTATTCCCTTTGGTCATGACCGTTGGTTCCGTCATCCCTTGTATGCTCAGAAAAAATATAGCATCAATTTATTTACGGGATAAAATTGATGCTATTTTGAAGTGTTTTACTAACATTTTCTGAGCATTGGAGCCGATAAATTATTATTGTGGGGTTACAATAGGATCTTCGGTATGTACTTCTTTGCCATTGACGCGCCGTGTTGCCCGCGCTTTGAGTTGCGATTTATAATAATTAATCAGGTCGTTCATCTCTTTTGCCGGAGTTTGATAGTCGAGTGTATCATACTCGGTACTGCAAAATTCAAAGCCTTCAATAAAGTCGAGTATTGCCTTATCACATTCCTTGCGTATAGTACGTGCATTTACTTTTTCTACAGAGGCAATATCTTCGGTACGTTGCAAAAACAAATTGGCAAAGCTGGTATTTATCAGCTCCAATTGTTCAAAAATCAGGAGTAAATTGAGTGCAATAACTGCATTTTTTACATCGGTTTTGGCATGGTAATCGGCTAATAAATTGTTGAGACGTTGGGTTTCGGCATTGTAATTGGCCGTGGCAATATCACGTCCGTGTATGTCTAAAAACCGATTCAGCACCACCACATGAGGTGCAATTGTAGGCAAATTGAGTTTCGACATGTTATTAACCTGCTTAATAATGTAATTGATTAGCGTGTCGCGCTCCACGTCCAAGTCGTACAACTGTATGCTTAAAGCATTACTCAATTCTTGCGCTTTAATTTTTACCAAGTCGGGCAAAAACGCAATAAGCTTTTCGAATACTTTTTTAAGGTGCAGAAGCTCGGGTTGATACTTTGTAATAATACTAACTAACTGATTCACGAAAATGGAATATTCACTATTCCACAACTGTTTGAGATTAACACGAATGATGGTTGTTTTCATAATAAATAAAGTATTAAATGAATATTGGAAAATTATTAATGCAAAAATAATAATATTAATTGAATTAATTATCAAAAATAAAAATAATTTTTTAGATGTCACTATTTTTATTGTATAAATTTGGTATGTTAGTATGTTGGGAGTTTTTGTAAGCCAATATTAATTGTGGCAAGCATGAATTGAACTTGGTTGGAGCTTGCCATTTTGTGGCAAGCATGAACTGGAGTTGATTGGAGCTTGCCATTTTGTGGCAAGGAAGAACTGGACACCTCACCCCCTGCCCCCGACCCCCCTAACCCCCGACCCCCCTAGCCCCCCAAATGGGGGGAATAAGAGTGGGATGATGAGGTGAACTAGGATGTCGGAGTTACGGGTCAGGACGTCGGAATTCCGATTCCGACGAAGCAGAAGGAGAGAAAGCAGGATGTCGGAACCAACGGTCATGACCAAAGGGAATAATTCCGATTCCGACAATTAGAGAATAAGAGAAAAAAGGTGGACAGAATAGGAATTCTGTCCACCCGGTTCGGAGTTCTGTTATCCCGGACGGAATCGGAATTCCGGCATCCTAGACCCCCCTAACCCCCCAAGGGGGGAATAAGAGCTGGATGAAGAGGTGAATCGGGACGTCAGAATTCCGTCGACCTGGTTCTTATTTTATAATCACTTTGGTTGAAACATTATTTGCTTTCACTACATATAATCCCGGTGCAAATGTTTCATTAATTACAGTTAATTTGCCGGTGGTGCTAGTTCTGTAAAGTAATAAGCCCTGCGCATTATAAACCGAGATCTGTCTGTTATCAATAGGATTAGGCGTGTTAATGATTATTTGACCTTGCTCGTTGGCATAGATAACAATTTTTTGGGAACTTGCATTATTTACATCGGTTATTGACCCCGGGGCTTTAAAAATTACACTAAATATAGGATTGCTGCCCACGGCCGATGGTTGAAAAATATAGGCTGAACCATCCGAAATAATTTTGTTTTCGGCCGATAAATTGTTTTTAATATATACCTGAGTTCCTGCTTCAAAATTACTTATTTCGGGTGCCGTAAGCGTAAATGATGTGGCTGTAGATGCATTGGCTTTGAAATATATGGGTATTTCGGTATCGTAGGGTATGTCCTTCATGCCATTTATTACCAATTGCTCAGTGCCCACGGTGGTGTAAATATCAGGAATGCTTGAAGTAGTACCATTCAACATTTTAGGCGAATCGAAAGTGTCGAAAGTATTGGCTGCATTGGCATTGAAATACAGCACTGTTTCGTCGGCAATATTGGCGGCTGCTACCCTTAAACGCAGAATTTTGTTGGCTGATAATTTCGCGGCCGGTGCTCTTAATAAATTTACATCTACTTTGTGCGACCTGCTCGCATTGGTAAAACCTAAAGTACCTGTTCCGCTGTTTACTTTTACCCAAAATGCCTGCATGGGTGGTATCATATTGGTAACGCTGGCGGGAACACCAATGCCGGGATTGCCTAAATAGGTGAAAAAAGTATATATAGGGGTAATGCCGTCGTTTTTAAAAACAAGATTGCCTTGTACATCCAATGCCTGGGTTCTATACCAGAGCGTTGTAGATAAATTGGTATTGCTTGTATTGTTCCAGTCGATATACGAAGGATAAGGATTTCCTACCAGGTTATATCCATGTTTGGCCGGATTATTTACTGTTGAGTTTGTAAGTTCTGAATTGGTTATTAAACCTGAATTTAAAGTGCCGGTAAACTCAATTACTGCCCCTGTTTTTTGGGTGGAGGGTTTAATAATATAGCCTATTGTAGGCAATAAACTTCCGGTAGGATTGAGCCAGTATGCACCATTGTTGGTGTTTTGCTGCGCATCATTTTCGGGATAATAAAACAGGCTATAATCCTGAGCCGATGGCACTGTATAAGCCGACACCGGTAAACTTAAGTACCAGTTGCGTTGTACACTCAAGTGTTGTTGTACTGTAGCAGCTACCGTGTTTGGACTAAGTGCATTATCAACAAAAGTAGCTGTACCGGTGGCATCGCTTTGAAGCACAAATCCACTGTTGCCGGCATTGTTGGTAAAAGTGCCGTTCACCGTAAGTTCATGGCCGGCACTAACTATAAGCGAAGCTCCGGTTTGAATGTTTATATTGTTTAAAATGGTTTTTGCATTTAGCTTTAAACTTGCACCGTTTTGAATAAATAGATATGCACACGATGCTCCTGTGGCATTGATTTGTGGTAGTACAGCAGCGGAAGTATTAATTACAACCGACGAAGTGGAACCCGGCACTTGCCCTGCACTCCAGTTATTGGTATTGAACCAATCGTTACTTGCTGCTCCTGTCCAGTAATTTGTATTGTCGGCCACCTGAATAGCATCTACAGCCCAATAATTGGCTCCGGTTGGCGAACAGGTATAGTTCCATTTAAACTTAACCTGCGATTTGCCAATGGCAGCATTTACGGTTAAAGTTTGAGATTCAGGATTTGGTGTATCACTCGTATAAGTTGCCAGTGCTGTCCAGCTTGCTCCATTGTCAATACTGTACGACACGGTTCCTGCCGAAGGATATGACAAATGGGCATCCAACAAATGTACAAACCGCAATTCCACGTTGGTATAGTTAGTCAAATTAAAAGTGGGCGAAATGAGGTCGGCATTGTAATTATGAGCTTTGCCGAGTTCTGAATTAAAATAAGCAAAATTACCACTTAGTTCAGGCGTGTAAGCCCGGTTGGAATAAGTGCCAATTTTCCAATTACCTTGCCCTGTATTATCCATTGCCGTCCAACATCCAAAAGTATTTTGTTCGAAGTTTTCGATGAACGAAGTAGGATCAATTATACAGTCGGTAGTTCCTATCCCTGTGAGTGCAGGTGTTAAATAACAATGTTCATCGTCGTTGTATTCATATACCGAGTAATAATAGGTCGTGCCTCCCGCTAGTCCGGTTAAATTTACGGATGTTCCAGTACCGTTATACACCACATAATTTCCGGCTCCAATTTCATCCCCTGTTTTAAAATGGGCATTGGCCGTGTAAGCTGTTCCGTTAAATGGATGCATATCCACCGCGCTACCATCACGTGCTACCACCATTAGCTTGTTGCCCGAACCACGCACCCACGATAAATTCATGGTATTGTAGGTTTGTGGAGTAGCCGTAAAAGCTGAAGCTTGCGTTGCCGGAGCTGAATTACAAGTTGTTATCGTCGACACAGAGAGCGAAATAGATCCATTGGCAATTTCGGTGATGTTTGTAAGTGGAAGTGCAGTATCGTACCCTGCCCACGATTTAGCACTGGGAACGCCATTGTCGTAAAAAGCCTTTTTGCCTGATGTGCCCGGGAATGGGCATCCTGATGTATTAATATTGCCATAACTTGCAGCATTTGATGCCACGCCAGGACTTGTAGTAGCATTGGCACAAACGGGATAGAAACCCTGAGGAGCTGTTCTGTTTCGGCTGGCATCCCATATCGTTTTGCTATAGTGGTAAATCATTAATCCATGTCCGGGACAAGCACTGTTAAATCCTGTTTTTTGCCGGTTTTCCATCATAAAATACTCATTAGCAGTAGTTGTATTGTAAATGTACACAGTTGGATTAGTTGTAATATCCGGAACAGTTAAGGCTGAAGCACTATTTATAACAGTAGGACTTAACCAGCCGGCATTTATTTTTTCCATGGGATTTATATGGGCAGGTTTACTTCCACTATTAACAATTGTAGTATTGTATAAACCACGATCCATCACATCCCAATTTCCTGTACCAATAAATTCGCCTCCCGTGGCATAATCGGTATCGTAATAGTCGGGTGCACCACACACATGTGCAAATTCATGACAAATAACTCCAATACCGGTTATGGCTCCGTTGGCATTTAACTCGTTGGAACAGGAATATTTTGTGATTGTTTTTCCATCGAATGTTTGCCCGGAGATACTGCCTGCATGTGGCCAAATTGTATTTACCAAGCCCGATGAAGCTTGGCCATATCCGGCATATATAATGTAAACACCATCTACCGTACCATCTGCATCATTGTCGTATTGCGAAAAATCTACATCGGCATCCGCTTTTTCGATAGCTTCTTTCATTAAATCGTTGGCCCTAATATCGTGTGCCGATCCATTGGGCGCACCATAATACGCCATATCGTAATTGGCAGTATATACCCGGGGTGCTATGTCGGTTTGTAGGGTGAATTGACCATACGAAATTTCGGAGAAATAATCTTTTACAGAACCCTCGGCACCGTTTAAATTGTAATTTTGCGAATTCATTAAGTCAACAAAATCTTGTCGGCTTTTAGTAAATTTCACATCGGTATATTCAATCAGAATTAAAATCAATTTTTTTGCCCCATTCGGACTAAATATATTTCTTCTACCATCGGCATTGGTTGGTATAAGCTTGTCCTTTTTAAAAAACTGCCCTGCACCAATTAACTTATTCGAAGCATATTTAGCTTCCCAAACCGATTTTAGTATATTCACTTGCTTTGTACTAAAACGGATGTTTTTCGATAATCCTTTAAGCAATTTTAGTTCTCCGGGTGTTCGTTTATTTATTTCGCGAGCAAGCATACCCGAAGTTTTTAAATCGCCATTAATATCGGCAGTAGCGTACTCCCAAGCATTTTTTCCGTTACTCAACAAGGTATAACCATCGGCAGTTTCAGCCCAGTGTACAGCTTCATCTCCTTTGAGTTGAATGGAAATTACAGAACCATCGGGTTGTGAGTACTTTATGATACCGGGAAAAGCAGGTGCAGCGTAAATATTGGTAAACAAAACAGAAACGAGCAATCCTAAAAATAAAAGCTTTTTCATTTTTCTTTGCTATTAGGTTAATAGAAAAATTGGAAATAATCCTTTTGATTATAAGTAGTTTTGGCTCAAAAGGAACATTTTAAATTGATAATGCAAAGATATATAATTTTTTTTATTAATACTTAAAGAGAGAACTGAACTTGAATTCCAGACCCCCGACCCCCCCAGCCCCCCAAATGGGGGGAGTAAGAGAGGGATAATGAGGTGAATAAAAGCCCCCTAACCCCCTGTCTTCGGCAGGCAAGCCCAAATGGGGGGAATAAGAGTGGGATGATGAAGTTAATCTATTTAATCTCTATTGAATTAAATGTGGTACAAAGCGACTTTGATTATCGGTAATCAGGCTATTGGTTTCTCTGATGCCAATACCTGCGGCTTCCTGCCCAATTATCCAACTTCCTATCAGCGGATAATTGCCATTAAAATCGGGTAAGGGGCACAATTCCTGGTAAATAAATCCTTCTTCACCATAATCGCCCTCGGTTTGTGAAATGATACGTCCATTTTCGAAAAGCTGAATATTAGCTCCCTCACGCGATAGAATTGGTTTGCGGGCGTACGAAAAACCAAGTGCATTCTTGTCTGATTCATAGTAAGCAGGCAAGAGGTTTTTGTGTCCATGATTCAGTTTCCAAAGTATGGGTAAAATGGCCTTGTTCGAAAGCAACATTTTCCAGCTAGGTTCTATCCAAAAAGTTCGGTTTAAGTCCTGAATTATATGTTGACCAAAATCCTCATTCACAAGCCATTCGTAAGGATAAAGTTTAAATATGCTTTTTATTGCCACCTCTTCCTTATCGCGAAATTCCTGAAATTCTTCGTTCCATCCTATATCCATCAGGTTTATAAACTTGGTGTCCAAGCCTGCTTGTATGGCACAGTCGCGCATATACTCGGTGGTTGTAAAGTCTTCGAGGTTATCTTGTACGGCCGAAAAATGGATATAATGATCGTATAAATAATTTTTCAGGTATTTCCAGTAATTAATCAGTTTTTCGTGTATAGAATTAAACTGGTCTTTGTTTGGTTGGGTATCCTGCAACCAATACCATTGAACAACTGAAGCCTCGAAAAGCGAAGTGGGTGTGTCGGCATTAAACTCCAATAATTTTGGAACTCCTTTTCGCATCGAAAAATCGAAACGGCCATAAATAGCCGGAGCATCCTCGTTCCATGTTTTTTCGATATGTGGAATAAACCAGTCGGGGATGTGAAATTGCGCGTATAATTTCTTATCAATGATGTGTTGCACGGCTTCGAGACATATTTCCCAAAGCTCGTTGCTGGCTTTTTCCAACACATCAATTTCCTGCATCGAAAACTCATAGAAGACCGATTCGTCCCAATAGGTAGAGTCGAGTGTATGGAAGCCAAAACCCAGTTCTTCCACCTTTTGTTGCCAATTGGCGCGTGGTGTAGTTATAATTCTTTTCAAAGGGGTATCGGTTTAATTATGATGAAACATGAAATGAGCTTTTCCCGAATCCGCCACGAACCGTGTTTCCTTTATAAGCATTGTGTCCTATATTCGAGCTTTCGTGTATGCCGCCCGAGTAATATCCGGCGCGTTGATAGCTTCCACCACTAAAAATGCCATAGGGTCTGAAAACATAAAACCCACCAAAATGAGAATGACCTTCGGTACGGGAATAATTGGCTGTGGTGTCCGATCTCATATATACTTTTCTATCGTTGTTGTTATTCGCATGATTACATGCGGCTAACGTAACCGAAACAAGAGCCAGCTTTACGATTTTTGATTTTTTCATCATCTTATTTCACCGTTAAGTATAATTCATAGTCTTTTGGGACTGCCAAACGTTGGGTTTCACCTTCACTATTTTCACCATCCTGAAAACTTATTCCGAGTGAAGGAAGCGTGTCGGTGTGAATTATGGATTTTACCAGAGCGCCTTTATTCCAAATTTGGCTTCGGGTAATCATAATGTCAAGGCTGTCATTGAGATGATTAATCTGGATACTGGTTTCAACTGCAGCATCTTTCGAAATAGCTTCCACTTTGTCTTCGTTGTTACAAGCTATAAAAGCCGTTGAAACAATGATTAATGTCAATATTATACTTGATTTTTTCATAAATAGAATGAATTGAAAATATGATTTATAAAAATAATGTAATATCCAATAATGATTTTCTAAAATTCCCGCAAAGTTAAAATAAATACTTGAACTACAATCAGGTTTGAATATAATTTTACAAAAAAACATCCGGCAATAGTTTTATGCTATCAACGGATGTTTCTCAACTAATCATTAAAAATCAAAATCTTATTTTATATTTTGCTTTTTAGCTTCTATACGTTTATACCAGGCTTCGCGTTCTTTAACTAAATTATATCCGCGTTTGGAAAGATAATTGTTAATTCGGCCTTTGTATTTGCCAAAAGCTTCGTGTTTTTTGTTTGAGTTTTCGGCATCCACGGCAAATTCGCGGGCTTCTTTTAACCATGCCATAATCTGCGATTTTTCCTTTTCCTGAAGTGTCGGAATCATATCGAGCGTAGCATCGTAAGTCACTTTTACTACACCATAAGTCATCGCATCTTTAACTGCTTCAATTTGTGATTCGTTAATATATAGCGATAAATCGGATGCAAAAGCAAAATGTGAGCGATACAAGGCGGCTTCTTTTTCGTTTTGAGCTGCCTGCATAGCTGAATTTTTGGCTTCACCGGCAAGTGTCGAACGTTTTATCTGACTTATTGCAGTATCGCGCTTTGTATAAATATCGTTTAATGTAAAATATTTATTGGCTATGATATTCAATACATTGCGATATAAAATTGTATCTTTCAATGCTAACTTTTCTACATTTTTTTGTGAGCGCTCAACAATACTCTGCACATATTTAGTATCACGATTTTTGGAGTCAAGTTCAACTGCCGAAACTGACATTGAAAGCATTAGAAATAGAAAAATGACAACCCCCAACCCCCTAAAGGGGGCTTTTGAGTTAGTATTGTTGACTCCAAACATCTTAAATGGCAAAAAGTTAGCTTTGTTGACCCCCAACCCCCTAAAGGGGGCTTTTGAGTTAGTTTTGTTTTTAAATATTATTTTAAATATCATTTGAATATGGGAATAGTTTATAATTCAAAACTAAAATTATTTACCAAATCGGGTTTTTCCATTAAGTAAATATATTTCAAAACAGCGTACTTTTATTTTTGAACCTGCCTGTGGAAGAAAGGCGTAATTAACCGCAAATTTTGTCATTATTTTACGCATTAGCTTCTTCAATTGTAAATCAATGTCGTTTAGATAAGCAATTGTAAATTGTAAATAATAAAATTGTCAATTACATAAGTTTCCCCTTTTTAGCCAAAGTGTCGTGATTGTTTTTTGGATTTGTCCAATCTACTTTTTTCTTGGTGCCAATGGCATTGATATATTTTTCTATATTGGTATAACCATCTCCTGTACAATCTTTTATAGCATCGCCGGCATCATTGGGGTTTAATCCATTTTTTGTTTCCCACACATCGGGCATTCCATCTTTGTCGGTGTCGATATAGGGTGTTCCATTATATTCGGGATAGCCGCCAACCTGACGAATATCTGTAATAATTCCCTGTTTGTACGAGTCTTTAGGTAAACGGCGATGTTTGAAATGGTAAAAGTCGATTGAATCGGTAGCTGTATCATAAAACACTTTACCTGTTCTTACTTGTTCAATAATTCTTTGATCGATAATATCGCGTTTAGGGATATTAGCACCCACATTATCCAACACAAAATTATATGCGTTTCTGGCACTCATAATTGGGAATTGTGGCATAGGGAAAGCTTCGTTCCAACGCATAGAATCGGTGTATTGAGCAGTATTTGGAAGGTCTTCCACCTGCACACCACCATCCCAGTTGTTCTTAGTTACTTTATCGTTGCCTTCCATAATATTCCCATTGCAATAAACACGTCCGAAAACCAAATAACCCAATTTACTGCGACCCGATTCCGGTTTTACCATGCGATAACCAATAGGTGAATCTTTGGGAGTAAGCGGACCCGGTTTATAATAATTGTTGAAAATGTTATAAAGTGCTGTATAATCGCCACCATCCACCGAGCGATGTACCCAGTTATAAATCACATTGTTAGTAAAATTAAACACGCCATTCCAACCTATCGAAGGATTGCGTCCTGCATTGTTTGCCCAAAGGTTGCGCATAAATGTACAGTTTTCGCCACCCAAAGTGCTACCAAAAGCATGGTTGTAAGTATCCAATGCCTGAGCCGAAATGGTATTTTGAATGGTTACATTTACTGTTGGCAGTTTAAGTTCTTTGCTACCATCTTTGGGATCGAACATGTGACGGTAAAACGAAATATTTTCGTCCAATCCCCACATACAAGTACAATGGTCAATCATAATATTCCCAACAGGATTTCCACCAAAAGTATCGTCTCTGCGTTCCACTTTAGTTTCGCCTCGGCGGAAACGCATGTGACGCACAACCACATCGTGTGTATTTACCCAAAACGATTCACCTGCCACAACTACACCATCGCCGGGAGCAGTTTGACCTGCTAATGTAAGATAGGGTGATTTTACGATGATGGGTGATTTAAGTCGGATAATTCCGGCTACATTGAAAACCACAATTCGTGGCCCAACTGTATTTTGACATGCCTCGCGCAAAGTACCTGGACCATTGTCGGCCAAACTGCTAACTGTAATTACCTTACCACCACGACCTCCAAACGAAAACTGTCCGCCGCCCTCAGCACCCGGAAATGCCGGAATTTTTGCTTGTGGCAAATCGGTAGGACGGGCTGCCCAAGGGATATATGGTTTACCATTGCTGGCATTGGCTTTCATAATGTTGTTATTGGCTTTCATTACACTATCAACTATCATGTTTTCTTTAAAAAGCATAAAGTCAGCAACAGCCTTCACGTCGGCAGGCACATCGGGATATTGAGCATGCAAAGTAAATGGTACAAATAGCAGTATAATAGCTATTTGAAATAAAGTTTTGTTTTTCATTATTATAGTTTGAAATTAGAATTTAATGTTTTATTTCAATCGAATATATGACGGAAATTTTCTGCTAATGTACTCAAAAAAAATGCATTTAGCTATATGCAAAAACGGAGATTTCGATGCTTTCGAAATCTCCGTTTTTATGATAAAATCTAAAATCTACAAAACAATTTTCTTCTGAGATTTGCCACTTGTTCCTGTAGCTTTAACTATATATAAACCCTTGCTTAAGTTGGAAACATCAATTCTATCGCTTGTAGCATTGAAAAGTCTTTTTCCATCGTAACTAAAAATTTCAACTTTAGCTATTTCAGATAAAACTAATTCATTGTTAGATAAATTAATTTTGATGGCATCGGCAATTACATTTTTCACAGCACTAGGAGCTTCGGTAGGTACTACGCCACTATAAACCTTGATTTGATGAATACGAACTACCTGCTGAGCAGCAAGTGGGGTATTTACTGTTGTGAAAGTTGCACTTGTAGAACTTACAGGATTGACATGTATGCTATCACCATCCCAAATTCTCCAACGAAGTGAAATTTTAGATGTAGGATCTTCCTGTTTACCAATAATTTCTTCAAAATTGTACCCTTGCTCTGCAAAAGTAGCGATATTGTTAACGTTATTTGCTTCCCAGCGTAAAGGTTGCCATTCTCCGGCTCCGTGCTTAATATCTAACTTAAATCCACGTTTCCATGCTGTAGATGAAAATGAATATTGAATTCTTTCAACCTGAGGCAAATCATTTATTTGAATATAACCATGGCGACTTACAGTTGGGGTTGCAGCATCGGGTGATCTGCGACTTAACTCAATAAAACCCTTTTTTTCCCAAATAGGACTAGTTAATACAGAGTTATTGTTGTTTGTACACAAAGCGGTAGTACCTGTTCCCGAAGGATTAGTACCGTTCAGCACTTTTGTTCTTGCACTGTTATAAAAACTTGTTGATAAGCATGTCATATAAAATTTAACCGGCCATTTCAAGTTAGTTAATACAATTGATTGGGTAGTTTCATTCCATCCATAAATAGGAGTTGAAAATTCACCAGAACTAAAATTATCAGAAGTAGCTGTACCATCAAGTTTGTTATGTGCCTCCATAATTGATGGCGTCAAAGTTTCGGCATCGATATCTATTATTTTATACCACTCCGAATTTGACCAACCTGTATTGGGAGTATAATATTTAAAATTTGCATCGCTTACACATGATTCTTGTGCTGTAGCAAGGTTAATAAACAATGTTACAATGAACATTGAGAGTAAAAATGTAATTTTCTTCATATTTCTAATTTTTTAAATTTATACATTATAGTAGTATGACGTTGCACTTCAAATTTTTGTACTACTTATATTTTCGTAAATCGAAGTTTTTTATTTAAATCATTTTTAGTTTGAACTGAAACAATATAATTTCCACTGGTCAAATTGCTTACATCAATAGTTTTTCCATCTGAAGGATGGATGTTTTTTACTTTTATCCCTACCATATTGAAGATTGAAATATTGTCAATAGGTTCGTTTGTGTTAATATTTATAAAATCGGTAACTAAAGATGTAGACAATTGTATTTTTGAATTGTCGATTTTGCTTGTACCTGAAAAAAAGACCGGATTGATAATTTCTCCCATCAAACTATTGAGATAAACCTCCAATGCAGTATATCCATCTCCTGTTAGCCAGTTTCTGTCCGATGCATCGGCGGGATTAAGGCCTTTGGATGTTTCCCAATCGTCGGCCATACCATCGCGGTCGTTGTCGGTAGGAGCAACAGCAGTTGGATAAGACAAATAACCTTCGGCGTTGTACGATTTATCAATGATTCCCCATTTACCTTGCGAGGCTTTAAAAATTGCAGTTCCTGTTTTCAGTTCACGAATAATGCGTCGCTCTACTGAATCGCGATTTACTGTTCCAACCTTGTTTACAACCGATTGGTATGCATTTTCAGCTGTTTCAATATTGATTTTATAAGGATCATAAGCTATCCATGTACCTAAATAAAGATTTGCCAAAGGCGGTAACAACAAATTATCCGACTTAATTGTAGTTATATCGGAAGGTTTATTTGCGAATCCATCCCAATTATTTGCTGTTAAGGCAGGTGAACCTTCCATGGTATTACCAGCAACATACCATTGTGGATTGTTAGCTCCTGCAACAATTGTAAGATTGAAAAACATCTTGCTTGCATCTGTTCCCGGGCCTGGTTTGTAGTAGTTTCCGACAAAATTGGCAGTATGCGAACGAACAGAACCTACATAACATTCACCACCATAAGGCGCACCTGTACGACCCCAATTGTAGTTTACATTGTTGATAAATTCAATAAAAACTTTTACTTCATTGTCGGTACGAGCACCATTCAATCGTGGTGAACGGGAATAGTTATGTGCAAAAAGATTGTGATGCCAGGTTGCACTTGCACCACCACATTGTCCGCCATAACTTCTGTTCCCTTTTCCATGTCCGTCATCGTAAAGGCCTTCGTGCATCACCGACCATTGAACGGTGGTAAATTTATTGTCGTACATGGTAATATTTTCTTCGCCTGACCATCCGAATACACAATGATCGAAAATGGCAAGAAGCGCATTTTCGCAACCAATAGAGCCACCGGGTAAAAACGATCCCGCAGGTGCAAGTGTATCTCTGGCCACTCCACCAACTTTATAGCCATAAATTGGCGTGGGATCGGCAGTATCTCCAATTCGGAATCTAACATTGCGAACTATTAAATCGGTACAACCACCTAAATTAACCTTGGCATTTCTGATTTGAATACCTTCACCCGGTGCTGATTGTCCTGCAATTGTCAAATTTGCTCTTTGGCAGCGTATGTCATTCATGCTTTTAACTGTAGTACCAGATAATTGCAAGTAGGGTTTTAGCTTAATTGTCCCGGAGACTCTGAAAATAACGGTTAAAGGTTCACCCGGATACTGAGTAAGTGCCCATCTAAAACTTCCAGGAATAGGCGTTTCGAGATTATTATAAGCAATATAGTCGTCAAGATTTTCCACAAAAACAACTTTGCCACCACGTCCACCTTTGGCATATTTACCATAACCTTCGGCTGTAGGGAAAGCAGGAGTTTGAGCAAACAACTGCAGGTTTATTAAAAAAAGAATTAAAATGAATGGAATGGTTTTGATTTTCATAGTATATCAAATTAAAGAATGACAAAAATAGAATTTAAATAAAGCTGTGATGTGGAAAAATTGATTAAAATGGTGTATAAATCAACTTTTTAGTATAAATAGCACCATCGATGGCAGTAGCTTTGATTATATAAGAACCAACTTTTAATTGTATAGCTAACTCGGTTACATAATTTTTTGAATTATATGCCATTTTACCAGCGGCAGAAAAAACAGTTATACGTACTGGTTGCGAACTAATTAATGTTCCGTTTTCGAACTTAATTTTCAGTTTTTCGGAGTTGGTAGAGCTCAATGCTGTGGCAAATGTGGCTTGCTTGCTTAACTGACCTATGCTCCCCATAGTTTTTACACTTATAATCCCTACATCTAATGTTAAATCTCCAAAAATAGTATCGGTAGTTATAGTCAAATATCTGTTGTTTTTTGAAATAACATAAGCTATAGCTCCATTCACTTTGTTCCATTTAATTGCGGGTGGTGAAGTCAGAATATTGGGTGCAACAGGACTAATACATATTGGCTCAGGCTGATATAATTCAGTTGAGATGCGGGCATAAATTCCGGCTGTAGTAAAAAGATTATTCACATCTGCTTCAGGAAGTTGAAAGCTCCAACTTACTCTGGATGAAACATCTACAAGTGACCCATCCGGATTCAGACTTTTATATTCGGCAAAACTAGCTGTAGTTTCACTGCCATTCCATTCCTTCCAACCTTTGGTATTAATATGTTTTCCTAAGGTACAATTCAGATAAAATGCACCGGCAGTGGTATTCCACGGACGACCCAAGTAATAACTATTGTCGGCAACTCCGGTTTGCGCTGTGATATTACAATTTCGGAAAATAAATCCCAGACGCAGAAATTTGTCACAAACAGTAGATGTTTTAGGAATGGTTTGAAAGGCATCCTCGGGAGCAACAATATAACCGCCGCCTTGTAAGCAATACAATTCACAATCATCGAAAAAAACCGTTCCTCCGGCATAAATAAAATCTACCGTACCTTCAATTTTACATTCTTTAAAGTATGCGCGCGTACCCTTTTTGGAACGGTATGTATCCTGAAAACCTTTTAGATAGCAATTTTTAAATGTGGCTCTATCGCCGGCAGTATAAAGTGCCAAAGCCTGACCTGCCGAAACACCTGCTGTATTGGCAAATGTGATATTTTCGGCATAAAAATCTTTGGCATAAATCTGAAATGTAGTAGCATCTTCAAATTTACTTACATTAGGTAATGCTTTGTCGTAGGTCAGAATTACTCCATCGCGGCTTTCGCCAATCAAACTAATCAATTTTGTGGATGCAAGCGTTTTAGTTCCTAAATAGGTTTGTCCGTAATAAGTGCCATTTTTAACAAAAACAATGCTTCGCTCACCGTTTGGACAAGCATCAATAGCAGCTTGTATAGTGTTGTAAGTGGCACTACCATCGGCAGCAACAATGTATTGACCCGGTTGCGAAAAAACTAATACCGAAAGTAAAAGCATTAATAAAACGAAAGTAAGAAACTTTGTATTCATAGTTTTATATTATGAGCCAAAAACAGCACTGAACGTGCTGTTTTTGGTTTATAAAGTATCTATTCAAAAGGATTAAATTTCCCGTTTGGCCAACCTATAGTTTGATCTAATGCCGGACTTCGGGTAATAATATTTTGAGGAATATCAAAGAAATTATAATTACCTATCATAGACGTTTGAAGCACTGTAGGGTCGGTTACTGCTAGGTAATTAATAGATTTCACCAAGGGACCGGAAGATTTTGCTGTTAAGGTAAAATACTTGTATAAGTTCTCCAATTTAATCGTATCGCGTCTTGCCGGTGTCATAAACATGATGGAGTCTGTAGCAATATTTTTTAAACCAAAAACATAGCCTGAACCACTCTTTTTCCAACCATTCAATTTGATAATATAAGCACCTAAATCATTGGTAAACATATTTCGACGACGCAAGTCATTGAAACGTTTTCCTTCGAAAGCTAATTCTACTCTTCTTTCGTTCAAAGTAAGTTCAATAGGTGTTATTAATGTACTTGATTTTAAGCCATAATATCCATCGGCTCCGGCTTCAATTCCGGCACGGGCACGAATTTGTTTCAAACAGTCATAACCGGTTTCAGAATTATTTCCCTGAAACTCAAAGGCACATTCAGCTAAATTGAGTAAAACTTCGGCATAACGTAATTCAATCCAATCGGTAGTTGATTTGCCCATGTTGGCACGAGACACTGTAGGATCTACCATTTTGCGGCAATAAAATCCTGTAGTTGAAATTTTATCAGTTGTTGTGTTTTCGCCATAATAAACCTTCGTGTTTTTACGGGTAAACTGAAAATTCCATTGACGTCGACTTGTATTGCCTTCTAACTGATAGTAACCGCCATTGAATGCAATTGTAGAATAAAAACGAGGATCTCTGTTTAAATAAAACTTGGTTACATCACTACCATTCCCTATAAATGTTCGTGTGTTAGGAGTGGCAGCATTATATTTGAAAGCCAGGCTTCCATCTTTCATAGGGAAAGCAATAACCAAATCCCAAGTTGGTGTATTTCCGGGTGCGCCACCTGTTGTAATTTCATCAGGACAAACTGAATTTTCGTAACCATGCATTTTTACATCTGTAAAAAATGGAGTAACAATCAATGCTTCAGTATTTCCATCCGATTTTTTCTTTCTAAAAATCAAATTTTGGTCAAAACCATAAGGCCATTGTTCGGTTACAGCAACAGAAGTAGACATCAATGAATAACCATCCTGTAAACATAAATCTCTGGCGGCAAGATTTGCATTATATGCAGCCTCCCAACGTGCCATTTCTCTGTTAGGATTAAATTGCGGACTAGCATAAAATAGAAGTATTCTACCCTTCATTGCTGCTGCCGCTGCCCGGGTAATCCTACTATATTCTGAACTTACCCAAGCCGCAGGTAATAAAGCAATTGCAGAGTCAAGATCTTGTTTTATATAAGCTATACATTCAGATGTTTTATTTCGTTTTGCATTTATTAATACATCGCTACTTGTAAATGACACATAATCCTTCATATAGGGTACTCCACCATAGATATTTACCAATTTCCAATGTTGCCAAGCTCTGAAAAAATATAGTTGACCAGCAATTCGATTGCGGGCAGCACCTTTTAGTTCAGAATTATTTAATGCTTCAAAGCCTATGTTCACAAAACGAATTGCTTCGTAAGATGCTGATGAAAACATGGTAACACCACTACTTGCCAATGTTCCTAGTAAAATGCTTGATCCCATATCAGGAGTTTCGTCTGACAATCCGGCTGGTGAACCTAATGGGTTTTCGCCACCAAATCCTGTAAAACACATACTGTAGATGTTGTTAACATATAATTTGGCAGATTCCTCATTATCCCATATTTTTGGATTAATCGCCGATTCATCTTTTATATCCAAAAAATCGGAGCACGATGAAAAAAACAAGGGCAGAAAAACCAGGATTATAAATATATTTTTTATTTTCATGACTTTGTGTTTTATTATAATGTAATATTTAAACCAAAATTAATTGTACGTATCATTGGGTAATCGGACCAGAATCCAACACTTGCATCTTTATATGGATAAGGGTTGATAATTGTCCAAATATTTGACGCTTGCATAAATACACGACACTGTTCCAATCCAATCATTTTGGCTGATTTAGATGGTAAATTATAAGACAAATTGATAGTTTTTAATCTAAGATCATGGCCATTGCGCATCCAAAATGTAGAGCGATATTGCCTGTTGCTATAATCATCTAAACGAGGATATTTAGCATTAGGATTTTCTTCAGTCCAATAGTTTCCATACCATTCACGCAACTGATTGGAGTATTCAGAAAGAAAATCACCTGTTCGTCCACCTCCCGAAGCACTTGTCCAGAAACCTTTTTCGAATAAAACCGAACTACCAAACGAACCGGTAAATAATGCATCTATACTTAAATCTTTCCATTTACAACCTAGTGTAAAACCATAATTATGCGGCGAAAAACTATATTTGCTAATAATTCTCTGGTCATTTTCATTAATAATACCATCTGGTTTACCATCGTGCCACACACCATTTTCATCTTTATACGATGCACTACCAACATCTTCGTAC
Source organism: Paludibacter jiangxiensis (assembly GCA_945870155.1). GTDB lineage: Bacteria > Bacteroidota > Bacteroidia > Bacteroidales > Paludibacteraceae > Paludibacter > Paludibacter jiangxiensis_A. The sequence continues at coordinate 24,861 of CAMBSB010000013.1, read as the reverse complement.
ATCAACATTCCCGGTTTCATGTTCTCTTCCGATACAGAAAATGCTCTGACTACTCCTGTAGTACCATAAAACGACTCATAATTCCCTTTCAAATAGGCAATATAATCATCAATATCCTGTTGAGTTCGAGCTATGCCTCTACTGGTATAACCCACTTCGCCCTGACTAACTTTACCTAGCTCATCGTTCCATAAACCAACTATACCGGGGTTTTGGTATTTCTTAATTACCTTGTTCATGGCATAAGCGTAATTAGCTTTTATACCTAAACTCCAATCTTTTGTTAGTTGTTTGTTCCAAGCCAATTCAATTTCACCTCCCCAGGCATTTTGAATACCAAAATTAATTTTTGGAATAGTTCCAGTAATACCCGAAGACTGAGGAAACTCACTTTGAGGATTATCAAGGATGTCGAATGTATGTTTATAAAATCCATCAAAAGCAATACTCAATTCATTGAACAAACGCATATCAATACCTCCGTTATAAGAATCTGTTTTTTCCCAAGATGATATAAAATAGACTAATCCACCATTTTGAGGTTTTAAATTGGCAGATAATACGCCACCACCCATGAGTGTTGAACCATTCAAAGCATAACTTGTACGCCATTGATTTTCAGTGGCTTTATCATTTCCTAATCGACCATAAGATGCACGTACTTTAAGATTGTCGATTACGGGAAGCAGGTTTTCAAAAAACTCTTCTTCAGAAACTCTCCACCCAACCGAAGCTGAGGGGAATAAACCCCATCTATAACCAGGTGCAAACTTAGTAGAAGCCTCGTATCGAGCTGTTGCCTCTAAAATATATCTTTCGTCGTAAGTATAATTAAATCTTCCAATAAACGATTGTCTGCGGGCAAGATTTTTAATATCAGATGCAGTAGTTTGACCGGTTGTTGAATATCCTTCCATAACTTCATATCCGGGAATTACAACTGTTGAACGACTTTCAGAAAGTCCATTACCTCCACTTTCCGATTGTTCATACATTAACATGGCATCAATATTGCTTTTTCCAAAATGGTTAGTATATGAAATTTGAGGGTTAACCTGATACGAGTAGCTATAACTTGCCGACTCATAAATTTTGTCCCCGTTATAAACAATCCTGCGGTAATTTTTGTCATCATAAGCTAATTGTTCATTCGACAATAAGTGTGAGTATTCAGCATCTTTTACAAATCCATATAGATAATAAGGTACTGAAACTCTTTTGCCAAAACTTGAAGATGTACTATAATTGGCTGAAAGTTTGGCATTTAATCCTTTAATTTTTTCGAAACTATAATTCAATGACATGCCAATTGTGTTTCCGGCAGATTTGTTTTTTTGATATGAACCGGAATTAAATAATTCAAGTGCATGATTTCCATTGGTATAGTTAACAGGTAAACCATTGATATATGAAGGTATGAAACGAGGAGTACGCACCAATTCACTGAAAGTTCCATACATACGATCGGCTTCTGTATCCGATTGATTGTAAGGCATATTTGTTTTTCGCTGGTTAAAATCCATAGAAAAAGTTCCTGTCAACTGTTTGGTGATATTAGCATCAACTCCAAAACGGATACCATATCTATTAACATCAAGTTTTGAGAAATTACCATTGTTGTACATATATGATCCACCAACAAAATACCTCAAATCTTTGGTACCACCACTTATATTAACTGTGTGACGTGTATTATATGAATCATGCCATCCTTGCTCTAGCCAATTATAATCAACTGACTTCAACCGATTTAATTCAGCTGCCGAAAAGAAATTCTTTTTAGTTGGGTCAGAACCTTTATAAAGTACTTCCTGATTCCAAAGATCATTTAATGCAACACCTTGCTCATAGGCACTCATCATTTCGGGCATTTTAATTCCTTGATTTACACCCAAAGAACCCGAATAACTAATTTTTGGTTTACCTACAGTTCCTCTTTTTGTTGTAACAATTACAACTCCGTTAGCACCTCTGACTCCATAAATTGCCGCTGAAGCATCCTTTAAAACTGATATATTTTCAACTTCTGAAGCATCGAGCATATTAAATGCCGACTCACTTTGAATAAATCCATCAATTACATACAAAGGTTCATCTGTGGCACTAAAAGTACCATTTATTCTAATACTTACTTTAGCTGTCCCCAATGGATTACCTGTAGGTTCGCTCACATGAATACCCGGCATAGTTCCAGCCAAAGCTGAGGCAAGATTTACTGTTGGAATATCACGAATAACTTTAGTATCAAGGCTGGTTACAGAACCTGCTACATTGGCACGTTTTACAGTGTTATATCCTACCACTACCACTTCCTCCAATTTTGCATTATCTTCTTTCAGCACTACTGTCATAGGTAAAGTACTAGCCTTCAATTTTTGATTTGAGTAACCAATATATGAAAAAGATAAGGTTGAACTCGTGTTAGCTTTCAAAGAAAAATTACCATCTATATCAGTCACAGTGCCAGTTGAAGTACCTAATACTAAAACAGTTGCACCAATTATTGGTTCCTTTTTCTCGTCTAACACTTTACCCTTTACAGTAATTTGTTGATTTGTGCTTTGTGCTAACAATGCTGTTGGCAGCAAAAAAGACGAAATGAACAAAATAATTGAAAAAAATACAATTTTATGCAATTTGGAATCTGCATAAATTCGATGTTGATTGATTTTACAATTCATAATTTTTAGTTATTATTTTATGGTCGATTGTAATTTTAAATGACAATCATAATTTTTAAATGGGGATTAATAATATCTGAAATGCTTTAGTTTATATTTTTGATTTACTGAGCATTACCAATCTATTAAATATAAATTTTGGATGTTTAACTCTTTGAAAAATTGATTTTTAGTATTTCGCAAAATTAAATCGTAAATGTTTATAATTTTTTATATCAAATGGTGAAATATATTTACACTTTAAGTACAGAATAACAATAACTTGCAACAAAAGTAAATATAAAATCCACAATTTATGTTTACAATATTTAGATTTTATTGAAATGTATTTATTTTAATTACAGTAAAGACGTTAGTTTATATAATTTGTAATCATTAGAAACAAATTAAAACCCTATTTTACAAAAACTGAATAATCAATTTTGTAGAATAGGGTTACCGAAAAAGCTAAATTTTATTGAAAAAATTACAAGCTATTTACCTGCAAGAATTTGTTCTCCATAATAACTTCCATACGATATAATAACAGATGAAATAAAAAGAATTAATAATGCTACAATTAAAATGAAATAGGTGGGTCGTGAAACTTGTTTCCATTCTTTCATTAGTAAACCTACAATATAGCTAAAGAATATCAACATCGACATGTGTAAAACCCAACTAATAAATTGGAAATTTCCCATTTGTACGTGGCCCAATCCGTAGAAAAAGAACTGTCCGCACCACAAGGTACCAGCTAAAGCTGACCAAAGCATATTCTTAAAACGTTGATTAACAGCAATACCACTCGAATTTGTAAATTCCTTCAGGGTTTTTTCCTTTATTCCCAAAATGACGAACCAAACCAGATTCACCACAAAACAACCTGAAGTGGAAACAATCATTTTAGCATTGCCTTCAAAATTTCCTGCTCCATAATCAGCAGCCAAATCGGAAATTGGCTGACCTACTTCGAGCGAAATATTAAAAACTGCCGAAAGAAAACCGGCAATAATGGCAAGTAACAATCCTGCTTTCATATTAAAATGGGCTGTATCTTTTAACTCGCCTAAGTCACGTTCCTTTTTAAATCCGGCCACACCGCATAGTGAAACGCCAATTACAGACAATACCATGCCAATAAGTACTATATCACTTCCGGGACGAGTAAAATATTCAGCTACCTGACCTCGCAAAATAATGGGTGTAAGCGTTCCTAACACTGCTGAAATACCGATTCCGATAGTGTAGGTAAGTGAATATCCTATATTCCTAATGGCATACCCGAACGACATACCTCCAAATCCATAAATTCCACCCAACAAAAATGCTCCCCAAAATGCATCCTTGGGAGCCTGAATCAACACCTCGAAAAAGTGAGGAACGGTAAACCAACCCAGCAAAAGTGGCATAAGTAACCAGGCAAAAAAAGCCTGAACTAACCAAAATGTTCCCCACGACCATTGTTTGGTTTTGTGATTTGGTAAATAGCAAGTTGAAGCTGAAGCGCCACCAACTGCGTGTAAAAGTGTTCCGAGTATTGGATTTGAATTCATATTTTTATTTTTTTGAAACACAATAGTCACATAGTTCACAATAAAAATGTCCTATATGTCTATGTGGTTAGGATTATTTGAGGTGAAATATCTCTTCCATATCAGCCCAAAACTCCCCTTTAGTACGCGTTTCTATAGGCTCCATCAATGGTTTTACCACGTCCCACCAACGTTGAGTTTCAGCATCATTAGCCATACGAGCCATATCGCCTTCAAAATCATTCCCCAGGTATTCGAAATACGCAAATAGAACCAGGTCTTTTTTGAATATTGAATAATTCTCGATGTTGCAGGCTTTTATCATTGCCAACACTCCCGGCCAAATCGCTGCATGATGTTTTACATATTCATCAGCACATTCAGGTTTCAAGTGAATAATTTGTCCAAATCGCTTCATATATTTACAATTTATTCATTTACAATTTACTATACATTTTTGAACTTTACCGCATCAAACAATGCCTTAATATTTGCAGGTGGAATATCGGGTAAAATAGCTTCGTGACTCGGTGAAATAATCAGTCCGGTTGGGAAAATTTCCTTTAATTCCATCACTTTTTGTGAAACCTGTTCGGGTGTTCCATTTACAAGCAAATGTTGTGCATCCACTCCTCCACAAAAAGCTGTTTTCCCTTCAAAGTGAGCTTTCAGATGGGGTGCATCCATTTCGCTGGCCAAAGCCTGAATAGGGTGAATTACATCCACTCCCATTTCAATTAAATCACCAATAATCGGAAAAATTGAACCGCATGAATGATGTATTACTTTTAACCCATAGCTCTTTGCCTGATCAATTATTTTTTTTGTTCCCGGAAAAACCAAAGCACGCAAAGTGTCAGGATCAACCATTAAATTGCACTGACTCCCAAAATCATTTCCAATCAAAACAGCGTCGAGATATCCTTTGGTAGCTTCGTAAAACAATTCGTTTGCTTTAAGATAAAACTCTGTTATTCTGTCAATTACCGCTGTAAACATTTCTGGATTCATCAACATCACCATCAAGGCCTTTTCCATGCCAAATGCCGCACAAGCATCCTGAAAATGAGCACTCCACATCACTCCCATGCGTACATAATCGGGGTCAACAGCCTGGGCTAACTTTTTGGATTCTTCAACATCTAGATACAATGCCGGATCGGGCCATGGAAATAAATCAACATCGGCTGGATCTTCGATGTCTTCAAAAAAACCAGGTACTGTGAGCGTACGTTCATCAGGTTTGTCATCGTGCGAAACTTTTGCAAATTTAAATGCACAGGCAATATGATTGGATGGCGGATAATTATAAGGCACTTCGATAGGATAAATATCATCGTTAAGTACCCTTTTTAGTTCATCAACTGATTTTACATTGAAAAAATCATATAAACCTTGTTGCGCTGAAGGTACAGGCAAACCCAACCACGATGCCGGACGATCGACAGCTTGGTTGTTAATAGTAGCTAAGAAACGTTCTTTGTGAGACATAGAGTTGCCCCCTAACCCCCTAAAGGGGGAATTGGAATTAGTTTTATCATATATATTTTCGTTACCATTCATAAATTATTTATTCTTTATTTTATCTATACTAATTTCTGTTCCCTTTTATGCTAACGGACATCATCTTATTCCACTTTAGGGGTTAGGGGTCTTTAATTAAAAAACATATATAACCCTATCATAACAACAATCAATAAAATCCATGCAATTTTTACCGAGCGGTTTACTTTGATAGGTTGATAATCAATTTTAACGAGTTTTGAACTTGAATTTTTATCTATAATTGAATATATAAAAACATAAATACCCAGCAGTACAAAGATAATAAATGACACATACAGAAAATGCAAATTATTAAATATCAACTTATTGTAATATGCAATACCTACACCCAAACTAAAGATTGTTCCCAATGTCAGCACCGAATTAATAGCTTTATGCGATGTTTTTTTCCAAAGTACAGCAAAAAGGAAAGCAATCGACATAGGGGGTGCGATAAACCCGAGTACCGATTGAAAAATATTGAAAAAACTTAAGCCCTGAATATATGTAATTCCTATGGCTAAAAATATTGAAAGTAAAGCTCCAATTAAAACAACTATTCTTCCTATAAATGTAATTTCTTTATTTGTAGCAGCGGGTTTATATTGTTTAATGTAAATATCCATGGTAAAAACTGCACTCAATGAATTTAAAGCTGAACCAACTGTGCTAATCAATGCAGCCATCATTACCACAATCACCAACCCAATTAAGCCTGAAGGGAAAACAGTTTCAACAAGCTTCAGATAAGCATCAGTTGAATTTGACAAATGTGGAATTAAAATAAAAGCCAATATGCCTGGAATCATAAACAACGGAATATCAATGAGTTTAAGCCATGCTACAAAGTTTGCACCCATTTGTCCGTTTCGTAAATCTTTCGAGCCAAGCACTGCCTGCACCATGGATTGATCGGTACACCAAAACCACACACCCATTATCGGATAACCAATAACAATGGCCAACCAGGGGAAATTTGGGTCGTCGAGCGGTTGAAACATTTTCCAATAATTGGCGGGTGTTGCGCTAATTATTTCGGATATTCCACCAACTTTTATCACAGCCATGACTACTAATAGAATTGAAACGCCTATAAGCAAAAGCATTTGAAAAACATTGGTATAGGCAATTGCTTTCAATCCCCCGGCAATAACAAATGCTGCCGAAATTAGAACCAAGATTATTATACTCATTGATAGAGGAATAGCTAATATCTGCGACATAAATACACCACCTGAGAACAATGTTAGTCCTAACCACGAAATAAGTATCGTAATTATGGTGTACCAGGCCAAATACCTACGTGTTTTGTCCCCAAATCGCTTGCCCATATATTCGGGCAATGTCATAACCTGAGCACCCAGATATCGTGGGGCAAAAACAAAAGCAAGTAAAAGTATAAACGGAAACGCGTACCACGAGAAATTTCCAGCCACAATGCCACTTTCGTAACCACTGCTGGCATTGGCTATTAACATGGATGGACCCACATTGGTTCCCCACATGGTGAGCCCAATAGCAAACCATCCCAAACTTTTATTCGCAGTAAAAAGATTGTCGCTTTTATTTTTTTTGCTGAAACTTGCCCAGTAAGCAATGGCAATTAATACAATTACATATATAGCTACAACAACAATATCGAGTGTAGATAGGTGAATTAGTTCTTTCATTTAGTATTGAATGTTTCAACTTTTCCAAAGTTTAAAACTTTGGAAAAGTTTGATTTTTAACGGTATCGTTCTACTATTTTCAATGCTTTTTCAATATCTTTTTCCGATTTGAAATCAACATTGATATGCAAGCCCTGATTGCCCACAGCATCAATCAATGGTTCAATTTCGTCTAAAGTTACCCAGTTGGCCATAATTGATTTTCCATTAGCCAGGATTTTTTTATATAAATCATACCATTGAGCATTGCCTCCCTGAGGTTGACCATAACCGGGAGTCCATTGTATTGCATTCAGTTTTTCGAGTTCCAGCACTGCATCTAAATGTCGAATGGCTTCAACTCCATCCAAATGATATAGGGTGTAATCAATTTTTTCGGTTTGTTCGCGTAAGAATGGCAAGCAAAAAGTACGGAAATCATTTTCGGAAATCATGGTTGAGATGTCGACCTGTAACTTTGAAACCTTCCCCGGTGCCCACAACGAAAAATAGCAAAACGCCATTTCACCATTCACGTTGATAATGTTGTAAATTTCGTTGAAAACCTTGAAATACACATCATTTACCTCTTGCATTTGCTGTAAGGTGGTTTCAGGATCTAACATCAAATCCATCAAGGCGTTGTCCGAGCCTTTCAAACTTGCCAGCACATCCAGTCCTTCAACCAAGTCGGGGCAGCCAACCATATAATTTCCTTCAGCTTTGATTTTACAAGCCTTTAGCAAGTCTTTGTGCAATTGCCACCATTTATTCTTCTCGTCAAAAACTATCCGACCATCAAAATCATCTTTATCACGAATCCAGATAGTATCATCACGACCTTCCAAATCGGCACCCAAAATAGCCCCCAACGAACCCGGACCCAATTGTGTATTTGCCACAGGTAAAATGTCGGCCAAATACGAGTTTCGCGACATTGTATAATGCAGATAATCAGCTCTCCACTGAGGGTCGAACCAAAATTGCTGCATATCTTTGTGTGGTGAAGGTGGTAAAACAGCCGCATAAGGTGCACCTTCTTTTTCTAAATGTTCCCACATAGTCAGCACTATTCCTTTGCCATTCCACCAATTGATGTAATGTTTCTTAGTTTCTTCAAAATTTGATTTCCAGAAGCCCCCTGGCCCCCTAAAGGGGGAATTGTTGCTACCATTGTTTGAAATGTTATTTCCTATTTTCATTTTTTTAAATATGAATTGTTATATTGATCAAAAGTAATATTTATTCCCCCTTCAGGGGGTTAGGGGGCAGGTATTTTATCTTTACTATTTTACTCATATCCATATCATCCGTGCAGCTCACATCCTCCAAATACATGGGTATTTCAGCTCCCTGTTTTACAAACACAGGCATTTCGTCTAATGGTACTACTACGTTTTTCAACCAACGTTCTCCTTCAAAGACTTCACTTGTAAAAAAGTGTACCCATTTTCCTTCGGGCAAATAAATATCTCGTTTATTCTCCGAATTCATTACCGGTGCAACCAACATATTATCGCCAAAATAATACTGATCATCAATATGCCTACATGTTTTATCATTCGGGTGATGCATTATTAAAGCACGTAAAACAGGGAATCCGGTTTTAGTGGTTTTTTCGCTTTGCTGCAAAACATATGGTATTAATTTATATCTCAATTTCAACCATTTACGAATAATTTGAGCTATATTGGGGTAATGCCAGGGTTCACGTTTATGCGAACCATGATAGCGCAAATGCGATGAAAAAACACCGAATTGTGTCCATCGAACATAAATATCTTCGGGTAAATAAATATCTCGTTTATTCTCCGAATTCATTACCGGCGCAACCAACATATTATCGCCAAAATAATACTGATCATCAATATGCCTACATGTTTTATCATTCGGGTGATGCATTATCAAAGCACGTAAAACAGGGAATCCTGTTTTAGTGGTTTTTTCGCTTTGCTGCAATATATATGGTATTATTATATATCTTATTTTCAACCATTTACGAATTATTGGAGCTATATTAGGGTAATGCCAGGGTTCACGTTTGTGCGAACCATGATAGCGCAAATGCGATGAAAAAACACCGAATTGTGTCCATCGAACATAAATATCTTCGGGTAAAACGGAGTTCATAAAGTTGGGAACACCATGAAAACCTGGCACATCGTGACTCCAAAAGCCAAAACCCGATAAACCAAGTTGTAGTCCACCTTTGAGCGAACCTGCCATTCCGTCCCAAGAGCAAGCCGAATCGCCACCCCAATGCAACGGATACCTTTGGCAACCAGCCCAACCAGCGCGTGCCCAGATAATTCCATTGCCTGTTACTTCCTTTGTAACTTCGTAAGCTGCTTTTTGATATAACAACGGATACAAATTGTGTAGTTTTTCCGGACTCATAGATTGATATTCAGCATCAAGATGTATGTCCTCGCCAAAATCTGTTTTAATGCATACTACACCCATTTCCAATAATTTACGGAGCAAATCTTTATACCATTCTGTTGCTTTATCATAAGTAAAATCAATAGTTCCGGCAAAATCCTGCACGCTAAAATTAGATGAACCGGATATTTTTCGTTCACTTTTACTTATATAATCGTTCTCATCTGCTTCTTTATACTGAATGGCATTGTACGAAATATAAGGTAACTGCCATAAACTGACCCGATAACCTTTTGATTTTAAGTCCTGTATAAATTGTCGTGGATTGGGAAAACGCTCATCGTTGAATTTCCATTCGCACAACCAGTCGGTTTCAAACCATCCTGTATCCAAATGAATTACATCGCAAGGAAAATCTTCTGCACGCATTCGGTCACAAATTTCAGTCACTTCATCTGCCGAAAAATAGGTCATACGACTCATCCAGGTTCCAAAACTCCAAAGTGGAGGCATAGTTGGAAAACCTGTCAATTGACGATATCCAAAAAGAATTTCTTCGGGCGTATCACCACCTATCAAAAAGAAATCGACAACCGGCTCCTCCACCATTATTTGTGCCGAGCGGGTAGAATGGTCGGCCAATGAAAATTTAGTAAATGCTGTGGTGTGTTGGAAAAGTCCATAATTTTCCGATGAAAGATAAAACGGTACGTTTTTGTATGTGCGCCGATTATTTACTCCCTGTCCATCCTGATTGCGAAGCTGGTAGGTTTTACCCGACAAGTCCATTTTCGAAAAACGCTCACCAGTACCATAATAACATTCATCTGCTTTGGCTTGAATCGCAAATGTTGACCTATGTGGTTCGCCGTTTCTTTCCACATAAGCCAATGCAAATGCATCATGTCGGGTTGGTGAAAACATATCGTATGCCGAAAGTGCTACTTCTTTTTTGCCATCAGGATAAAAGCTCAAGAAAATGGTTTCAGCGGGTGCTGGTAACAAATCACTCCACCAATCAATATTACTTTCGGCAAAACTAATTACAGCTTTTTTTTTGCCTTGCAGGTCATTTATGCTCCATTCGGATTCAGTTTTTGTAAAAGTCAAAGCTGTTGTATTCAAATCTTCCGATATTTCCAACATCTTTGAATTTTCCATTACTGCCGTTCCAAAACCAATTGAAACTCTCAGTATTTTGTTACCTAAAGCCTTAATTCTAAGTATATATGTTTTCTTAGGTTCTGAAAGATCGGGGGTTATTTCATTGGAATTGTTCTGTTTCTGAAAGGGGATTTCAACGAAAATTTCACCGTTTTGCTCTTTTATATCTGTTGGTGAGCAAGCACGCCAAAGTCGGTCACCACCGTTCATTTCGGTGCTAAAATCAAGGAAATCAAAAAGTTGGAAATTGGTTTGTTGCATAGACTATAACCCTTTATAGAGCTAATTATTAATTATTTGTAAAATTTTTAAACAATATATAGCATTTTTCTAACTTTAAATTAAGGCTCATTTGCTGATATTGTTTTAGTAAAATAGGACGTTAAAATGTCAAGTTTGTAACTATTAAAGCTTAAATGATTTCTTTTGAATCCGATAAAATTAAATATTCAATTTTGTCAAATTACAAAAAAATGCAAATTATGCTTCATTTTTTTAGTTGGTAAATAATTAAATGTGTGGTTTTCTTTGTAACCCAAGCAATAATGGCCAGCTACCTAGTACACCACATTATTCTGATATTAAACTGTGCCAAAAACTATTCTCAATCAAGAATACTATTTAATTGCCTAGTTCACCAGTTTTTCTATCTGCTAAGGGTTTTGTGTGCTAAAGCCCTGATTTTTATTACAAATTTAATCCGCCCCATAATTGGGAGGGCAATAGAAATGGAGCAAGTTCAGAACTTAACAGCCTTACCCAAAAGAGGGAATGTTAAGGGGAAATTTATGGACATTTTTCAATTTACATCCTTTATTTATAGCTTTATTTGATTTTTAAGGTAAATTTTATTGTTTATATGTTTCAATAATAGTGCTCAATAATAATGCAGGAGTGCTAATTGTAACGATATGGCTAATTTCAAAATTATTAATTACATTAAATTGTTTATAACAGATTTTAATGTTTTTAAATATATTCGTTTTATAAAATTATACAATAGTCGTGAAATATTTTATTAATTTTGGCAATTATTTTTATGTAATTAAATAATTCATTAATAACAGCTTCAAATCAACTATTATGAACGAAATAATACAACAAAACAGCAAATTAAAGGATATTACATTTAACGATATTTTTAATCTAAATGAAATTCAAAATTTGCAAGATTTATTTGCAGACGTTCATGGAGTTGCATCAATAATTACAGATGTAAAAGGTAATCCACTTACAAAAGCCAGTAATTTTAGTCGATTATGCGAAACCATAATTCGAAAAACAGAAAAAGGTTGTGCAAATTGTTATAAATCAGACGCAATTATTGGAAAATACAATCCGGAAGGTGCAACTTTACAACCCTGCTTAAGCGGTGGTTTGTTGGATGCGGGTGCATCTATAACAGTTGGGGGCATACACATAGCAAATTGGCTCATAGGGCAAGTACGAAATGAAAATATTGACGAAAAAATATTATTGCAATATGCTGATGAGATTGGTGTTGATAGATTAGAATACAAATCAGCATTAGACGAAATTCCAATCATGTCGGTCGACAAATTTAAAAAAATAGCTAATTTATTGTTTGTTATCGCCACCGATCTTTCGGAAAAAGCTTTTACTAATTTACAACTCAAAAATGAAATAGCCGCAAGCAATCAAGCTCAACAAGCATTAGAAGAAAGCAAAGAAAAATTTGCTTTGGCATTTAAGACTTCTCCATATGCCATTACAATCACGCGCCCAGAGGACGGAATGTTTATCGAAGTCAACGATGCATTCTTTTCAATTTCGGGGTACACTCCTGAAGAGGCGCTCAATAATTCATCGATAGGATTGGATTTATGGGTTGATGCGGATGATCGCAACCGCGTGGTAAAAGTCCTCCGTGATGGAGGAAAGGTAGTTGGGCAGGAATTCCAATTTAAAAAGAAAAATGGAGAAATCATTATAGGATTTTTCTCGGCTAATCTTATCAGTATCAATAACAGCACCTATATATTATCGAGTATTAATGATATCACAGAACGCAAACAAACTGAAATTGCGTTGAAACAAAGCGAGGAAAAATACCACGAACTATTTGAAGCAAACAAAGATGGAATAACAATCTTTAATGCCTACCCCGACGGAAGATTATCCAATTTTCTTGAGATGAACGAATCGGCAGGAGCAATGTTGGGATACACAAAAACTGAACTATCCACAATGAACCCATCTGAAATTGAAATTGATGTGACAGAGGAAAAGATGGGACGACGCCTTAATGATTTGCAAACCAAAGGTTTCTCGAACTTTGAAACTATATTAAAGCACAAAAATGGCAGTACTGTTCTTGTTGAAATTACTGTTCTGCTTATAAATTACAATAAGTTTCCTGCTTTGATGAATATTGTTAAGGATATTACCGAACATAAACAATCCGAAATTGCATTGAAAGAAAGCGAAATGCGTTTTAAAGTTTTGTTTGACGATGCACCCGATGCCATGTTATTGACCGACCCTGAAACGGGTAAAATCATTGATGCAAATAATAAAGCATGTAGTTTATTTAAAAAGGAGAAGCACGAGATTATTGGCTTGTTCCAATACGAACTTCATCCATCGCAAAATGAAGAGCAATCGAAAAACACCTTCATAGAGCATTTTGAAAATACAGGGGAAATACATAATAATGAACCTGTTGAAAATAAAATTTGTTGCTCCGATGGCACCGAAATACCTGTCGAAATTGTGGGACAAGCCATACATTTAAATGGCAAATCACTTATGTTGGGAACTTTTAGAGATATTACCAAACGGAAACTTGCTGAAGAAGAAACTAAAAAAACAGAACAGCACTATCAGGCACTTATAGAAAAAGCCCCTGATGGCATTGCCCTCATTGATGCAGAAGGCAACTTTAAATATATAAGTCCTTCAGCTAAAAAAATGTTTGGATATATGCTAACAGATGAAGTTAAAGGTAATCCTGCTGAATATACTCATCCTGATGATTTACAATTGGTATTGTCTGAATTGGGTAAAATTTTTGCTGATCCTTTGTATATTCCAACCATAGAATATCGATATATTAACAAACAAGGTCAATGGCATTGGGTAGAAACTACATTCAGCAATTTGTTGGCAAATCCGAGTGTAAAATCTATCGTATTAAATTTTCGGGATATTACTGAACGTAAGCAAAATGAGGAAAAATTGATAAAAAGCGAAGAACGTTATGCTATAGTAATCGATGCTTCAGAACAAGGAATATGGGATTGGAATGTGGAAACAAACGAAGTTTTTTATTCGGAGCAATGGAAAAAACAAATCGGCTACAAAGACGATGAGTTGAAAAATGATTTCGAAACCTGGATTGAACACCTACATCCCGAAGAGGCGGAATATTGTCAGAATGCTGTTAATTTATATCTTAACAATCCTATCGAACATTTCATATTGGAATTTAAGTTTCGACACAAAGATGGAACTTACAGGTGGATACACAATAAAGCTGCTTCTTTAAAAAATAATGAAGGCAAAGTAATTCGAATGTTTGGTTCGCACACCGACATTACAGAACGTAAACAAACCGAAATCGCATTAAAACAAAACGAAGAAAAATTCCGAAATTTCTTTGAAAACACAATAGTTGGTATGTCGATAACTTCGATTGATGGCAACTTAACCGTAAATAATGCTTTTTGCAAAATTGTTGGTTATTCTGAAACTGAATTAAACAATTTGAATTGGAAAGAAATTACACATCTTGATGATATTGAATTAAACAACAAAATAATAAGCTCAATATTGAAAGGTGAAAAACAATCGGAGCATTGGGAAAAAAGATACATTCACAAGGATGGACATATTGTTTGGGTTGATATAAACACTGCTATTCAACGCGACGATAAAGCTAATCCACTCTACTTCATAACGGCTGTAATAGATATTACCAAACGCAAAAATGCAGAAGAAGAATTAATTAAAGCAAAAGAAAAGGCTGAAGAAAGCGAAGAAAAATACCGCTTGCTATTTGAAAATGCAAATGAAGCTATATATATTGTTCAAAACGAAAAGTTAGTTTTTGCAAATCCTGCTTGCGAACAACTGACAGAAATCTCGAAAGACAATTTAATAGGTTTTTCAATTTTAGATTTGGTTGATGTATATGACAAAGAAAATCTATCAAAACATCACCACGATTTAATAAATGGAATTACCCAAAATCAAAATAGCTATTTTACAATTATTAATCAAAAAGGAGAAAAACGTCACTTATCAGTAAATTCTGTTCTTATAAATTGGAACGGATTGCCGGCAACACTAAACTTTGCAACTGACATTACCGAACGCAAAAATGCAGAACTAGGGTTAAAAGTTAAAGAAAAAGAATACCGTAACTTAATTGAGTTTTCACCCATCGCTATGTCAATCATTCACGATTGGAAAACTATCTACTTTAACCCCGCTGCCATAGAACTTTTTGGTGCAAAAACGCAAGATGAACTTATAGGAAAACATATATATGAACTTATTCACCCTGATTTTCACAATCTTGCACTAGAAAATTCAAAATTACTTGCCGAAAATGGTTTTGTAGCAATGCAAGAGCAGAAATACCTGAAATTGGATGGTACTGTGTTAATTGTCGAAACCCAAGCCAAATCCATACGTTTTAATAATTTACCAGCTACATTAGTGGTAATAAATGACATTACCGAACGCAAACAATCTGAACAAGCATTGCGTGAGAGCGAAGAACGTTACAAAGCACTACACAATGCTTCGTTTGGAGGAATTGCTATTCACGACAAGGGAAAGATTTTTGAATGTAATCAAGGACTTTCGGAAATTACGGGATATTCGTATAACGAGCTTATCGGGATGGACGGTTTAATGCTTATTGCCCCTGAATCAAGGAATTTGGTATTAAGTAATATATTATCGAATTACGAAAAACCTTATGAAGCCATTGGATTACGCAAAAACGGGGAAGAATTTCCTTTGCGCTTAGCAGGTAAAAATATTCCATACAAAGGTAAAACATTTAGAACAGTCGAATTTAGAGACATCACCGAACGAAAATATCTTGAAAAAATACATGAAATTCAATATAAAATCGCTTCTGCGGTTGTTGCTTCTGATAATATTGAACAATTGCTTGAATTTGTACGCATCCAATTAAGTCAATTAACCAACACCGAAAATTTCTTTGCAGCACTTTACAACGCTCAAAGTAATACATTAAAAAAACTACATTGGGTTGATGAAGTTGATAGTTTCGATGAATGGGATGCCGCAAGTTCATTCTCAGGCTATGTGGTTAAAACTGCTAAAGCGTTATTAATCAACAAGCAAGAAATTGCTAAAATATCCATTGAACAAAATATACCTATTTTAGGAGAACCTGCAGAATGCTGGTTAGGCGCACCACTGATAGTAGAAAAAAAAGTCATTGGTGTTTTAGTAATACAAAGTTATAAAGACCCTATGGCCTATAATGCTTCATTTGGAATGCTTTTTGAACAGCTGGCTCAAGATTTAAGTGTTTTTATCCATAAAACTACAATTTTAAATGAATTGAAAATTGCCAATTTTCATGCCCAAGAAAGCGACCGTCTCAAATCGGCTTTCCTTGCCAATATGAGTCACGAAATTCGAACACCTATGAACGGTATTCTGGGCTTTGCCGAATTACTTAAAGAACCTAACCTTAGTGGACAGCAGCAGCAAGAATATATCAGAATAATAGAAAAAAGTGGTAATCGTATGCTCAATATCATAAACGATATTGTTGATATTTCTAAAATTGAAGCTGGACTCATGAAATTAGATATTAAAGAGACGAATATCAACGAACAAATAGAATATATTTATAACTTTTTTAAACCAGAAGCTGAAGCAAAAGGATTAAAACTAACATTTAGCACCTTATTACCTGCAAAAGAATCTATCGTAAAAACTGACCGCGAAAAAGTATATGCTATACTTACTAATCTTGTTAAAAATGCAATTAAATACACTAATGTTGGTACCATAGAGATTGGCTACAGTTTAGTAGATTATAATCAAGTTGAAACAAAGCATGACAGGTTTGTATTAATATTCTATGTTAAAGATACAGGAATTGGAATTCCAAAAGATAAACACGAAGCCATTTTTGAACGTTTTATTCAGGCTGATATTGCTTGTAAAATGGCTTATCAAGGTGCTGGTTTAGGCTTATCTATTACCAAGGCATACGTCGAAATGTTGGGTGGAAAAATTTGGGTTGAAAGTGAAGAGGAAATTGGTTCTACATTTTATTTCACATTACCTTACAATCAAAAACAGCAGAGAAAGCCTGAAATTTACAAATCAGAGTCTTTGAAAAAATGGGACAAAATCAGAAAACTTAAAATACTTATAGCAGAAGACGACGAAATATCAGAAATGCTGATTGAGATAACTGTGAATGCTTTTAGCAAAGAAACTTTTAAGGCAAGGACTGGTATAGAAGCCATAGAAGCTTGTAAAATGAATCCTGATATAGATTTGGTTTTGATGGATATTCAGATGCCTAAAATGGGAGGGTATGAAGCCACTCGTCAAATTCGCAATTTTAACAAAAATGTCATTATCATTGCGCAGACTGCATTTGTATTATCCGGCGACCGCCATAAAGCCATAGAAGCAGGTTGCAACGATTATATTGCTAAGCCCATTAATAAAGATGAATTGTTGATGTTAATTCAAAAATATTTTGGGTAAGAATTGAATGTAAATTTCGCGTTAAAAATAACAATTAACTATTTTATTATTTTACTTAACAACAAAATAAGCAAATTTCAGACCATGTTTTAACTTGCGCAAATTGTTGATAAATATTATCTAAAGAATTTCATTATTGACAGTTAAACATTTTCATAAATTCTTTGAAACTTTACTATTTTAAATGGTTTCACTAATTTGTGACCGTTAAGCTTTGTGTTTTTAATAATCATTTTTCTACCTCCCGATTGTTATCAGTATTTGTCAATTTGTCTAATATTTGAAAGTTAGGAGTAGCTATTTTTTTGTTAATTTAATTTAAAATATTTCCATATCCCCGTAAGTGTGTCATTATTTCTAAAAAATAATTGTGGAAACAATGTCTCAGATATTTTAAAATTATGTTGTAAAACATAGAATTATTGGTTTTTATTATGAATAACTACAATATCTTTGTACCCAAAACAGCATAGTTCAGCACAGGCATGTAAATTATATTTGCAAAAACAGCCATTCAAACACTGAAAAAAATTCATTATAACTTGCAAAATTATTGGCAAACTATTGATTTAATGAACAATGACAATTAATTAAGGAATACAAGTATTGGTATAAAAGTAAAAATATCTGGAGAGAAATTCCTCGTAGCATTTGCGTAGTTGGGATTTTGGATATGGAGGTTTTTATTTTAGGTAATTGCTTGTTTATGATAATTGAGATAGTCGCTGATTTTGATTGGGAAGCTTTGTTTGCTGAGTTAGCAGTTAATAAGCGACAAAAGAAATGGGAAGCTTTTGTTTCGAAATTTCAAATTAAGGTCGATGACGCAAACTTATGCGATAATAGGCAATAGATAGAACGAATTTTCAAATTAAAAATTATTAAAATCTACAGATAATGTCAAAACACAAAATTGTAAGTAAAGAGAATGCATTGCCCTTTATGTTGGTAACTGCTTTGTTTTTTTTATGGGCTATGCCTAATAACCTGAATGATATTCTGATACCACAGTTTATGAAATCGTTTGAATTGAGTCGTTTTCAGGCGGGTTTGGTTCAATCGGCATTTTATATGGGTTACTTTTTAATGGCATTACCTGCTGCTTTGGTAATGGATAAATACAATTACAAAACAGGATTAATCACAGGATTATTACTTTTTGCAGCCGGAGCATTTACGTTTTATCCCGCAGCTATGATTGGAAAATTCGAATTGTTTTTGATGGCACTTTTTATTATTGCCAGTGGTTTAGCTTTTCTCGAAACGGGAGCCAATTCATTTATTTCTGTTTTGGGCGACCCGGATACTTCGGCACAACGTTTAAATTTTTCGCAGGCATTTAACCCGCTTGGAGCAATGGCTGGCGCACTTATTGGCAGTCAGTTTATTTTTTCGGGCGTTGAACATTCAGATGCTCAGGTAGAAACAATGAAAGCTGCCGGTACTTACAACGATTATTTACATACCGAAATCATGCGCGTGATTCCTCCATACATGGTTATTGGCTGTATTATTTTGGTTTGGGCATTTTTAATTTGGCGCGTAAAATTTCCGGCAGAAACGGATAATCCGGTAAAAACTAACGATATAAAAGAGGATGGACACGGACATTTTTCAAAACTGTTTAAATATCCACATTTTATTAAAGGAATAATTGCACAGTTTTTCTATGTGGGAGCGCAAGTTGGCACTTGGAGTTTTTTAATTCAATATGTAAAAGATTTTATGCAAAAACCCGAAAAAGAAGCAGGTGTATATTTAGTTTACACATTACTAGCTTTTGGTATTGGCCGTTTTGTATCTACCGCTTTGATGCGCAAGTTTAAACCCAACCAATTGATGGGTGTATTCAGTATCATAAATATTGTATTAACGGGCATTGCTATTTTACATCCGGGATTCTTCGGTGTTTGGGCGCTGGTAATTTCCAGTTTCTTTATGTCGTGTATGTTCCCTACTATTTTTGCTCTTGGAGTAAAAGGCTTAGGGCCAAATACAAAAATTGGAGGTTCGATGATAATTATGGCAATTATTGGAGGAGCAATCTGGACACCGCTAATGGGCTATATTTCGGATGTTACACATAGTATGGCATTAGCAATGATTATTCCTGTTGTAAGTTATATTTATTTGGTATATTATTCATTTATAGGTTCTAAACCATCAGGACCACTTTACGAAGGAGATGAATATAAAGCCGTTGCATCGCACTAAACGATTTAAATAATTTAAATGAAAGTAAATTTCAACCACTCAAGTACAAAAATCAAGACCCTGATAGACGCTTTAAGTTTATCAATTATGCAGGGACAACTGAAGGTGGGAGATAATTTGTTGTCGATTAATGAGGCAAGTGCATTTTATAAAGTATCGCGCGATACCGTTTTTAAGGCATATTCTGAACTAAAACGAATCGGCATTATTGATTCGACACCTCAAAAGGGCTATTTTGTTAAGGATGAAGTGAATAGAGTATTGCTTTTGCTCGACACCTATTCGCCATTTAAAAAAGATTTATACGATAGATTTGCAGATAATTTACCGGAAAATTACAAGGTTGATTTGATTTTTCATCAATATAACGAAAGCCTGTTCGAAACTATTTTGCAGGAAAGTATTGGCAAGTATAGCATGTATGTGGTGATGAATTTTTCCAACGATAAATTGTCGGAAACGCTTAAAACAATTCCAGCAGGAAAGTTATTATTGCTAGATTTTGGTAATTTTGAAAAGTCTGGAATTTCATATATCTGTCAGGATTTTAATCAGGCATTATACAATAGTTTAATTGAAGGAATTGAAGCGATTAAGAAATACCGGAAGTTGGTTTATGTTTTTCCGGAAGATTTACGCCATCCGGTTTCTTCTATCGATTATTTTAAACAATTTTGCACCAACTTTGGATTTGAGTATGCTTTAATCCGGAAAAATTCGGAATGGAAAGGTGTTGAAAGCGGATGTCTGTATTTGTGTATCACTACCGAAGATATGGTCAAAGTTGTAAAAGATGCAGATAAAAACGGCTATAAATCCGGTCGGGAAATTGGCTTAATTGCATATAACGATGATCCGGTTTTGGAAATTATCAAAAATGGTATCTCATCTATCAGTATTGATTTTGGATTAATGGGAGAAAAAGCTGCAGATTTTGTAAAATCAAAAATTGCAATTCAAGAATATTTACCAACAAAACTTATAATAAGAGGGTCGATATAGATCTGCCCCAAGCGCCTAAAGGAGATGTGAATTAGTACCAAATGGGGTTTTTCCATACTCCCTGCAATTTATCCCGCTATTGGCGGGAGGAGTTGAGGACAAATAAGAAATATATTTTTTATAATTAAAACAGCATAGTTCAGCACACAAAATAATATCAAATAATAACAACTACGTCTTTTCCCTTTAGGGGTAGGGCTTAATCTTAAAAAATCATGAAAGCAGGTTCAAATGCAGGCGAAACAGTATCGACTGCTCAAATTCGTAAAGAAAAAACAGGTCGTCTGCAAGGCGACAATCCAAAAATTGGTATTCGTCCAACCATTGATGCTCGTCAGGGTGGTGTGCGTGAGTCATTAGAAAATCAAACCATGAATATGGCTTTGAATTTAGCCAACTTTTTGAGCTCAAATTTAAAATACAGCGATGGAAGTGCTGTAGAATGTGTTATTGCCGACACAACTATTGGTCGTGTAGACGAAGCAGCCGCTTGTGCCGAAAAATTCAAAAAAGAAGGTGTAAGTGTAACTATCACTGTAACTCCATGTTGGTGCTATGGTAGCGAAACAATTGATGTTGACCCACATACCATCAAAGCAGTTTGGGGATTCAACGGAACAGAACGTCCGGGAGCAGTTTATTTGGCAGCGGCATTGGCTGGCCACAATCAAAAAGGATTACCAGCATTTGGTATTTATGGTCGCGATGTGTTGGATAGTACCGACACCTCAATTCCAGCTGATGTTCAGGAAAAATTAGTACGTTTTGCAAAAGCAGGAATTGCCGCTGCTACATTAAAAGGAAAATCCCATCTCTCAATTGGTTCTGTTTCAATGGGTATTGCAGGTTCAATTGTAGATGCAGACTTTTTCCAAACTTACCTGGGTATGCGTAACGAGTACGTGGACATGAGCGAAATTATTCGTCGCGAAAAATTAGGAATTTATGACCCAGAAGAATTTAAAAAAGCCATGGCTTGGACTGTAAAAAATTGCAAAGCCAACGAAGGGCCAAACACAAATCCACCTCATACAACCAAATCGCGAGAAGTGTTAGATCAAGAATGGGAATTTGTGGTTAAAATGACATTAATTATCCGCGACTTGATGATAGGTAATCCACGTTTACGCGAACTAGGTTTTGCTGAAGAAGCATTAGGACACAACGCCATTGCTTCTGGTTTTCAGGGTCAACGTCAATGGACTGATTTTATGCCAAATGGTGACTTTTCAGAAGCAATTTTAAATACTTCGTTCGATTGGAATGGTATTCGCGAAGCTTTTGTAGTAGCTACAGAAAACGATTCGTTGAATGGAGTGGCTATGCTTTTTGGCAAATTATTGACTAATACAGCTCAGGTTTTTGCCGATGTTCGTACGTATTGGAGTCCGGAGGCTGTTGAACGTGTTACGGGACATAAATTGGAAGGATTGGCTGCAAATGGTTTGATTCACTTAATTAACTCGGGTTCAGCTTCGTTGGATGGTGCAGGACAGCAAACTGAAAATGGTCAAGCTGTAATGAAACCATTTTGGGAAATTACCGAAGAAGAAGTTCAGAAAACTTTAGATGCAACCACTTGGTATCCGGCCGAAGGTGAGTATTTCCGTGGTGGTGGTTTCTCTTCCAACTTCCTATCAAAAGGTGGGATGCCGGTTACAATGGCACGTGTTAATTTAGTAAAAGGCTTAGGACCAGTATTGCAATTGGCCGAAGGTTGGACGGTAGATATTCCTGCCGATGTACATAAAATTTTAAATGAACGTACCAGCCAAACTTGGCCAACAACTTGGTTTGCACCACGCTTAACAGGTGAAGGTAATTTTGCTGATGTGTATTCTGTAATGAATAATTGGGGTGCAAATCATGGCGCATTCAGCTACGGACATATTGGTGCCGATTTAATAACATTGGCTTCTATACTTCGCATTCCGGTTTGTATGCACAATGTGGACGAATCGAAAGTTTTCAGACCAAGTGCATGGGCAGCTTATGGCATGGACAAAGAAGGGGCTGATTATCGTGCTTGCCAAACTTACGGTCCAATTTATAAATAAGAATCAAGAACCAAGATTCAAGACAAAAAAGATAATCCCTGATCCCGTTTTAAGAAATTCTGTTTAACCGCAACTTTTACAGAATAGTGCAATATCCAATTTCGGGATTGGGGGTTTATCAAAAAATGAAGTTATTAAGTCAATTAATACAATTTGGGTTGAGGCAAATATTAATACCTTTGCAGCAACTTTATAAGTATACAAATGAAAAACAAATCATTCTTAGCGTTCGACCTTGGTGCTACAAGCGGGCGTTCCATTCTTGGTAGTCTCGAAAATGGCCGCCTTCAGATGAAGGAGTTAACCCGTTTTCCAAACCAAATACTTCAAATCGGCAACCATTTTCATTGGAATATTTATTCGTTATTCGAGCATTTAAAAGCCGGACTGGTTGCTGCCAAAGCCGAAGGTGTTGAAATAACTTCGATAGGCATAGATACTTGGGGAGTTGATTTTGCACTAATTGCCGAAGATGGTTCTATTCTAGGAGCTCCTTATGCTTACCGCGACCCGCACACTGTTGGTGCACCCGAAAAATACTTCGAATTAGTTTCCCGCGAAAAAGTGTATGACCTAACCGGAATTCAGGTAATGAATTTCAATAGTTTGTACCAGCTTTTTGCATTGAGTCAGGCCAATAATTCCTTACTCAAAGCTACCAAAGAAATTTTATTTATGCCGGATGCATTGGCATATATGCTTACCGGAAACAAAGTTGTTGAATATACTATTGCATCTACTTCGCAGATTTTAAACCCACGCACCAAAAAATTTGAAGCTGAATTGCTCGAAAAAGCGGGCGTATCGCCTTCAATTTTAGGCGAAATTGTTATGCCGGGTCATGTTATCGGAACGCTTAAAGATGATTTGGCTGAAGAAAGTGAATTGGGCAAAGTGAATGTTGTGGCAGTTGCAGGACACGATACAGGTGCCGCTGTGGCAGCTGTACCTGCTTCGAACGAAAATTTTGCTTATCTCAGCTCCGGCACATGGTCGCTAATGGGTATTGAAGTGAAAGATGCAATTATTAATACTGAAACTTCGACATTGAACTTTACAAACGAAGGAGGTGTAGAAGGAACTACTCGTTTTTTAAAAAACATTACCGGCATGTGGTTATTAGAACAATGCTTGAAAGAATGGAAAAAAGAAGGAATAACCTATGCTTACGAAAAATTAGTGCAAATGGCTGATACCGTTCCGGCATTTCAATCGATGGTTGACACTGATCATGCTACATTTGCAAATCCGGCAAGTATGACAAAAGCTATTGTTGATTATTGTAATGCTACCGGACAAACAGCTCCTTCGAGTCATGCCGAATTTGTTCGTTGTATTTTCGAAAGTCTATCGTTAAAATACAAATACGTGTTAGGTTTATTGAAAAATTTGGCGCCATTCCCAATTGAAAAGCTGCATGTTATTGGTGGTGGTTCAAAAAATCCGTTGTTAAATCAATGGACAGCCAATTCTATTGGAATTCCCGTTGTTGCCGGACCATCCGAAGCAACCGCTATTGGTAATATTATGATTCAGGCAAAAGCCGCAGGTTGTGTTGATTCGTTGCAGGAAATGCGCCAGATTATTGGTGAATCGGTTCAATTGGATGAATTTATACCTGAAAATACAGAAGAATGGGTGGAAGCATATAAGAAATTCTTGACCATTACAGGTCTTTAGATTAACCCCTAACCCCTAAAGGGGAATAATTATGCTACAAAAGAAAAATTGTAAATAGTAAATGAATAAATAGTAAATAAAATAGATGGCAACAGTTATTATTCTACCCAAACAGGGTCAATCGGTTGAAAGTTGTATCATTACCGAAATCAAAAAGAAAAAAGGTGATACCGTAAAAAAAGGCGAAGTATTGTTTGCTTACGAAACAGACAAAGCATCGTTCGAAGAAGAATCGCCT
>CAMBSB010000012.1 GCA_945870155.1 Paludibacter jiangxiensis | reverse complement strand
CTCCTCAAGATTACGGGTATCTTCAGCCATCTTTACAGTTACCCGCTCATCGTTTCCGGGTTTCACTTCTTTTGCAATATATCCGATATACGAAATTTGTAACACCGATTGGTTTCCGGCTTCAATGGAGAATGCCCCGTTTATATCCGTAACTGTACCTTTGTCGGCACCTTTAACGATAATGGTTGCTCCAATTATCGGGTCGCCTTTTTCATCGGTTACCAAGCCGGTGATTTTTTTTAAGGGACTAGTAGTAATTGCTTTCTCTGTAGGTTTCTGTGGTATAAATATAGATATACTTTTTCCGTTGATTTCGTAATTTATTCCTTTGTTCTTAAAAAAAATTGAAAGGATTTCATTTATACTTTTATCTTTTACATCAATAGACACAATTTGCTTCAAATCCAAATCTGAACTACGAACCAGAAAAGAGTATCCACTTTTAGCTTCAATTTCATTTAGAATTTCGCTTAATTGTTTGTTGGTTTGCATTATTGTTATTTTCTTATCCTGAGCTGATGCAGTAGAAATAAACAGAAAAACTGCAATGCTTAGAAATAAAGTCCGTTTGAGAAATGACTTACAAAGTTTTAAGGGGATTTGCAACCCCATTTGATTTTTTTTTGTCATTTTGATTTTCATTTTTGTTATTTGACCTAAAGTTTTCTTTAATTTTTATGCAAATAGAGTGATTATCATTTTATCCTGTTAAAGTGTATTCATGGTTTCTTTAATTATTTGTTATCAATATTTCTTTTCCTTTAAATGTTCTGTGATATTTTTTGTCCACATCAATATATTCTAATACCTTTTCGATTGGTTGATTCAAATCCAAGCTACCTGAAAATAATTCGTTTTTAATTTTTTGGGTCTGAATACTTATTTGAACATCGTATTTTCTTTCCAGATCTTTCGAAATATCTTCTAAAGACGCATCAACAAAACACAATTTTCCTGTTGTCCAGGTTGAGGCACGTGCTGCATCTACTTTATAAGCCCGTATGGTTTTGTGTTGTTTGTTAAAAACCATTTTTTCATTGGGTTTTAAACTCAAAACTTGTGAAGCTTTATTTTCAGTGGAAGAAATGTCCACTTTTCCCTCTATCAGATTCACCTCAACCGTTGCTTCGTCGTTATAAGCGCGAACATTAAATACAGTACCCAGCACTTTAACCTTTATATCGTTGGCATATACAAAAAATGGTTTTTCAGGGTCTTTCTGCACATCAAAATAACCCTCACCGGTTAAATAAACTGTTCTGTTTTTATTCCCGTAGTTGGTATTGTATTTCAGGATAGAGCCCGAGTTCAACCAGGCAATTGTACCATCGGGCAACACAATTTTGGACTGCGAACCATGAGGCACAATAGTTTCATAACTCATCATATTATTTCGTGAAGTAAATTCGGTATAAATATAATAACCGGAAACTGAAGTAGAAAATACGAAGATAATGATGGCTGCAATTCGAATGAAGTATTGCAAAAATTTGGGCTGACTGTTGAAAGTTAAGCCATTATTTAGAAGTTGAATAAACTGTTTGTAATTCGAAGTTTTGTGAGCTTCGATAACCGGAATAAGCGAAACGGCTCTTGTTTTAACCATTTCGTTGTAACGGGCTTTGTAGTTGGGGCCGGAGTTAAGAATGTCTGCTAACATATGTTTATCATTATCAGAAATAGTTTCCGATAAATATTGCATCATTAGCTTCTCGAATTGTTTTGTTTTATCAAGCATTTAATATGTTAGAGCGCTTTTTATTGCTATCTATAACTAAATACACATTTCGACAAGTAAACGTTTAGGCTAAATCAACGTTTTTTTATTTTTTCTGCAAAAAAAGAAAGTAATGGAAAACTGACAAATAAAATGTAAATTAGTGAGGGCTTCAACTTCCTCGCACAAAAAATCCACACTCAGTGAAACTCTCACAGACAGGCACCAAACGCCTTCCGAACCCGTCGCACTACAGAACTTCAAAATTCCACTGCCAGTCGGCGACGGGTATTGAAAAAAAGGCGATGCTGTCATTCCGACGCGAAGCGAGGAATCCCTACTTCATCTTGTTATCTTAAATGACCACAGACTAATCTTTTTCGAATTAGTCTGTGGTTATTTATCTCAATTCAATTATTTTCAAATTGAAATTTATGACATGAATTAATTAATTGGTATAAGAGTGCATATTACCTGCTGGCATTTGTCTCAATTTAGCAATTCGTAATTTGTGCTTCGTCCTCCGGCAACCTCTTTCTGCAATACATTTTTATGAATTAAATCATTAATATCTCTAATTGCTGTATCTTTGGAGCATTTAGCAATTTTCGCCCATTTCATTGAAGTCATTTTTCCTTCAAATCCATCCAATAGTTTGTTCAAGACCTTTTTTTGCCTTTCGTTAATGATAGTTTTCGAATGCTTACTCCAAAAATCAGCTTTATATAAGACTCTGTTTAGAATTTCGTCCGTTGATTTTAAGGCATTTATCAAGCAACTTAAAAACCATTCTATCCAATCGGTAATGTCAAGGTCTCCCTTTTGAGTGCTTTCAAGTTTTTCGTAATATTGCTTTCTTTCAATCCGAATTTGGGCCGACATACTATAAAATCGTTGTGTGCTTTTATCTGACCGTGCTAACAACATATCAGTTAATGCTCTTGTTATTCGGCCGTTGCCATCCTGAAAAGGGTGAATCGTAACAAACCAGAGGTGTGCAACTGCTGCCTTAATAACTAAATCAACTTTTTGTTCTCCGTTAAACCATTCCAGAAAACGAATCATTTCTTTTTCAATTAAATTGGCATCTGGTGCTTGAAAATGGACTTTTTCTCTTCCTGCGGCACCTGAAACTACTTGCATTGTTCCGGCAGTGTCTTTTCGCCAATCGCCAACTGTTATTTTGAATATTCCACTTCTACCCATTGGGAACAACGCTGCATGCCAGTCAAAAAGTCTTTCAGCCGTTAAAGGTTTATAGCAGTTTTGTGTGGCATCTAGCATCATCTGTACCATTCCCTCAACATTTCTGTCCGATGCAACTGAACCTGCAAATTCTAATCCCAACATTTTTGCAATAGATGACCTAACCTGTTCCGGGTTTAAAAGTTCTCCTTCAATTTCGGCTGACTTTAGAACGTCCAATGTCAATGTTTCTAGTAAAGCTTCATCCCTCAATTCAAAGCCTAAGGTTTCCATTTTACCAATCAAACGACCTTGTAGATTTCTGGCCTCGCTCAGTAGGCCAATAAATTCGTCACTTTTCCAGGTAAAGTTTGGCCAAAACTCTTTTTCGTGAATATAATTACTCATTCGTTGTAAATTTTGCGACAAATATACACATTATTCTCTGCACTCAATCTTATTCGTTGCATTATTTACAACGATTAAGGACTTTATTCGTTGCATTTTCTTTTATACACGTATAGGCGACGGGTATTGAAAAAAAGGCGATGTTCTCATTCTGAGATTGCGCCCCCAAAATTTTGTACTAAAATATGGTCAAGACATGGTAAACAAAGAATAATGTTTGAACCACAAAAGAACACATAAGATACACAAAAGTAAATTTTCGTTATAGAAAATTATTTTTTTTGTTTCCTTTTGTGGTTAAATATTCAATTATGTTATTGGTAAGCGTAGCGAGGAATCCCTTCATATTATTGTTTCACTCTAACAACTATCGTATCACCACTTTGATTGATGCTGAATTTTTTGTCCACATCAATATACGAAAGAACCTCTTTGAGAGAGAGATTCAAATTAAGACTACCTGAAAAGATTTCATTCTTGATTTTGTCGTTTGCAATTTGAATTTCCACATTATACTTGCGCTCTAAGTCTTTTGTGATTTGTTCCAATGTAGCATCTACAAAACACAGCTTACCCGTAGTCCATAAGGCTGATCGGGAAGCATCCGTTTCAGAAGTTTTAATCTTTTTAGTCTGTTTATTAAAAACCAATCTCTCGTTTGGTTTCATAATAAGTGATCCTTCATTAGTTGCTTTTGGCAATGATACATTAACAGAACCTTCCATCAAATTGACAATTACAGTTGCATCCTCTGTATAAGCTCTAACATTAAAAACCGTTCCCAACACATTCACATTGATCGAGTCGGTGTGTACAGTAAATGGTTTTGTTTTATCCTTTTTTACTTCAAAATAGCCTTCACCCGCTAGGGCTACTTCCCTGCTTTTTTTACCAAACGACCTGTTGTATTTCAAGGTAGAACCCGAATTGAGCCAAACCACAGTGCTATCAGGAAGAATAATTTTTGTTTGCGAACCAATGGGCGAAAAAGTTTCATACTGAAATGCCATATCGTCAGGCGACGAAATATCGCGGTAAATATAAAATGAAGCAACTGACACAGAAATAACCAATGCAATAATGGCAGCAATATTTCTGAAACTATACATCCAGGTGCGAGGTGCGACAATAGCAGGTGTTTCGTTAATTTGTGCTATTAATTTTTGATAATTAGCCTGTTTTGCGGCTTCCATTTGTGGCGTAAACGCAATAGCGTGCAATTTCGACATTTCGTCAAACTGCTTTTTCAATTCAACGTTCGATTTCAAAAGCTCCGAAAGTTGCTTCTGATCTCTCTCGGAAATCATTCCCGAAAAGTAATCTATCATTAAATCATCAAATGTTTTATTTTCGCTTTGCATTTTATTTAAGTTGTGTGAAAAATATAATATTCTTTTTATAACGCTAAGTACGCTAAGACAGCAAGACGCAAAGTTTAAATTTACGTGGCATCTTTGATACTTAGCATCATTGCGTTCAAAATAATTCTTAGTATTATATATAACATTTAAATATTCCTTTTACTTATATGTAATATGCTTTAAATCTTTTCTTTAAAAATGATAAATTGTAAATGGTTAAATTGTAAATACTTTATAGTTTCAAAAGAATAAGTAAAAGCATGCTGATAAGATGATTGAGTGAAACCTTTAATTTATCCATGGCATTTTTCAGCTGCACCCTAACTGTACTTACACTAATAAGCAAATCTTTAGCAATTTCGTCGGGCAATTTTCCATTAAACAGGTATTGTTCAAAAATATGCCGGCATTTCTCGGGCAGTTGAGAAATTGCTTTCAATACCTCCTTTTCTATCTCCTGTGTTTCCACATACTGAAGCGGCGTTGGATTCGACAAGATGTACTCTTCCTGAAAGTCGAGCATTAATTTGGTATGTTCACCCAGCACTCTGTCGAGCGACTTTTGCGAACGGATATAATTCAGGCAGCCATTTTTTACCGACTGTACAAGATAAGAATGTATTGGGTAAACTAATGTACTGCGTTTATGCCATACATTTACAAAAACATCGTTTACCACTTCGTTGGCAGCATCCCTATTAATAACATAACACAACGCAACCGTATTCAGATAGGTATAATAGCAGTCATAGAGTAGCGAAAAGGCTTTTTGATCGCCTTTTGCTAATTTTCTTACTACATCTTCATCTATCTTTTTGATTGACATCTTGTTCTTTTGTAATTTTCAATGAATACAAAAGTAATGTTTTTTTTGTTGACCTAACATATATTATAAATAATTTTTCGCAAAACTATTTGGTCAAATATGCTAAAAGTTAATGCTAAAAGCTTGTTTTTTATTGATTAAGAATTACAATTTACTTTGTATAACTCTATATACTATAAACAAGAAAATATGTAAATTATCATACTAAAAACTCCCTCATCCTACTCCCAGCACCTTCCCTGCCCCACCACCTTTCACCGACGTTGGATTACCAAAAGCATCCAATTCACCAAACTCTATAGCCACGGAGAGGATAAAGGTGTCGCTGTCGTTAAAGGTAATGTCTGAATGGCTAATATCCAGCTGAAAATTCAATTCCTGTGCGGCTACAGTTGCTGTTCTGGGAAACCATTCGGAGGAAAGGAATTGTCGGCTCAAACCGATGGTGTCATGTACGGGTTCATATTCGTGTTTATGGATGTCCATGGTTATGTCCATGGTTATGTCGGTCAATACACCCAGCGTGGCACTGATACGAAACAGGCTGTATCGGTCTGGCATATTTAGTCCCAGGCTACAAGCAAAAGCGGGTATGCTAATGGTTGCGGCAGCCTTATCTCTGTCAATCTTCCAGTCCAGCGGGATACGTTGTACGCTGTCGAAACGGTTGATACGGTTAAAGTTAAATCCTGCTAAATATTGCCGGTGTTTCGACAGGTAAATGCCTCGTTCACCATGTGCACCTTCGGTGTCGGCAGCCTGTATGTTTTTCATAAGCGAGCAGAGAACCGGAGCCAGGTTGTAGTCTGCAACATGATGCAGTCCGAAGAAAGCCATGCGTATGGCTTTACTCATTTTGGAACATCCTCCAAATTCTTTATTATTCTTACGAACACTGGCAAATTCCGGTCGGCGTTTAATCTGGTCTTTGCTTGCGCCACCTTTGGTGCGTACAAAAATCTCATCGCTTCCTTTGCGGGTATAAAACGAAAGTTTTCCTATATTACCGGTGATTTGGTCTAGTTGTTTTACGCGTGCCATTTTTTAGTTAATTGGTTGATTAGTTGATTGGTTGATTAGTTCATCTGTTAATTAGTTGATTAGTTCATCTGTTAATTGGTTTATCTGTTGATTAGTCGATTAGTTATCAGAGACTGTAGTATTAAATAGTATATGGTAAATTGAAAAATAGTAAATGAGTTAATGAGTTAATGGTAACTGAATTAGTTAGAAGCATTACCGTATCTGTAAGACAATACAAATATAAATAAAATATATTTAATCCAAAAACAAATCATATATAATCCATACTTTATAGTTATGGATTATATATGGGTTATATATGGGCTATATATGGGTTATATATGGATTATCTCCGAATATGCAGTGAATATAGAGGGAATAAGAGTGCAACCTTATTCGTTTATCTGATAATGGTAAATTCGTACAAAGTACCATTTAAAATATAGTATTTGTTCAGAAAAGTAATTGCAGAAGCGGATTGTCTTATTTTTTTTGTATCATTGCATCGTGTTTAATCCGGTATGTCCAAAAATGAAAAAACTCATCTATCTTGTAATACTGCTTTCCCTTCATTGGCATACAGCGAATGCTGTTCAAAACTCCTATTTCGAGCACCTTAAAGTCAGCAACGGACTTTCGCATTATTCTGTCAATTCGCTGTACCAGGACGAACATGGTTTGATTTGGATTGGTACACGCGATGGATTGAACCGATACGATGGCAACGAAATAACAGTTTACAAACAAAAAAAAGGTGATTCTACAGCACTGTTTGGTAATAATATCCGTTCGGTATGCGGTGATAAAAACGGACATTTG
The DNA here is from genome assembly GCA_945870155.1 of Paludibacter jiangxiensis. Classification (GTDB taxonomy): domain Bacteria; phylum Bacteroidota; class Bacteroidia; order Bacteroidales; family Paludibacteraceae; genus Paludibacter; species Paludibacter jiangxiensis_A. The sequence continues at coordinate 52,318 of CAMBSB010000012.1, read as the reverse complement.
TTTATGCAATGTAAATCGGGTGTGCTTGCTTTCGACTTGAAAACCGAGAAGTTCAAAACCATTCGCAGGCAGGATGTGTCGGCAATTGCTTATGGCAAAGAAAACCTGTGGTTCTGCTCCTCCGACTCCTTGTTTACGTACCAACCATCGGCCGAAAAACCACTTCAGCTCTATAAGTTACTCTTGGGTAAATCAATACGGGCATCGGCTCTGCTCGAAACCAACGACCGCCTGCTTTACGTGGCTACCAACAACAATGGTGTGTTGGTGTACGACCGCAATCGTAAAATTGTAAAGCGCTGGAATATAGCTGATGTAATTAGCTTTTACGAAGACAGTAAAAAAACTGTTTGGGTATGTACACGCTTTACCGGACTCTACAAAATCGACTTTGCAGGAAATATTACTTCGTACCAAAACAACCCTGCCGACCCCGAAAGTCTGCCTGATAATTTTGTGCGTACGGTATGCGAAGACGATTTTGGTAATTACTGGATTGGACTTTATAGTGGTTTATGCAAACTCAATTCCGAAAAAGAAAAATTTACGGTATTCCGATACGAACGTCAGATTTCGCACGGACTAAGTAATGCATCTGTGTGGTCAATTATTAACGATGCGCAAGGCACATTGTGGATAGGTACTTATTTTGGTGGCATTGATTTGTATAATCCGAAATATTCTATTTTCAATTACTACGGTGCGTACAGCAACACACCTAATTCGCTGAGCAGTCCTGTAGTGGGACGCATTATTGGCGACAAAAACGGCAATTTGTGGGTAGGAACTGATGGCGGTGGACTCAATTATTACGACAGGAAAAACCAAACTTTTCTTTCGTATAAGGTAAATGAACAAAAAAACAGCATCTCGACAAACACCATTAAATCTTTATGGATTGACGAAAAACGAAACAATTTGTGGATAGGTACACATCGTGGTGGACTGAATAAATTGAATCTGAATACAATGCAATTTACTGTTTTTCAATACGATGCCAACAACCCCAAAAGCATACCTAACAACAATGTGCGCGAAATAGTGCAGCACAACGATACACTCTTTTTGGCCACTCAAAACTCTATTGGTGTTTTCGATTTGCGTACCGAAACATGCTCCACACTCCGATTTAAGGAAGTTGACTTGTCGAAACGAGAGCTGCCTGATTTGTTTCTCGACTCGAAAAACCGACTTTGGTTTGCACACTCTAACAATGTGTATGCCTATCAGTTGAAAACCGGAAAAGTAAAGAAATATGACTCAAACAATAATGTACTGTTGTTTTTTGAAGATAGCAAACACCGAATTTGGGCTGGCACCGATGGCGACGGCATGTATTTATTCGACGAAAAAAAGCAACAATTAGTTCCCAATACTGAGTTTGATAAGTTATTGCCTTCGAAATACATTATCGACATCAGGGAATCGAAAGGTGGGTATTTTTATATTTCAACAAACGGAGGATTACTTATAGTTGATAACGAACTGCAACACGGACAGGTGCTTAACAGCACCATTGGTTTTCCGTTGGAGGCACTCAACGAAAACAGCATTCACATTACCGATAAAAATGAAGTTTTTGTTGGTGGCATAAATGGCATGGTTTCGTTTCAGGAAAAAGATTTGAATATCCCACGCGTGAATTACAGCGTAAACATCACGGGTATTAGGGTAAATAATAAAAATATAAGCCCGGGCGAATCGTCTATTATCAAACAATCGCTGCCTTATCTCGACGAAATTGTATTGAAGCCCGAACATTCGGTTATCACCATTTTGTTTTCGACGACCAACTACATTAATGTGCTTAAAACTGATGTGCAATACCAGTTGGCAGGATTCGACAAAGAGTGGATTGACGCTAATTATCAGCAAAATATAACCTATACCAATCTGAATGCCGGCACTTATAAATTGAAATTGCGTGCCAAAAACCAGACAAGTGCAGGTGTATTTCCGATGAAAGAAATTACCATCACGGTTCTTCCTCCATTTTACAAAACTACTTTGGCGTATATTATTTACCTGCTTCTTAGTATTATTCTAGCCTTTATACTCATCCGTTTTTATACCTCAAAAATTAAACTGAGTACTTCGCTCGAATACGAAAAACGTGAAAAAATTCAGATTGAAGAACACAATCAATCGAAGTTGCGGTTCTTTACCAATATATCGCACGAGTTTCGCACGCCGCTTACTCTTATTATCAACCAGATAGAAGTAATGTTGCAAATGGGACATGTGCCACAAAGTATTTACAACCGCTTGCTGAACGTAATGCGCAACGCCAGCCACATGAAAAAACTGATTACCGAGTTGGTCGATTTCCGGAAATACGAGCAGGGATTTATGAAACTCAAAGTGTCGGAAAATGATTTTATTCCGTTTCTGAACGAAATTTTCCTTTCGTTCAAAGAGTTGGCACAATCTAAAGAAATCAACTATACTTTCGAGTACAAGCAACCGGATATAAAATTGTGGTTCGACGAAAACCAAATGGATAAGGTTTTTTACAACCTGCTTGCCAATGCATTTAAATATACGCCACCCAAAGGTAAAGTCACACTCAAAGTGGAAGAAATTGATTATACGGTTGTGGTGTCGGTTGCTGACAATGGTGTAGGTATTGATAAAAAATCGCTCCACCTAATTTTCGACCGTTTTTATCAGGCCGAAAATAGTTCGATGGACACAAGCACCCGACAAGGCTCGGGTATTGGATTAGCACTGGCCAACGGCATTGTAGGTTTACATAAGGGTAAAATGGATGTGTCGAGTGAACCTGAAAAAGGAAGTGTATTTACCGTAACACTAATACAGGGCGAAAACCATTTCGAAGAAGATCAGAAAACACATTTTAAAGAAAGCGAAAGCAATTTTTTATCCGAAATAATAACTCCCGACAAAGCGTTTATGGAAGAAATTAAACTTTCGCAACAGAAAGTGGACGCTCAGAATTCCAACATACTGATTATTGAAGATAACGAAGAATTGTTACAACTCTTAGCCGGAATTTTTGAACCAATTTATAAAGTTACAACAGCCACCAACGGCGTGGAAGGATTCGAAAAAGCAACTCAGGTTCAGCCGGACATTATTCTGAGCGATGTTATGATGCCGCGCATGTCGGGTGTGGAAATGTGTTCGAAACTAAAAGCAAATTTCGAAACTTCGCACATACCAATAGTATTACTCACGGCCCAAACTGCTGCCGACTACGTGGTGCAAGGCTTGCTTACCGGAGCTGATGACTACATTGTCAAACCATTTAATACCAAAGTATTAGTAACCCGATGTAATAATCTGGTAAATTCGCGCAAACTGCTGCAACAGAAATTTGCGCAGCAGCCCGATTCCAATCCACAACTGATTGCCACCAACTCCATCGACCAGCAATTACTCGAAAAAGCAACGCTTATTGTCGAAAAAAATATTGATAATGCCGGATTTGATGTCAATGCTTTTGCTTCAGAAATGTGGTTGAGTCGCACCAACTTATTCAACAAGCTAAAAGGCGTTACGGGGCAAACACCAAACGATTTTATTGTCAATATTCGTTTGAAAAAGAGTATTTATCTGCTTATAAACAACCCTGAACTTTCAATTGCCGATATTACTGTTCAGGTTGGATTTGGTTCAACAAGCTACTACATCAAAAAGTTCCACAAATTGTTTGGAGTTACACCGGCACAGTACAGGAAAAATTTGGGTAATAATTAATTTTAAAATATCAAACAATTGACAATAAAAAAATCAGATTCAATTAGTTGAATCTGATTTTTTTATTCAAGTGTTATGGGAACTATTATTTAGCGGTCAATTGTGATATATAAAAATTGTTATTCTGATTTAAGAACTAACACTTAATGATGCGCCAAAAATTCCCCCTCGCTTTGTGTCGGGAAGGGGGTTGGGGGGCTGAGTAACTATAATAAGTTTAATAATTACGGTATACTCTTATGGCATTCAAAACTGGCTTTCCATCTTCTTTTTTAAAACTTACAGTGATGCCTTTGTTGTTTGTAACTTCGATTTCAAATTTCTTTATCACCGCGTATTGGGCTCCAAATTCTTTTGTAAGATCTAGGTTTTTTATCACATTTACATTGTTAATATCTACATCGAATGAGCGCTTCACAAAATCTTCTTTCACAGCATCATTTCCCAAATTATATATTAATGCTTTTATCTCTTTATCAGATTGTAATTCAGCAAAATATAAACTAACAGTATATTTTCCATCCGGAACATCCAATTTAAATACCTCAATATCAACACGCTGAGTTTGAAAAACAGGATCATTGCTTGTGTCCAGAATATCTAAATCAGAAGCAGATTGTGAACCATGGCGAGTCTTTTTTTCATACGGTTTACCCCCAATATAACCCCAACTACCCGATGAATATTCTTTTTCCGGAATCCAAATCACTGAATTGGTTTTGTCTTCGAAATAGCGTTTTGAACCTAACATCACATTAATTTCTGTGAATAGGTTTAAAGTATCCTTTAAATTAAATGGAACTGTTCTGAAGTCGATTGTCAATTGATTACATATCATTTTATTTTCATCCGAAGTGGCAAACAAAACATTTTTTCCATTAACAAATGGCACATTAAACATGGCAATATTATTAATAACTAATTGATTTCCTAAGCTTTTTTCGTTATGGAACAATTCAATTGATTTCTGATTTGAATAAACTTTTATAGTCTGTAAGCAAGTGCCGTTTATATCTGCATTACCTCCACGTATTTTCCAATTTGTACCTCCAATACATACAAAAGGTGTTTTCAATAGCAGAGCTTGGTATTGTAAATAAGTGTCTTTGACTTCCCTATTCATTCCAACAATTCCTTTGCTGTTGACATGTGGTACTGCATAGGCTCTTTCTTCTGAATAAAAATCATTCAAATTCCAAATAAAAGCTCCGGCCACATTAGGGCGTTTCAGGATAGATTTTATGTAATGCTCGTGATACAAATTGGCATATTCCTGCGTATAATCCATGCGTTGTGGATTGAAAGAATGCAGGCGTGGGTCAACATCGGCACCATATTCGCTAATAATAAATGGTTTTTCAGTTATCATTTCTTTTGCTTTATCCAAAAAGGTATCAAATCCATCAAATGTACCACCATACCAGCCTTGATATAAGTTAAAACCTATAATTTTGGGGATATCAACAAGTCCTGCTTCTTTGTAAACATCTAAATTCCCATGAAAGGGAATCATCGTATAACGTGTAGGATCGTCTTGCCTGATCTGTTTTTCAATTTTTGTTGCAAGTTGACCAACAGATTTGAAATACTGCGCATTACGTACAGAATCTTCTTTAAAAGGAAGTCGTAACAACACCTCATTCATATAAGCCCAAATTATTACCGATGGTCTATTATAATCCTGCATCACCATTTCACGGGCCATATTCAAACTATGACTTGTAAATGCTTCACTTTCAGTAATAGCATTCACTATGGGTATTTCTACAGAACACAGTATCCCTAATTTATCACACATTTCCATCACGGTTTGGTCTTGTGGGTAATGAGATATTCGCAAAAAATTAGCACCCATATCTTTCAGTAATTTTATATCGCGAATATGTAATTCGTCTGACAATGCATTACCCAAATTCAAAAAGCATTGATGACGGTTAGTACCTATTAGTTTTAGTGGTTTCCCATTCAAAAAAAAGCCATTTTCTGCTGAAAACTCGTACCAGCGAAAACCAAGGGGATTAATTACCTCATCGAGCAATTTATTAGTTTTTGCATCGTAAATCTGTGTTAAAACAGTATAAAGTGTTGGTGAATAAGGACTCCATAACGAAGGATTTACAATCTTTATTTCTTTTTGTCCTATATTTTGAGAAGCCTTGCCTGCAATATTAAAATTTACTGTGGTTTTGTTGATTAATTCTCCATTTTTGGTCAAAATGCTATTTTCAAGTCTAAGTTTAGTTGCATCACTGCCATCATTTGTTACCATGGTTTTGATAGAAACATAAGCTTCTTTTTCTGAAACCTTGGGGGTTGAAATAAAGACGCCTGATGATCCAAAATAATTGGTAGAAATATGCTGTTTTTCGGTTATTATTAAATTTATATCCCTATAAACGCCTCCAAAAAATGTAAAATCAGCCGAAAGAGGTGGTATATTGTCATTATGACTGTTATTTACTTTTAATACAAATAAATTTTGACTCCCAAAATTCAGTAAATTAGTGATGTCAAAACAAAAACGTGTATATCCACCGGAATGCGAACCAGCGATTTTTCCGTTGACAAATAGTTCTGTTTCTTGATTTGCACCATCAAAATAAATAAAAACTTGTTTTTTACTGTATTCAGCCGGCATTAAAATTGTTCGACGATACCAACTCACACCTCGAAAATATCCCGGAGTTTCATCGTCAGCATCCGTTTTATTCCAAGTATGGGGAATTGAAATTCTTTCCCATTTCGAGTCATCAAAATTATTGGATTTTACATCTTGAAAATCACCTTGAGCAAACTTCCAGTTTTCGTTTATAGAGCTAAAAACTCTTGGACTACCAATTAAAAATTCGGTTGATAAAACCAGAATGAGGATTAAAAACACATTTTTCATAAAAATTAAATCTAAAGGATAGTATTAGAATTTGAAAGTATTTCAATCTGCCACATTTATTGAATAATTGAAATTGTGGGGTTTTTATATAATTCACAAAATTAAACCAGTGCTGACATTATTAGTAAAAAAATTGTCCAATTAAATGAAAATATAATTCAATTCGAAATCTTAATCCTACTGTGATTAAAACATTCCGAGCAATTTCAACTCTATTATTGTTATTACTTATTGTTGATATGTTTTGACATCTGTATAAAGCATCAAAGTAAGGTTAAAAAAACTGAATCTGATAAAACATTCTTGATTCAATCAATATTTATATTTAACGTCAAATCATTAGATGCAAAAAAAATAGTTGAAAGCAAAGCTTCCAACTATTTTTTTAAATTTGTTTGAAATATAAATCTATAAAGTTTTTTTCACTTCTGTTTCTTCAAAACTTTCTATCATATCTCCCACTTGTATGTCGTTATAATTCTTAATATTTAATCCGCATTCGTAATTAGTTCCAACATCTTTAACATCTTCTTTAAAACGTTTAAGTGATTCTAATTCACCGGTAAATACAACTATACCATCACGGATAATGCGCACTTTATTGCCACGTTTAATTTTTCCTTCGCGTACCAAACAACCTGCAACTGTACCCACTTTTGTAATTTTGAAAACTTCACGAATTTCGACAGTAGCAGTAATTTCTTCTTTAATTTCAGGAGATAACATACCTTCCATAGCCGCTCTAATCTCTTCAATTGCATCGTAAATAATTGAATAAAGTCGAATGTCAATTTCTTCTTTTTCAGCAATTTTACGAGCCGAGGTTGTAGGTCGAACCTGGAAACCACAAATAATAGCGTTGGAAGCCGCAGCTAATAAAATATCAGAATCAGATATTGCACCTACCGCTTTGTGTATCACATTTACTTGTATATTTTCAGTCGAAAGTTTTAATAATGAGTCGGATAATGCTTCTACAGAACCATCCACATCACCTTTCACAATTACATTCAATTCTTTGAAATCGCCCAATGCTATGCGTCGACCAAGTTCATCAAGTGTAAAGTGCTTTTTAGTACGCAAACTTTGTTCGCGTTGTAATTGTTCACGTTTGTTGGCAATTTCGCGCGCTTCCTGCTCTGTAGCCATCACGTTGAAATTATCACCCGCTTGTGGTGCGCCATTCAAACCAAGAATCAAAACCGGTTCGGCAGGAAGTGCCGTGCTTATTCTTTGGTTTCGTTCGTTGAACATGGCTTTAATTTTACCAAAATAAGTTCCGGCTAATACCACATCACCTTGATTTAATGTTCCGTTATGTACTAAAACTGTTGAAATAAAACCACGTCCTTTATCAAGTTGCGATTCAATTACAGAGCCATTGGCACGTTTATTCGGGTTCGCTTTAAGCTCAAGCAATTCTGCTTCGAGCAATACTTTTTCGAGCAATTCATCTACTCCAGTACCTTGTTTGGCTGAGATGTCCTGCGATTGATATTTACCGCCCCAATCTTCGACCAAATAATTCATTTGAGCCAAAGTTTCTTTTATTTTTTCAGGATTTGCACCCGGTTTATCTACTTTATTAATTGCAAAAATCATTGGTACATTGGCCGCAGCAGCATGATTAATCGCTTCTATGGTTTGAGGCATCACATTATCGTCGGCAGCAACTATAATAATGGCAATATCGGTAACTTTAGCCCCACGAGCACGCATGGCAGTAAATGCCTCATGTCCGGGAGTATCCAGGAATGTTATTCTTTGTCCATTCTCAAGTTTCACATTGTATGCACCAATGTGTTGAGTTATACCACCCGCTTCACCTGCTATTACATTTGTTTTTCTGATATGGTCGAGTAATGATGTTTTACCATGGTCAACGTGTCCCATAACCGTTACAATTGGTGCACGAGATTGTAAATCAGCTTCAGTATCTGGTTGATCTTCTCCAATTGCATCAATTACTTCAGCACTAACATATTGAGTTGAGAATCCAAATTCTTCGGCAACAATATTAATGGTTTCTGCATCGAGGCGTTGGTTAATTGAAACCATCATACCAATGCTCATACAAGTTGCAATTACCTGATTAACAGAAATATCCATCATCACAGCTAATTCACTTACAGTAACAAATTCTGTCAGCTTAATTACACTTTCTTCGTCACGGTCGCGTTGTGCTTTCTCTTGCTGACGAGCACTTACGTTATCACGCTTATCTCTGCGATATTTTGCTCCTTTTCCTTTTTTATTTCCACCGGCTAAACGAGCTAAAGTTTCCTTAATTTGCTTCTGTACTTCTTCTTCGTTTACTACAGTTTTGAATGGCTTTTTAACCTTATCTTTGCCTGCAGTTGTTGGTTTACCAGCAGTTTTATTGGCATTGTTAGCTGCATTCGCTTTGATAGGAGCACCAAGTGTATTGATTGCTCCCGGTTGAGGACGATTTATATCAACTTTCTGATTTGTAAACCGCTCACGTTTTTTCTTTTTAAGTGCTGCTGCAGCTATTCCTTCCGGACTTCCTGGTATAATTAATTTCTTTTCTCCGGGAACATAAGGTTTTTTTGCATCAACTACCGTGCGATTTTTTTCTTCGCGTTCTTTGCGTTTTTGTTCCTTGGTTTTAGGTTTCGGACGGGTTGTTTGATTTAATAAGCCCAAATCTATTGAGCCAATTACAACCGGCGATTTATCAATAGTAGGACGACTTAAAGTGAATATCTCTTCCTCTTTAGGAGTTTCAACTTCATTTTCTATCGATTTTTCAACAATAGCCTCTGTCTTTACTTCCTCAATATTTTTCTCGTCATTGTTTTTATTCAAAACAAGCTTTGGTTGCTCTTTCTTTGGATTTAAAGGTTTTTGTTGTTCTTCAACTTGTTTAGGAGTTTCATTTACAATAACTTTCTCTTTCTTTTCAACCGGTATTTCAATTTTCTCAATTGGTTTTTCAGCTATTTTTTCCTCCTTAACAGGCTGTTTTTCTTCAATTTCAATATTGGATACAGGGGCAATTTCCTGACTTTTTATTTTCTCTACTTTTTTCTCAGGTACTTGTTTTTCTTCAACCTGAGTTTTAACTTCAACTTGAATTTTCTCAACAGCAATAATTTCTTCAACATGCTGAGGCTTTTCTACAACTTTTTCAGGCTCTGTTTTAGGTTCAGGTTTTCTTTCGGATGGTTTTTTAATTGCATCTAAATCTATCTGTCCAACCGATTTTATATGTAGCAGAGGTTCATTTGGAGTTGTAAGGTGTATGGTTTCAACCGGTTTCTCAATCGGTTTTGTTTGGATATAACCATCCAAAGCCACAGTACCCGCCTTTTCTTTTAAATGGCGTTCTTGGCTTAATCGCTCTGATTCCATTTTCAGAGCCATATCTTTGTTAAATTCTTTTGCAAGTAAAAGATGCAAATCATCAGTCAATTTCAAATTTGGATCGACTTGTAACTTATGACCTTTTTTTGCTAAAAATTCAATGGCGGTAGTCATACCGACATTCAAATCTTTGCACGCTTTGCTTAATCTTATGGACATATATTTTTATTACAGTTTTTTTAGGAAATAAAATAAAGAAAAATAGGAAAGACTGATTTTTATATGCAATAAAATCAACCTTTTAAAAATATTATTCTTCTTCAGCAAATTCTGCATTCAGAATTTCTAATAATTCATCAATAGTTTCTTCTTCAAGATCTGTTCTACGGATTAAATCGGCACGTGGTATGGCCAAAACACTTTTGGCTGTGTCACATCCAATTGTTTTAAGTGCATCAATTACCCATTGATCAATTTCGTCGCTAAATTCATCCAAGTAGATATCTTCTGTTTCTTCTGATTCATCAATATCGCGGAAAACATCAATGGTATATCCGGTTAGCATACTTGCTAATTTTATATTCAATCCTCCTTTTCCAATGGCTTGTGAAACTTCATCGGGTTTCAAATAAACTTCAGCTTTTTTATCAGCTTCGTTGATACGGATAGAAGATATTTTAGCAGGGCTTAATGACCTGGAAATAAATAAACTTAGGTTATTTGTATAGTTTATCACGTCAATGTTTTCATTGCGTAACTCCCTAACAATGCCATGAATACGTGAGCCTTTTACGCCCACACAAGCGCCTACAGGATCAATACGATCATCGTACGACTCTACAGCCACTTTGGCTCTTTCTCCAGGCATACGGGCAATTTTTTTAATTATGATAAGTCCTTCATGAATTTCCGGAACTTCCAGCTCAAACAATCTTTCAAGAAAAACCGGCGAAATACGTGAAACAATAATTTTAGGGTTGTTGTTTTTGTTTTCAACCATGGCAACTACTGCACGAACGGTATCGCCTTTGCGATAAAAGTCAGATGGAATTTGCTCTGTTTTAGGCAAATATAGTTCATTTCCTTCATCATCAATCAAAAGCATTTCTTTTTTCCAAATCTGATATAGCTCTGCACTTACAATCTGACCAACTTTTTCACTGTATTTGCTAAATACACTGTCCTTTTGAAGTTCCAGAATTTTTGATGATAAAGTTTGGCGTAATGTCAAAATTGCACGTCGTCCAAAACTCAAAAAATCAACTGTATCGGTTACATCTTCACCAACCTCATAGTCTTCATCAATTTTTTTAGCATCTGTAAGCGAAATTTCCATATTCTCATCTTCCAACTCATCATCTTCAACCACGGTCCGATTCCGATATATTTCAAAGTCACCTTTGTCAGGGTTGATAATAACATCGTAGTTTTCGTCTGTTCCGAACAATTTGGTTATTACATTACGGAAAGACTCTTCCATAACGCTTATTAATGTGCTTCTGTCAATACTTTTCAGTTCCTTAAATTCTGAAAATGTATCAATCAAATTTATAGTTTCTTTCTTGCTCATGGCTTATTTGAATCTAATGATATATTTTGTGTGTTTAATTTCGGAGTAACTAAACTCAATTTCTTCAGTTACTGTAATTTTTCTTTTTGAACCTTCAGGTTTTTCTGTTTTTTCTATCTGAATTTCAAACTTATCTTCGTCGGCATTGGTTAAAATCCCTGTAATTTTTTTTCCTGTTTTGGTAAGTACTTCCACCTCGTTCCCCAGGTTTTTTTCGTATTGTTTTAAAACTTTAAAAGGCTCTGTCAATCCGGCCGAACTTACTTCTAATTCAAAATCATCTGTTTCTCTATCTAATTTTGATTCAATATGCTTACTTAATTCTGCACAAAAATCTATAGAAACACCATCAAACGAATCAATTTCGACTGAAATGCGATTGCTATTTGTGATTTCAACATCAACTAAATAATAATCCGTGTCAACAAGAAAAGACTCAATAGCCTGATATACAATATCATTTGAAATCATACTTATAGTAAAATTAACAAAGAAGGGGACTGTTGTCCCCTCCACATTATTCTAATTCGGTTGCAAAAGTACTAATAATTATTTAAATTACAAACATTTATGGAAAATACTTTGTGTTTTATATAGCTATAAATTTGACATTTGTATTTATTCCAACAAAATGAGCTGAAAAACAAAAATCCAAAAATCATCAAAAAAAATAAAATACTTCAAAAAAGTTATTCAACTTTTTATTTTATCTCACCACTTCCAATGCATATTTTTGCTTCCGCATCATATACCACACCAAATTGCCCCGGGGCAATACCTTGAAGTTTCTCGCTCGAAAAAATGTGAAACCCTTCGTTGGTATTTACAATTTTGCCTTTGGTAAACTCGGGCGTATGTCGTATTTTAAATGTAATATCTGTTTCTTTATCATTCCCTGTCCAAGGATTTTCAGTTATAAAATGAAAATCATTCATAGTAAACTCGTTCCCATATTGAGCTATGGCTTCTATTCCTTTTGAAGCCCAAACAATATTGGCTTCTACATTTTTTCGAATCACATACCAGGGGCCGCCTGACAAGCCTAAGCCTTTGCGTTGACCCACCGTATGAAACCAATAACCTTTGTGTTTCCCAATAATTTTCCCGGTTTCCAACTCTACAATCGGGCCTTCTTTTTCGCCCAAATATCTTCGAATAAAATCATTGTAATTCACCTTTCCCAAAAAACAAATTCCCTGACTATCCTGACGTTTAGCACTCGGTAAACCCGCTTTATCAGCTATAATGCGTACATCATTCTTCATTAAATTTCCTATCGGAAACATAAGTTTTGAAACCTGTAAATAGTTAATTTGAGCCAGAAAATCGGTTTGATCTTTGACCGGATCCAAAGCCGTTCCCAAATATATTTTATTGTCTTGTTCAATTGTAGTTGCATAATGTCCTGTGGCAGTTTTATCAAAGTCTTTTCCAACCCGGCTTTCGAAAACGCCAAATTTTATGAGCTTATTGCACATTACATCGGGATTCGGCGTTAGACCGAGCTTTACTTTTTTAATGGTATAATCCACCACATTGTCCCAATAATCTTTATGCAAATCTATCACTTCAAGCTTACAGCCGTATTTTCGTGCAATTAATGACGACATTTCAATGTCCTCTTCCGAAGTACAATGTAACAGTTCATCATCGTCCATACCAATTTTGATATAGAACAAAGTAGGATTGTAGCCAGCTTCTTTGAGCATGTGCACTACAACCGAACTATCAACTCCACCGGATAGTAATGATGCTATTTCCATTAAACTAATTTTATCTTGAATTGTAGAGAATTAAATTTTATCAAAGCACTTGAAATTAATGCTTTTAAAAATCAAATAATAAAAACTCTCAATGCTAAAACTTTCAAACTTCAAATCTTAAAACTTTTAGATATTTAAATATAATACTCAGCCATATCCACAATTCCTGCACGCATAGCATATTTAGTTGCCTCGTGTACATTGTTTACATTGAGTTTCCTAAATATATTCTTTCTGTGTGTCATTATTGTGTGTACACTGGCAAATCGTTTTGCAGCAATTTCTTTGGTAGTTTTGCCTAAAGACATTTCCTTTAAAATTTCCTGCTCAGTTAATGTAAGGAGTTGTTTTGTTATTTGGACATCGCTTTTTTTGGAGTTGTCCAACAATAAATTGCTTACATAATTACAAATATACCTTTTCCCTTTTAATGACTCTTTAAATGCTGTACGAATTTCATCAGTCGAGCTTTCTTTAAGTAAAATACTGAATGTATGGGTATTATAAAGCAAAGTTCTCAAAAAATCATCGCTTAATTCATCCGAAAAAACTATCCAGTTAACCCGTTCAAACCGATTTTGCATAATAATTAAATCGTTCACACTTTCGAAATCAAAAAGCGTATAATCAATAATCACCAAGGAATCTGGCTCAGCTAAAAGTGATACTATAAGTTCCTTTTTATTTGATACTTCCGTTACTTTATGATTATCGTTTAAATGTTCGATAATATAAACCAAACCAACTCTAGTAATATCTTGATTGTCTGCCAAAATTATACTGCTCATAATACTTAGGTTGTTTTTAAATACATCAAAAGGTAAAAATGCAATAAAAGAACAGGATAAAATCACAAATAAATGATTTTATCCTGCTCACAATAAGTCATAATTTAGCAATTAATACTCCCAAAGATCTTGTTCGAAGTTCATTAGTTCAGTTTCAATTCTTTTTTGTTCTTTTCTGATACTTGGCACATCATTAAAAGTTTGCAATAAATTTCTGTCAAACATATTACCATCACCAAGCAAATAACTTGAGTATAATTTTTGAGCAAAAAACTCATCATAAGTCATTCTTTGACTTTCATTTCCGTTAGGAATGATATATTGTTTTGCTAAATATGGACGCAATTCATCAAACAGAAACCATGTTATTACAGAAGCTTGAAATGCATTCCAAACACGTTCGCCTGATTTGCTGGCACCTAAAACATTTAAATTGGTTACATTTGTTTCGTTAAACATATACAGGGGTGCAATTCCAATAACTTTAGAATACATTCTTGAATAGTGTTTGTTAAAAAACACAATTTCCTGCACCAGAAATTTAAATTGTTTGCCAACATAATCGGCATAAGCATACGAACTAATTTCTAATTTGTTTGTAATTTTATTTTTTACAATAAGAGGTGTTTTTCTTAAAACTCTATTTGTTGAATCCCAATCGCAAATAACAAATAAATCTGCAAATTTTTCTTTTGGAATTTTCACTTCATAAGTTGGTTGCATATCAAAAGCCTTTTTATCATAAGCTTTCAGAGTGTCGTTTACTGCAGCATCTAGAATCAATCTAATTAAGCTTTTGTAATTCTCGTTTGGAGTAATTGGAAAGTATAATTGATTATTTTGTTTTTCACGCATATCAATTACTCGGTATACTATTCTGGACCATACCACATCATCTTTTCTGTGATTTATGGTTGAAATTGTGTCCGCCAATGCATTCATTTCAACAGTATTCAGTGCTACATTTCCACCTTTATTAAAAAAAGGCATAGCCATTTCCTTTTGGTCAACATCAAGTCCTTGAGCATTTAGCATGACAAATACTTGAGATATTAACAACATTGATGAAATAAAAATATATTTTTTCATATTTAAAAATTGTTTTTTTTAGTTCTTATGTAGAAATTCTGATTTTGTTAGAATTTAATGCTTTTACAAAAGTGATTTTAATTATTTATATCTACTTTAAATGCAATCTTTATTCAATTTGTCAGAATATGTTTATGATAAACGAATCAGAATAGCACCTAAACTTTGATTATACCCATCCGGACCAACTGCTACAATGTTGCTTATAATTAAGTTTCTACCTTTTGTAAGTCTATTTAGGAAATTTTGATCTAATCTAGTGCCATTCACATTAGCCGGAGCCAAACCATCAACAATCATAGTAAACGAAACTACCCTGAAATTGGCTTTTACCAATTCATCTTTTCCATAACTGGCTATTACAGTAGTGCTTCTAAGTTCATCGAGCGACATTAAACCACCCATTGATTGAGTTCCACTTCCATCCATTAAATAGGCAGTAGGTTTGGGGAGACGCTTCACTCTATAAATATCACCCCCCATAGGCATTTCTTTCCCATTTATTTTACCAAAAACAGATATTTTAATCTCACCATCCTGAGTTGGATTAATAATATACTTTCCTGCTCCTTTATTAACAATACTAGCGCCATTTGCCCTAACTGATACATTTTGAGCTGCAACCCCCGGAACTGAGACACTAAATCTATTATCTATACCTCTGTAAACCACATTCAAATCTTCATTAGAAATAGTAGCTGAAGGTTCACCTACAATGTATTCGCTACTAAATTTGTATGGTCTAACTGTTCCGTCGCTACCCTTCATCCTTATTTCACCTGAATAATTAAAAGTTCCTGCGCGACCACATGTAACCTCATACTTACCATTCCTCAATTCTGATCCACCTAAAAATATCTGTGGTGTCTTAGTTGAATCAACTGCCGATAGTACAATTTGTGCAGAATATTTATCGCCTTTAATAATATAGCGTGAGTTTGGGACTACTAAAGCTTGTATTTTATTCACCCTAAAATCTGATGCATCTGTTTGGCTTTTAAGGTATTGTACTAATTCAGCTTCAGAGCTTCGTATATCGCTTTGATATTTTGATAAAATTGTTACAACAGCAGAAACAGGCATCATCTGAAATACAGACTCAATCCATGGTTTGCCATTTATAGGAGAAGTAGTAAATACCGATTCGTACATTCTCTGTTTACTCTCGTTCCCTACAGAGTTTTGTACCAGTAAATTTCTGTAATTTTCCAGCTTTTCTTTCAAAATTTTTCCATTTCCTCTTACAAGTGAAAACTCACCTGCTGCATCTAAATTATCTCGTCCGATAATTTTCCTTGCTTTTTTATCAGCTTCTTCTTTGTCTGCAAGTTTTATTATTTGATATTTGTATTCCTGAATATAATAAAACATTTCGTCCGATTCCTTTTGAATTTTTTTTGCTTTTGTAAGCCACTCTCCAACCTTTTGAGGGTTTTCCTTATTAAGTGATTCAAAATCCTCATATAAAATACTATTACGCAACTCAGCCGATTCTATGGTAGTATGAAGACTATCGTCCACCATAGTAAATCCATTAAGGATTTCGCTCGACACATTTAATGCTAACATAGCTGTAAGCACTAAATACATCATACCAATCATTCTTTGCCTTGGCGTTTCTGGACAATTTTTTGCTCCACTCATTGGAACTATATTTAAATTAGATTGTTAACGAAAAGAGTTTGAAAATACATCTTAGTTCAAAGCATTCAACATATTGCCATATACTGAATTTAGTTCAGCAATTTGTTTGGCAAGTTTTTCGGTACCCGATTTGTAAATATCTGAATTTTGTGCAGCAATTGAAGTTGCAGATTTCATTTTTTCAACTTCGCTGTTTATGGTATCCATTTGATTATTTAAATCGTTCACTTTTTGAGTTTGTTTTAATAAACTTTCGTTTTGTGAATGAATATTTTTCAGTTGGATTTCATAAATTGAATTTATTGATGATAAGCTCTTATTCATATCATCAATCTTTGCTGCATAAGCTTTGGTATTGTTTTGTGCAATTTCCATACCTTCGGATATAGATTGATATGAACTTTGAAGTTTGCTTGAAGCTTGACTTAAAGCTTCTTGACTATAAACAAACTTACTAGTTGCTTCCGAAGCAGAATTCATGTTTTTCACTAAAGTTTCGGTTGAATTTACAACAGTATTTAAGTTAGATAACTGATCGGCAGTATTCGAAAGTTTTTTAATTCCTTCGGTTAGTTTTCGCACGTCATCATCGCTTATTGACTCGTTATAATTTAAATTTAACCCTCTACTTTGACTTACAGGAGCCGAAAAATTGGACGACTCTAATGCTATTGGTTTTCCATCAAAATCAAACACATTATCCCAATCATATTCTTTGTGTGGTTTATCAAATGCAGAGAAAGCAAACAATGTAGCTTCTGTTAACATACCCACTGTAAGCACCTCGCTAGCAAAAGGTAAATGAAGTATTTTAAACAATGCCCCAATAATTACAACAGCTGCACCCAGGCTATAAAGAACACCATACCAGCGTTTTACTGCGGGTTTGTTCCACCATATATCAAATTTTGTTTTAACTCCCATAAATAAGATTTATTAAAAGTAAATTAGGTATTAATTTTTATTCGCCACTATATGACCTAACACATCTAAAACCAATATAAGGCCTGCTTTCGTACTGGTATTCATAGGTTTTTACACCACATTGAAGGTAGTAGGCAATATCTTTCCAAGATCCACCTTTAACTACTTTACGTTTTAAAACATCCGGATCATCGTTTTTTGCGTTATATTGAAAACTTGCATTCATATCAGATACAAGTGTATTCGTTGAATTGGCATAAGCTGTTGAAGTCCATTCGGATACATTTCCTGCCATATCATATAAACCATAATTGTTTGGTTCAAAAGAAGCTACTTTCATCGTAGTTGCACCTGCATCATCTGTATAACTACCACGCATTGGCTTAAAATTAGCTAAGAAGCATCCACTATTGTTTCTAACATAATTTCCACCCCATGGATAAAGTCCTAATCGTTTACCACCACGTGCTGCATATTCCCATTCTGCTTCAGTTGGCAATCGGTAGTCTTGTCCTTCAATGGTATTAGCGCTATTAAACAAGTTTGTTCTCCAGTTGCAAAATGCTTGTGCTTGCTCCCAAGTTACTCCAACTACAGGGTAATTTGCATATCCCGGATGCGAAAAATACATGCGCATTTTAGGGTCATTGTATGA
This sequence comes from Paludibacter jiangxiensis, assembly GCA_945870155.1. GTDB lineage: Bacteria > Bacteroidota > Bacteroidia > Bacteroidales > Paludibacteraceae > Paludibacter > Paludibacter jiangxiensis_A. The sequence goes on along the minus strand of CAMBSB010000012.1, from coordinate 33,948 downwards.
GTATTGAAAATCGCGAAGCCACATAATGGTATCCGGATAAACATTTACTATTTTCGAAGAAATCAGATCTTTACGTGATTTTAGACGACGTTCGATAGTTTTATGAATAATTACACCATTTTCATCAACATAGGATGAATCTACTCTGGCTCTTGCATTTGGCGGATAACCTCCTGTATTTACATTGTATTTATTTTGAGGCAAAGCAGCTTGATCATAATTCAACCATTGATACTTATAGGTAAGTTTACGTGGATCCATTTGTTTTTTTCCACCCAAATCGTTTTCATTGTTATAATACATTCTACCAAGTATATCCTTGATGGAATCATCCTTTGAATTCCAAGCTATGTTTGCACGCCAATTTAATGGTACTTTCTCAAGCTCTTCGGGGGTTAAATTAGAAATGGGATTATTTTTATCATTGTATGTTGTAAGCTTTTCGTATCCTGCAACGTTGCCTTTAATTAACATACGCATGGCTATTGAATCGCGAACCCAATTTACAAATTGTCTGTATTCGTCGTTAGTGATTTCTGTATCATCCATCCAAAATGCATCTACAGTAATATTAATAGGTTTATCGCTAGCAGTACCTAAAGCCGATTGGTCGTTAGGACCCATCATAAATGCACCGCGTTTGATAAACACCATGCCTAAAGGATTATTTTCTTGAAAGCCATTCTTTTTGATAGACTTATTCAAAACACCTTTTAATTCGCCTACCGGCTTACCTGCAATAATTATCAACAAAATAAGCGCAATGATTGTCAGATTTTTTTTCATTATTTTGAATTATTTTTTTGAAACAGTAATAAATGTGATATATTGATAAAAGCAATTTGTGAAAATTATATTGTTACAAATGTCTAATACATTTACATTTGGTTTTTTTTCTTGAAAAAACATATTCGAAACTATAGATCAATAAAACTTCGTGTGAACCATAATTTGATGTAATCAATCTATTATTGGAAATATCAAACGAATATGATAATGACAAACCTCCCGTTATGTTCATACCAGCCATTAAAACCACTGAATTGTTTAATCTATACGACATTCCACCCCAAATTTCATTATTATATTCAAGAAGGGCTGATAAATCTATCTGTGAGTTCTTAAAATCCGTTTTTATTAATGCGCTGGGCTTCATTATATAAGCTGGATTTGGCAAATAATAATTGAATCCTCCTGTCAAATAAACTGTACTCGGCACAGTAAATTCATTCTTATCCCAATTTATTAAAGGATTATTTAAATGCTTAATAGAAGCTCCTGCATACCAAGCTTTACTTGAATACATTACGCCAATATTTAAATCCATCGCCATACCTTGTACTGCTACTTGTGGTATTTCAGGATCCGTAGTCATTTGATTGTGATATTCACCTAATGTAATTTTATGTTGTGCAACACTATCACCCGAAAAACCAACACTTACAAATCCAATATCTGCTCCAAAGCTCAAGTCTCCAAAACGCAATAGTTTTTTATAGGCGTATTGCAAATTTAAAGCCTGATTTCTAAAACCTCCAAATCTATCATCCAAAAATCTTAAACCAACGCCGTGCAATTGCTTTTTTATTTTAATGGGTGAGTTAATACTGAAATTCGTAGTAGTTCCTGCACCAGGCATTCCTATCCATTGCAATCTATGTTGTCCAATTACATCTATCATTTTACTTTGTCCTACCGCTGCAGGATTATAGGCTGATTGATGTAACATATATTGGCTTATTTGAGCATCAAATTGCGAATAAACAGATGGAACAAACACCAATAAAAACAAAAAAACTATTACATTTTTTATCATAGGAATTTTTGAAACGATTGCATGCACAATTCTTTTAAATGCTTGTTATGCAAATTGTGTATTTATTCAAACTGAAAAATGCACAAAAAATTGTTTTGAAAAAGAATTTCTGCGTTAAATTATATTATTTGCATGCATTTATCCTTGAATACTATCGAGAATTCCAAAAAGTAGTTAATACTCTTCTTCATTAAAGAAAAAATCTTCTTTACTTGGATAATCTGGCCAAATATCTTCAATACATTCATAAATTTCACCTTCATCCTCTATTTCCTGCAAGTTTTCTATAACTTCCAGCGGGGCTCCCGAGCGCATGGCATAATCAATTAATTCATCTTTGGTAGCCGGCCAAGGTGCATCTTCTATTTTCGAAGCTAATTCTAATGTCCAATACATAATCAACTCAATTTTAAAATTATGGTTTATAAAAATAGGTCTAAATTTTCTGCAAAAATAGGAATTTTTTTTATTAAAACGTCTGTTTCCAAATAATTTCTTTATATCCCCCACTCAATGTTATGTACCTTGACAATACAAAAAAGTAGTCAGACAATCTATTCATGTATTTAACAATCTCTATATCAATTATATAAACATCAGTCAGACTTAATATTCTCCGTTCTGCTCTGCGTGAAACAGTACGACAAATATGACACATAGAACCTTCAATAGACCCTCCTGGCAAAATAAAATTTGTTAATGTTGGTAAATTTTTATTTAATTTATCTATTTCGTTCTCTATTTCAAAAATATCATTTTTGTGAATGATTGAAGCTTCATTTACACCAATTTTGGTGGTATCGGTAGCTAAATATGAACCAATGGCAAACAAGCGATGTTGAATTTTTTCTAAAAAATAGTTTTCCGTTTTTAATAATTCATAGGATGCAAGTAAACCTAAAAAGGAATTTAACTCGTCAACAGTACCATAGGCTTCAATTCTATTGTCATTTTTTGGGACTCTGGTACCACCTATTAAACCGGTTTTTCCATCATCTCCTGTTTTTGTATATATTTTCATTTTTAAAATTGTGGCATTATAATATATTTATTAGTTGATATTGTGATAGTTATTTGAATTTATTGATAACACAAATATCTTCATTAACACTTAATTGATTGGTATTGATTAAATTTTTATATTTACATTGTTTGTTTACTTGGCAAAATAAACAAAATATAAAAATATCATTAATACCCATTTTTAAGAAAGGCAAAGTTAAACTTATTTTTTAAAAAACCACCTACTCTATTGAAAAATTATAAATACTGAAATTAGAATAATTTTTTGAGCAATCAGTACTAAAAAAAAGGGGGTTTAACAAAAAATGTCAATACCCCCTTTGAATTTTGATTTCAATTTAAAAAATTTAGAATTTTACTCCTGTAATTTTCTCAGAAACTTCCCAAAGTTTTTGTGCATCTTGAACACTTTTAGCAGCTATTTTTGGTTGTACAATTACCGGATATCCTTTCATTTCATTTCGTCCGTTTGGTCCATAATAGTCTCCTCCCTTTGCAGTTGCATCTACTGAGGCACGTAATTGTGGCAATGCGCCCATTTCGGCAGCTTGCACCATAAAACTAAACAAGGGTTTCATAATTGTCTGCAAAAATTTTCCTCCAATATGACTAAACAAATTCGTGTCCGAAACACCAGGATGAGCTACTACAGCCATACAATCAATTTTATTTTTCTCGAAATATCTTTGCAATTCATACGTAAATAATAAATTTTCCAACTTTGAAAGTCCATAAGCTTTCATTGGAGAATAACCAAGTCCTCCCTCGAAAAGCAAATTGTCGGCATTAAAAATTCCCTGACGGTGCGCCATGCTGCTAACATTTACTACCCTGGACTTGGGCGTGTTTTTTAGTACTTCAAGAAGTAAACCTGTTAGGGCAAAATGTCCAAAATGATTTGTACCTTGCTGACTTTCAATACCATCGATTGTTAGACTGTAGGGAGTCATCATTATTCCAGCATTGTTGAGCAAAATGTCCAAACTTTGATATTTGGTTTTAAAATTATTCGCAAAACTCTTTATTGATTCTAAACTCATCAAATCAAGTTCCATTAAGTCAATATCCGCGTTCGGAATTGTTCTTAAAATGGCAAATTTAGCATTTGAACCCTTTTCGGCAGAGCGGCATGCTAAAATAACTTTTGCACCTTTTTCGGCATAAGCTTTAACCGATTGAAAGCCCAAACCACTGTTACCGCCTGTAACGATAATCGTTTTACCTACAAGTGAAGGGATATTATTTGTTGTCCAGTTATCTGTACTCATTAAAATTTATTTTTATTGTTTTAAACCTATAAAACAAAGATATTATTATATAGTTCATTTTAATCTCTATGTATGAAGCTTATTGTTTTGTGCAAATATTTACACTAAAATTATATTGTTCAGAAATTATAATCTTCTTAATTTCAAAACAATACTATTACTCCAACAAGAATTAATTGTTTAGATCCGGATTTTCAGAAAAGGCTTTAAACTTTAAATCAATAAAATTTTGAACCTCTTCATTTTTAATTTTCACCATCTGTATGAGTAAAACCACTTGTTCTTTGTTGGTAGTACCACCTTCAATACTCTCTAAAATTGAAACAATTTCATTCGCTTCTATCATCCGCATAAGTGGCAACAATTTATGCGCCGTCCACTTTATGGCAGCCCAATCTCTTTTTTGAAGCGATTCTTCAAATTCAACAAGTTTAATTTTATTTTCTGCAACAAATACATTTAAAATATCGATGGCAGTATCGCTATCATCATCCAAATACTCAATAAGTGAATAAAGATTACTTTGCTTATTTATTTCACTTTCAGTTACAACTACCTCATCGGTTTTATGTGTAACATATTTAATAATAGCCAATTCAAGTTCTTTGTATGGGGTTGGTTTGGATAAAAAACTTGTAAAACCTGCTAGTTTAAAATTTTCTATAGAAATATCCATTCTTCCTGAAAGGGCAATTATTGGCAATTTTTCGTAATGACTCAAACCCAAATTTCTGATTTTCTTTACCAATTCAAACCCGTTAAGGTTAGGCATTTGTATGTCGGTAAAAATAATATCGAAATTTACTTCTCGAATTAAATCAATCACTTTTTCCGGATTATCACATGTTGTAACTTCCGACCCATCTTTTTGAAGTAGCTTTTTGAAAACATTCAGCAATACCAAATCATCATCAATAAACAATATTTTCGATGCAATTTTCTTTAAGTTTTCGTCAGTTGGATCTATTGTTTCACTTAAGTCAAATTGACTTGGTATGGTCAATGGAATTGCTACTTGAAATTCCGTTCCTTTACCATAATCCGACTCGAAAAGAAGTTTTCCACCAACAAGCTTTATCAGCTTATTCGTTATGGCCAAACCCAAGCCATAACCCTCTGTCACTTGTTGCGATTGTTTTGATCCGGCTCTTCTAAACTCTTCAAAAATTTTGTTTTTATCTTCATCTTTTATTCCTACTCCTGTATCTCTTATTTTGAAATGGAGCATATTGGTTTTATAGTCAACCAAGGATGTTATATAAATAGAGCCTTTGGCTGTAAACTTTATAGCATTGGATATTAGATTATTAGCTATTTGTTTGAGAATAAATGGATCGCATTCGAAAATATCGTTTGGGTTAATATTATTCTCATTTACTAATTTCAAACCTTTACTTTGCACTAATGGAAGAAAGCTATTATAAATATCATCCATCAGTGTGTAAGGCGAAAATGCAAGCATATTTACTTCAGATCTTCCTTGTTCGAGTATATGATAATCAAGTAATTTGTTTACCAATCCTAAAATATGATCGGATGCATTTTTTATACTAGCTATATAATTTTTTTCATCTTCGGTTAATTGATCCTGACGTAGCAATTCAATATGTCCAAAAATTGAACTTAATGGTGATTTAATATCGTGCGAAATCATAAGTAGCAGGCGCTCACGACTTTTCATTAAATCTTCAGCATGTTTTTTGCTAATTTCAAGCTGAATTCTATATTGCTGGCTTCGATTGATTAAAAGCAAGGTGTAAATTATGAAAACGACCAATGTAAAAAGAGCTAGGAGGGCGATAACAGACATAAAGTTAAATGAATCTTTTATCGTTTTATCTTTTTTAATCAGGAGGATACTTGCCAACTCTCTTTGTTTTATTTCAAGACGGAGCAGAATGCTATTAATCTGACTGGTAAGGAGTTCGTCATAATATAACATTTCATTCTGACGCAAATGTATTCCATGCAAATACATTATCTTCTTTTTGTCGTTCTTTTTGCTAATGTTATTTAAGTATTGAATAACAGTGTCGTTAATCAAACTTACCGGAGCAAAATATGTTGAGTCCTTTGTATTGGAATTTTGTTTTGAGATTACTTGAGTAGAATCTGCTTGAGCAATAAATACTTGTTTTACACGTTCAAAAAATCCTTTTTTCTCCTTTTTCAAAAAACTTGTATCGGTTTTTGTTTCAGTTCGTTCTTTGATTAATTTATTTAAATTGCTAATATCTTTACGAGAAAGAACAGTGGTTAAAATCTTTTCGGAATAGGGCAAATCCTTAATTGAGTCCAAAAGAATGATCATACTTCTGAAATTCAAATCCTTTTCGGTCAGGAGAATTTTAATAGTATCAATATTCGAATGTAATATTTTATCGGAAGTGCTTGTTTGAAGTGAGTCAATACATAACATTACCTTACTATTCAACTTGTTATAAAGCTGATTTACTTTGGTACTATCAAAATTATCCGACAGCATAACTTTACTAACCCCTTCTAATTCATACATAGAAACCAGTGCATTACTTATGAGAGTAAGTTCTTTGTGGTTTTCATAAGGGTTTTGTTGGTTAGATAATTTAACCAACTCACGATAAATTTGTGCAACGCCAAAAATGGTGAGAATAAACAAAATTGAATAACCTATGAGCACGATAAATTTAATGTTACCAAAAAATTTTCTGTTAATCATGACTTATACCGTATAGTTTCAATTTTATATAAAGAGTTTTTGTGTCAATTCCTAAAATACTGGAAGCTTTTAAAACATTATTTTCGGCAATGTGCAGAGCATCCTCAATTTTTTTCTTCTCATCAACATCAAAAGTTTCAGGATTTTCAAAATGAGTTGTTTTTTTAAAATGTTCTGGAATGATGTCGGCAGTAATATAATCGCCTTTCGATATCAAAGTAAGTCTGTTTATAATGTTTTTTAACTCACGAATATTGCCGGGCCAATCGTATTTGGTAAGAATACTCATTGCTTCGGGTGTGTAATCCTTAACATTTTTGTTTAAAAATTTATTCGAAAGCTTTAAAAAATGACGTAAATATGCCGGTAAATCTTCAATACTTTCACGTAGAGCAGGTATTTCAAGGGTAAATTCATTGATTCTATGATACAAATCTGTTCTGAAATATCCATTATTTACAGCAAAGTTTATGTCTTCGTTTGTAGCAGAGATAATTCTGATATCAACATCATATTCTTTTTCAGACCCAACTGGTTTTACTTTCTTTTCCTGTAAAACTCGCAACAAATGAATTTGAATATTAACCGGCAAGTTTCCAATTTCATCCAAAAACAAAGTACCTTTATCTGCACTCAGAAAATAGCCTGTTTTATTATTTATTGCACCAGTAAATGCGCCTTTAATATGTCCAAAAAAATCGCTCGAAGCCAATTCTTTTGATATAATTCCACAATCTACAGCAATAAAAGGTCCATTGGCACATTCGCTATTATCATGTATCATCCGCGCAATATGCTCTTTACCAACACCACTTTCACCTCTAATTAAAACAGATAGCTTAGTTGGGGCAACCAAATTCACAAACTCGTAAAGCTTTTTAAATGTATCGGAAGTGCCTTTAAAATATTCATTCGAATCAGGCAATAATAGCGTGCTTTTTATCTTTTGTACAGGTCTTGCTTCAATCTGCATTAAAGACTCATTGATTTTGTGAAATAACTCTTCAGGGTTAAATGGTTTTGAAATATAATCAAATGCACCTGCTTTTATCGAACTTACAGCAGTTTGAATATCGGCATATCCGGTCATCATTATCACTACTATTTCGGGATATCTTTGTTTAATCCATTTCAAAATTGTAACCCCATTACCATCGGGCAATCGCAAATCGCATATAACTATTTCAGGTTGCATTTCAACAATTTTTTTACGAGCTGCCGATGCAGTTAATGCTGAATCTACATTATATTCCTTTTTTGCAAACCATGCTTTTAACATTCGGTTAAAAGTAAGATCATCTTCAATTATCAGTATGGATTTCATTTTGAGTCTTATATTTAACAGATTATTCGGAGTTTATTTTTTGAAACTTGAGTTCGAAAATACATATTTTTTTTTAAAGTTGAAAATTATAAACAAAAAATATTACACAAAAGTTTTAATCTATTGACTTATTGACAGTTGCAATTGTATTATATTGTCTATATATGTTAATTATAAGGCTTATTTTGGACTTTATGTATCGAAAACAAGCATAAGTATTTAATTGTAAGCACAATACTTTGATCTAAAATAAGGAAACAAAAACATGAAATTAGAAAAAGCACATTAGTTCTTTTTTTTAAAATTAAGAAAATTAATTTACACTTTTACGCTTTTTGAACATTGTAAGAAAGTATTTGGTATGCCACAAAACATGAAAAATTGATATTAATGCCATTGAAATTCCAAAATCTACATGCAACTCCAGGAATGTCATATACCAATCATCGAGTATATTATAGTTTATTTGAAATACTAAAATAAGTCCTAAAATACCAGACATCAGGAAGGTAATCAATAGAACTGTATTCCAAATTTTTCGATGTACACTTATTTTGAAAACTTTAAACTTAGCCAATAGCCATGTTATTAAATACAAAACCAAAGTCAACGCGCTAATCTCTATCAAAGGATAAACTGAGCTATTTTCGGTAGTTATTACAGGAGCTGTTGTTTTAACTTTTTCTATAGCATCTCCCCATTCGTCCAATTCAGCAGTTGAATCTATTGCTTCAGTTTCATTAACCAAATCAGCAGGTTTTTTATTATTCAAATCTTGTTTTTCAAGTTTATTTGTCTGCTTATCAATCGTTTTTGAATTAATTGTTACTTCCTCAGCATTTAATTTTTTATGGTCATTAGTTTGATCAATGGCAGTTTCTGTGCTTTGTTCAGTTTGGCCTGTTGTATCGGTATTTACTTCATTTTGAATTGTTACTGGAATTGGACTATCAGCTGAACGGGGCGAAAAATCACATATTCCATCAGCATCGGCATCTGTCATCCTGCCACAAATACCCTTACAATCAACTACATTACGTTTGCAAAGTTGCGCATTTACCGAAAATGATAATAGTACAGATAAAAGAAAAAAAATAGCTATCTTATTCATTTATATTATTTTGAAAATGATAATTTGAGTTACAAATTTAAGTTTATAATTAAAGTTCCATTAAAATCTTTGATTGTTGATATTGTTTTTTGTTCAAGAAAATAACTTGTATTTTAAGTGCTTTATTTATCAAATTTTTATATAAAACCGCATTGATTAAAATATAATTTCAATCAATTAATCTTGCAAATTCCCTAACATGACATGATTTTCGTGATTTAACATAACACTTAAGTGTTGGGAAGGTTCTTTGATAGCGAAATAAAAAAAAATAATTCCTTATATTTTATACAATAACACACAGCAAAGATACAACAAGAATTTAAATACAAGCTTATTTAATATAAAAATATTTTTGCCGGGATATATAATTACTTGCAGATTAATCTCATTTTTGTAAGTCATATTGTTAACAATAGGCCTATTATAAGTTTTATTCAAAAAAAGTATCGGTTTTGGAAAATAAATTGTTATTTTGCATTGATTTAATTCATTTACAATTTTTTTAATAATGAAAAAACCAAACAAACGTAAAATTATCAACGACCCTGTTTTTGGGTTTATAAATATCCCGAATGATTTTATTTACGACATTATTCAACATCCATATTTTCAAAGACTTCACAGAATCAAACAGTTAGGTCTATCATCCTATGTTTATCCGGGTGCACAACACACACGCATGCAACATTCTTTGGGTGCAATGCATCTAATGGGGGAAGCAATTACACAACTTCGGCAACAAGGGCATGATATAACGCCTATTGAAGCCGAAGCTGTGCGTTCTTGCATATTGCTACATGACATAGGGCATGGTCCATTTTCACATGCTTTGGAACACAGTTTGGTTAGTGGCATAAGTCATGAAGAAATATCTTTGTTGATGATGCATAAACTAAATGTAGAATTTGAAGGAAAATTAGAAATTGCAATAGACATATTTACAAATAAGTACCCAAAGAAATTTTTACACCAATTAGTTTCCGGTCAGTTAGATATGGATAGATTGGATTATTTGAGTCGCGATAGTTTTTTCTCGGGTGTTAGCGAAGGCATAATTGGAGCTGCAAGGATCATAAAAATGTTAAACATAAATAACGACCAATTAGTTGTGGATGCGAAAGGAATTTATTCAATCGAAAAATTCTTGGTTGCGCGCCGATTAATGTATTGGCAGGTTTATTTGCATAAAACATCGGTGGCGGCCGAAAAAATGCTGGTAAATATTCTTAAACGTGCCAAAGAATTAGCTGCAAAAGGCGAAGCACTTTTTGCTTCTCCCGCTCTTAGCTATTTTCTTTATGCCAAAGTTAACAAACACATTATGACTGATTCGAATGAATCGTTGGAAAATTTTGCCATGCTTGATGATTCAGATTTAGTGTGTGCTATAAAAGTATGGGGAAATCACCCCGATATAGTACTTTCAACACTAAGTAAAGATTTCACTAACAGAAGGTTATATAAAGTTGAAATTCAGACAGAACCTACAAATGAAAAAATAAAAAAACAATATCTTAAACAATACATGCAACATTTTAACGTTAATGCAAAGGATGCGCAGTATTTTATGGGCGATGAAGTGGTAAGCACAGACACCTACAAACCTGAAGATGACAGCATTAATATCCTTTTTAAGGACGGGACGATAAAAGATATTGCCCAAGCATCTGATATGCTTAATGTACAGGTATTAACCAAAAAAGTTGAAAAACATTTTTTTTGTTATTATCGAATTTAATTGAAAATAAATATTGAATAAGATATTATTTCAATTTAAAAATTGAGTTAAATTACTTTATTTAAAAAATCTAAAAAACAAGTTTGAATTTATCAATTTGAATTTTATTGCAATCAACTCATTTAACCAACTATTGTGCTGTTAATCTGATATATAAATTGGATATTTCATTGATTTTTCAATTTCAATAAAATTTAAAGAAATTCTAAATTGTATTTTTAACGACACAATAAGCCAAGTTTTTCCCATTTCGGATATTTATTAGTACTTTTGCACCCAAATTTTTAAGATATGGAGTTTACTGCTCAACAAATTGCTGGTTTTATACAAGGAGAAGTTGAAGGCGATCCTTTAGCAAAAGTAAGTAATTTTTCGAAAATTGAAGAAGGCGTTTCGGGAACACTAAGTTTTTTATCGAATCCTAAATATAACCAGTATATTTACGACAGTAATGCAAGTATCATACTTGTAAACAAAGATTTTGTAGCCGAACGTGAAGTAAAAGCTACCTTAATACGTGTAGAAAATGCTTATCAATCCTTGGCTTTATTGCTATCGGTTGTTGAAAATGCGAAACCAAAAAAAACAGGAATATCCTCATTATCCAATATATCCAAAACTGCCACTATAGGTGAAAACGCTTATATTGCTCCTTTTGTCAATATTGCCGATGGTGTAAAAATTGGGAATAATGCCATTATTCACACACATTGCAGCATTGAAGAAAACACAGAAATTGGAGACAATGTTTTACTTTTTGCCGGCGTTTCCATTTATCACGATTGTAAAATTGGTAACAATTGTACCCTACATTCGGGCGTAGTGATAGGATCGGATGGTTTTGGGTTTGCACCTTCGGTTGATGGCGTGTACAAAAAAATTCCTCAAATGGGAAATGTGGTACTTGAAGATAATGTTGAAATTGGATCAAATTCAATTGTTGATAGAGCAACTTTAGGTAGTACAATAATTAGAAAAGGTGTAAAAATTGATAACCTGGTACAGGTTGCACATAATTGTGAAATTGGAGAAAATACAGTAATTGCCTCGCAAACAGGCATATCGGGCTCTACAAAAATTGGTCAAAATTGTATTCTTGCCGGACAGGTTGGAATAGCAGGCCATTTGCAAATTGCTGATGGGACTATTTTCGGAGCACAATGTGGCCTTGCAAATTCAATTAAAGAACCAAATCAAATGTATATGGGAAGTCCTGCTTTTAATTTAAGGTCATACCAACGTTCGTCAATTGCTTTTAAAACTTTACCCGATTTACAAAAAATGGTATTTGAGCTACAACGCAAAATAACAGAAATGGAGCGTGTTTTACAAAACAAATAATTCATTTCTAACAACAAATTGAAGTATAAATAATTATATATCTAATAGTTACTAACTAAGCATGTCCAAACAAAAAACAATTAAACAATCTTTCTCATTACAAGGTAAAGGTTTACATACAGGTTTAGATATTACACTCACCTTTGTTCCCGCACCACAAAACCACGGAATAAAAATTAAACGCGTTGACTTAGATGAAAATCCCCTAATTGACGCTTTGGCTGAAAACGTAACACATACCATGCGAGGTACAGTATTACAAAAAGGTGATATTCAAGTAAGTACTGTTGAACATGCTTTAGCAACACTTTATGCTTTTGGCATTGATAATTGTATGTTAGAAGTTAATGCTCCTGAATTCCCAATATTAGACGGAAGTGCCAAGTTTTATGTAGAAAAAATTCAGGAAGTAGGTATCGAAATGCAAAGTGCCGAAAAAGATTATTTTATTGTTCGCAAAAAAATTGAATATAGTATTCCCGAAACGGGAGCGAAAATTACCATTTTACCCGACGATACCTTTAGCGTTGATGTTCATATTGGTTTTAAATCACCTGTTTTAGGCAATCAATTCGCATCGCTCGACGATTTAGCTGATTTTGCTACCGAAATAGCTTCAGCTCGAACTTTTGTTTTTGTTCGGGAAATTGAGCCATTGATAAACATGAATCTGATTAAAGGTGGTGATTTGAAAAATGCTGTGGTGATTTATGATGAAATTATGCCACAGGAAAACATGGATATTCTAGCCCAAAAACTTCACCAAACCAGCATTGATGCAACCAAACCGGGCTATTTAAGTGGTGCGCTAAATTTTGAAAACGAACCTGCCCGACATAAACTTCTTGATGTGATTGGCGACTTATCGCTGATAGGCAAACCTATTAAAGGTAAGGTCATTGCACGTTATCCCGGCCATAAAATAAATACTGATTTAGCTAAAATAATCAGGAAAGAACTGAAAAAGCAAGAAATTCAATCGCCTTATTATGACGACACTGTAGCTCCTGTTTTGGATGTAAATGCTATACGCAAGTTATTACCACATCGTTGGCCATTTTTAATGGTCGACAAAGTGATAGAAAAACATGATAATGTGATAATTGGTGTAAAAAATGTTACAGTAAACGAAACATTTTTTATGGGTCATTTTCCCGATGAACCTGTTATGCCGGGTGTACTTCTGGTAGAAGCTATGGCTCAAACAGGTGGCCTTCTGGTATTGCACGGATTGGAAGATGCTGAAAAATACTCTACCTATTTTTTGAAAATTGACAATGTAAAATTCAGACAAAAAGTTGTACCGGGTGATACGGTAATTTTTCATCTTGAGATGCCCGAACCCATGCGTAGAGGCTGTGCAATTATGAAAGGTCATGCTTTCGTAGGAGGTAAAGTTGTGGCTGAAGCTGAATTTATGGCGCAAATTGTAAAAAACAAATAACAAAATTTCAACAACTGATATTGATAGTTTAATTCTAATTAAAAAACATGTACTTCATTCCCAATTCAGGGAGTTTATGTGCAAAAAAACAATAAAATGAAACAGCCTTTAGCCTACATTCATCCCAGTGCAAAAATTGCCCCAACAGTAGTAATTGAACCTTTTGTTACCATTGACAAAAACGTAGAAATTGGCGATGGAACACGCATTGGACCTAATGTTACAATTTTTGAAGGAGTAAGAATTGGAAAAAATTGTAATATCTTTCCCGGTGCTGTTATTGGAGCTGTTCCTCAGGATTTAAAGTTTCAGGGAGAAGACACATTGTTAATAATTGGCGATAACACAACTATCAGAGAATGTGTCACATTAAACAGAGGTACTGCTGCCAAAGGCAAAACTGTGATTGGAAACAACTGTTTAATTATGGCTTACTGCCATGTGGCTCACGATTGTGTGGTTGGTAACAATGTAATTATGTCGAATGCTACTCAGTTAGCCGGAGAAGTTGTGGTTGAAGATTATGCTATTTTAAGTGGTGCCGTGCTGGTACATCAATTTACACGCATTGGCTCACATGTTATGATACAAGGTGGCTCCAGGGTTTCCAAAGATGTACCTCCATTTGTAACTGCCGGACGCGATCCTTTATCTTATGCAGGGATTAATTCAATCGGTTTGCGTCGTCGTGGATATACCAACGAGCAAATACGTGAAATACAGGATGTTTACAGATATTTATACCAATCGGGAATGAATACAACACATGCCGTTGAACGCATTACAGCCGAACTTCCGGCAACAAAAGAAAGAGATGAAATTCTTTTGTTTGTAAAAAACTCACCTAGGGGAATTATTAAAGGGTATTTTGAATAATTGGTTCATCGGTAGATTGGTTAATTGGTTAGTTAGTTAATTGGTTCATTTGTTAATTTGTTAATTGGGTGATTGGTTAATTGATTTTTATTGGGAAACACTGAACACGAAGACCCCCAACCCCTAAATGGGGGCATTAAGACCAAATTTTTGAAAAACGAAACACGGAACACGGAACACGAAACACGAAAAGCATGGAAACGAATAACGAAGAAGCAGCAAAAAAAAGCTTGAATTTTATAGAAGCTTTTGTAGAGCAAGATTTGAAGGACAAAAAAAACGATGGTAGAATTCAAACTCGTTTTCCTCCGGAACCTAATGGTTATCTGCATATTGGTCATGCCAAAGCTATTTGTCTTGATTTTGGAATTGCACGCAACTATGGTGGTATTTGTAACCTTCGTTTCGATGATACTAATCCGGTAAAAGAGGATGTTGAATATGTTGATTCAATTCAGAATGACATTCAATGGCTTGGTTACCAATGGGAAAACGTGTATTATGCTTCTGATTATTTCCAGCAATTATGGGATTTGTCTATTGACTTGATTCAGCAAGGAAAAGCATATATCGATGAGCAGTCGGCCGAAACTATTGCCAAACAAAAAGGCACACCAACAGTTGCAGGAACCGAAAGTCCGTATCGTAACCGACCAATAGCAGAAAATCTGGAACTTTTCAAAAAAATGAACACCGGCGAAATTGCCGAAGGTGCCATGGTTTTACGTGCAAAAATTGATATGGCTTCGCCCAATATGCACTTTCGTGACCCCTTGATGTATCGTGTTATTACTTCGCATCCGCATCACCGCACGGGATGGACTTGGAAAGCCTATCCAATGTACGATTACGCTCACGGACAATCGGATTATTTCGAAGGTGTAACTCATTCATTATGTACCTTGGAGTTTGAAGTGCATCGCCCTCTATATGATTGGTTTATCGATCAATTCAAGGATTCTGATTATCGTCCGAGACAAATAGAATTCAATCGTTTGAATTTGACATATACCGTGATGAGTAAGCGCAAAATGCTTCAATTGGTGCAAGAAGGTTTGGTAAGTGGCTGGGACGATCCACGTATGCCAACTATTTGTGGTTTACGCCGTAGAGGCTATTCGCCCGAAGCCATACACAGCTTTATCGACAAAATTGGTTATACAAAGTTTGAGGCTCAAAACGATGTAGGTTTATTGGAACATGCCGTACGCGAGAATTTAAATAAAACTGCTACGCGTGTAAATGCCGTTCTGAATCCTGTAAAACTAATTGTTACCAATTATCCCGAAGGAAAAGTGGAAATGATGGAAACAGGAAATAATCCCGAAGATGAATCGGCAGGAACACGCGAAATCCCTTTTACACGCGAGCTATATATTGAACGTGAAGACTTTATGGAAGATGCTCCTAAGAAATTCTTTCGTATGACTCCGGGACAAGAAGTTCGACTGAAAAGCGCGTTTATAGTAAAATGCACCGGCTGCAAAAAAAATGAAAATGGTCTGATAGAAGAAATTTACTGCGAATACGATGAATTAACAAAAAGTGGAATGCCCGAAGCGAGCCGCAAGGTGAAAGGAACATTACACTGGGTTTCAGCATCGCACGCTGTAAAAGCCGAAGTGCGCATTTACGACCGTTTGTTTAGTATTGAAAATCCTTCGGCAGATGAACGAGATTTTAGAGATTTATTGAATCCGGATTCGTTAAAAGTGCTTACAAATTGCTATGTTGAACCTTCGCTAGCCAAAGCTAAAGCATTGGATCACTTTCAGTTTCAGCGAATTGGTTACTTCAATGTTGACCCGGATTCAAGTGCTGAAAAATTAATTTTCAATCGCACTGTTTCATTGAAAGATAGTTGGGCAAAGGAACAAAATAAATAATAATGTAGATCATTCTTTTGATTTTAAGCCTCTTAAAACTTACAAAACGCTTTAATAAGAAATTATTAAGGCGTTTTTTTATTTAAAACTATGGTTGTGTCGTCTCTTTTTATAACTTTGTGTGATTATTAAAGCAAAATCCTATTAATCAACATCCAATTCAATGAATTCAAATTACTTTGAAAAAAATATAAATTCAAATTTGGCCAAATTTATCAAATATGGATTAATTGGGCTTATTGGACTTATTTTAGATATGGGCTTGTTTTATATTTTACATAAATTGTTGGGGGTAAACTATGTGCTTTCTAATATAGTTAGCTCATCGACAGCTATATTACATAATTTTATATTGAACAGTTATTTCACGTTCAGGGTTACTGATAAAAAGCTTCAACGGTTTTTATCTTTTTATGGCATAGCCCTTATTGGATTGGTATTTAGCACTTTATTGTTAGCATTGTTCATCGATATTTTAGGCATTGACAGTATGGTGTCAAAATTAATTTCCATTTTTACTATTGCCATATTTCAGTATTTTTTAAATAAAAAACTCACTTTTCAAACTAAAAATTAAGCCCCGTAATGCAAACACTTAGTATTATTGTTCCTTGCTTCAATGAAGAGGCAGTGATTGAAGAATCGCACAAAAGATTAAAAAAGGTAATTGATGAGTTGAGCACCCTTCAAAGTGAGATTATTTATATTAACGATGGGAGCACCGACCAAACAGCATGGATGCTTAGCAAGATAGCGGCTAACGATAAACAGGTGAAAATCTTACATTTTTCACGTAATTTTGGACATCAGCCGGCAGTTACTGCCGGAATTCATTATTGTACAAGCGATTTGGCTGTAATAATTGATGCTGACTTGCAAGATCCACCGGAGTTAATCCCGGAATTAATTGAAACGCTCAAGCGCGAGCAAGCCAACGTGGTTTACTGCGTACGTGAGAACAGAAAAGGCGAAAGTATTATCAAAAAACTGACCGCTAAGCTGTTCTATCGTTCGATGAATTATCTTTCGGAAATTAATTTCCCACTCGACACGGGCGATTTCCGGCTGATTGACAGACAAGTAATGGATGAATTTAAAAAATTCAGAGAAAAAGGGAAATATATTCGGGGTATTATCAGTTGGATAGGTTTTAAGCAAGTACCATTTAAATATAAACGCGAAGCGCGATTTGCCGGTGATACAAAATATCCTTTGCGAAAAATGCTGCATTTTGCTGCTACGGCCATGCTTTATTTTTCGAAAAAACCATTGAAACTGGCTACAGGATTAGGTTTTATAACTGTTTTAATCGGCATTATTTATGGAGTCTGGATTTTGTTGGGTAAAATTTTTGGATTTACTCATGCCATCTCCGGGTGGAGTTCTATAATCATTTTAATTGTATTTTTTGGAGGAGTTCAACTTCTTACGGTAGGCGTTTTAGGACAATATATCGGAATTCTATTTGATGAAATTAAGGACAGACCTGAATATATAGTTGAAAAAGAGGTGAATTTCTAAAAAAATTAAAAAATGTAGATAGCATTTCTAACTTCTTATTCCCCCTTCAGGGGGTTAGGGGGCAAATGTAGTTCATTATTATTTCAGTCCATTTTCATCAAACTCAACATCAACCCATTGCTTATCAAACAATTGTCTCATGGTTTTAAACCCCGTTTGTTTTAACTCCATATATGTTTGCCTAAAACCGGCATCCACATGGTTAGGATAATGGCAATCGGAATTTACATGAATCGGTATCTGTAACTCATTGATAACGGGATAAAAAGCAGCATGCGGAAAAGTTATTCCATATTCAGCGAGCGATTTCGTGTTGATTTCCAGTATTATACCTTTGCTTTTCACCAATTGTAATGAAACAGTTACCATATCAACGAACCATTTATCGGTAACATTGAAATCCTTATATTTCAAGGCATGATAAGTAATTTTATCAAAATGCCCCACAATATCGAAACCACCTTTTTCGAGCATTAAACCGGTAATTTCAAAAAAACGTTTACAGGCAAGTCGGATATCACCTCCAAAAAACAAATTCAAACCGGCATCAAACTCCCTGAATCCACCATCGATTGACCAATAGTTATTCTCCGAAATTTTATCGAGATAGTGTATTGAAGCTATGGTATAATCCAGTTTTTTATCGCTAAAAAACTCATTTTCAATGTCCGAACAATTATGAATAAAATCAACTTCTAAACCCAAATACAATTCTATCTGCCCTTCGTATTTTAACTTTAAACGATAAAATTCCTTTTCATAATCGGCAAAATCATCGGCAAGCATAGTCCATTTGGTGAGGAATGGCAGTGGCGCGTGCGACGAAAAACCATATTTTTTTATGCCGTGCGGAATGGCAAATTTAACGAAATCCTCCATGGAACTTCGCCCATCGCAAAACGTACAATGACTGTGATAATTGGATAAATACATGCTGAATTTTATTTATTACAAATATAAACAAAAAGCCCCTGCAACAAAAATATATATCAAAAAGTAATAGAAAAATATCATAATAAAAATGGGAAAAGCCCCCCAACCCGCAAAAGGGTGTGGTTAGTGGGTATATCCTAACTAAAAGATAGGAAATTGGTTGTTTTAGAGGGTGTGTGTTTTATTATTTATAAATGTTTGTTATTTTAAAATAATTATTAACTTTGTTGCGTAATAGTTCAAAGTGGTATGGTTAGCGTGGAATGTTTGGCAAAGTCCTAAACGGAACATGGAAAGCTTTTAATGCAATGTCACTACCTTGTGTAGATTTAAGTTGTTCAAAAATAGACTCAATCTTATGAAATTCGAATTACTTGTAAATGCAATCGAAAAAACGCATGTTGGACTCAAGCAATATGCTGTAAAAGCTGTAAATTTAACTCTAACTTTACGAAACTGGCTTATTGGATATTATATTGTTGAATTTGAACAAAATGGCGAAGATAGAGCAAAATATGGTGATAAGCTTTTCAAAAAACTTTCTGAAAAGCTGAAAATTAAGGGCTTAGGTGAGACAAATCTAAAAATATCTCGGCAATTCTACAATTCTTATCCTCAATTTCAAGAATTATTACTAATCAACAACAATATTTCATTGCTATCTGAAATTCGTCAGTTGTTACCCGACGAATTTAAAACTAATAAAGAGAAAGTTTCAATTCGTCAGTCAGAAACTGACGAATTGGAAAAAAGCCAACAAAAATTGATAACTATTGATAGGAATTTTCAAGAAACAAATAATGCATATCTTTTAACACTCATTCAACAAGCATCATTTACTCATTTTGCCGAATTAATAAAAATTTCGGATGTGAACAAAAGAAGGTTTTTTGAACTATTGATTATCAAAACTACCCCTAATGTAAAAGAATTGCAACGGCAAATAAATACCCTTTCTTTCGAAAGAGTAGGACTTTCAGAAAACACTGAAATAGCATATAATCAACTGCTAAGTAAAATTGAACCCGAGAAAGCAACAGATGCAATAAAATCGATATTTTTCTTCGATTTTTTAGGACTAAAACCCGAAGGACTTTTAGAAGAAAAAGAACTTGAAACGGCATTATTAAATCATTTACAAGCATTTATAATTGAATTGGGTAATGGTTTCTGTTTTGAAGCAAGACAAAAGCGAATTTTGATTGATGATGAATATTTTTTTATCGATTTGGTTTTTTACCATCGTATTCTAAAATGTCATATTCTTTTAGAACTGAAAATAGATAAGTTTAAGCATGAGCACCTTTCACAACTCAATTCGTATGTTTCATACTTTCGCGAAGAAGTAAAACGACCGGATGATAATGACCCAATTGGAATTTTATTATGCACTGAAAAGGGGAAAAAAATTGTTGAATATGCTTTAAACGGAATGGATGAGCAGCTCTTTGTGTCAAAATACTTACTCGAACTACCCGACAAAAAACAATTAGCACAATTTGTAGAACAAGAACTCTTAAAGTGGACGAATTCGAGCTCTTATTGACAATAAATTAGAAAAAAACTATACGACCAACTATCTCATCAAAAAAAGGAACAAATTATTTCTACTTGCTGAAAACGCTTAAATACCCAAGTTAGTGGTACCTTAACTGGCTGGAGGACGTTCGGCTTTATATCCAGTCTTTGTTGAGATTGAAGTATATCCTAACTCAAAGATAGAAAATCGCATGTTTTAGATAGGAAATCGCATGTTTTAGAGAGTGAGTAATTTATTTTTCATAAATGTTTGTTATTTTAAAATAATTATTAACTTTTTTGCGTAATAGTTCAACTTAAAATAATTGTTGTGGAATGTTTGGCAAAGTCTCCCTTCCAACCGGATATGTAATTGATTAGATGTTCAAAAGATGAGCGTTGCATGTAGGTGAATTTATTTATAATCAAAATTAGCTGTCGTAATTTAATCCGATAAACAAATTTTTTTAAAGAACGCATTACAAATGCTAAGAATACAAGAGTTGGGATTGCAAATAAATAGCTACGCTGACCGTTGGTTCCCAACAACAGCGTCCCGAATTATCCTACAAAAGAATGAATTTATATCCGGGAGGACAGGGGGATTTCTCATATGCTGATTTGCAAGAAATGATATATAAATTTGCAGCTAAGAAATTAATATCTACTTTTAATAGTGCTCGTACAAAAGCAAATGGTTTTATGGTAGATGTTCCATCTCAAGAAACCAGATTTATTTATATTGCAACATCTGAGAAATGGGAAAAAGGACCTGAATTAAATCATGTTTTCCCTAGTGATGGTATTAGTTTTGAAATTTTTGCTGGGAATGGTGGGAGTTTCTTATATTATATGCAAAAATCAATGACTGCATCAATGAACATGAAAAATTTCGAACTTATCTCAGGAATGGCTTATGTCTACACCGACAATGACAATGATGGATATACAGGTATGGTAATTAAAAAAATAGCAGATTAAAAAATGGAAAAACTAAAATTTATTGTATTCATTTTGTGCTTTCTTATTGTAACGGTAAAAGCACAAACGCCACGTTCTGTAAATTTAGAATTATTGGGCGTTCACAACTTAATTGGTTTCTCTTTTGATAGTCGTTTCTCGAATACTAGTCATTTTGGATATAAAATTGGAGTAGGGTATGGCTTTGAAAAATCTCAAAATTATAGCGGCTGGATGTATGAGTTTGGTGGGAAAAATGCTGATTTTAGAACCTCTCCAATAGGTTTTTTGCGTAATCAATTATTGAAAAATGCCGTTTCAATACCTTTAAGCATATATTATTTAACTGGAGAAAAAAACTCACATTTCGAAATAGGCTTTGGATTCACACCATATTATGCTGACTTCAAAGATTATGAATATAATAATTATGATGGTACGCAGATAATTACTGATTTTGATGGTTTTAATTATTATGGTTTTATTCAATTGGGATATAGGTACGAATGCTCTAAACTTATATATTCTGCGGGTTTTGATATTCCATTTAAAACACTAGGTTCGAAATTTGAACAGACCATTGGTCTTTATCCTAAAGTCTCAATCGGATATAGGTTCTGACTAAAAAAATGCACGTTTGATGCCATAGATATGTAAAATGGCTATCATACGTGCATTTTATAAACCGAACTCAAAATAGATGTATTTATAATTTCACACAAAAACCCCTGTCCAGCCGCATATATAATTGATTAAATGTACAAATGGTAGGCGTTGTACTATAAGGATTTTTAATCCGATAAATAAATTTAAGATAAGAACGCATTACAAATGCTTAGAATACAAGAGTTGGGATTAGAAATAAATTAGCTACGTTGACCGTTCGTTCACAAAAGAACCCCAAAACCCACTAAGTTTAAAGATTGAAGTATCTGAAAATGAATTATCTAATATCATTCTGTGCAGAGAAATACGGTGATTAATTGAATAAATAGCAATTCAAAAAATGAAATAACCAATATTTTGTACTTTACAGCTTTTACACTATATTTGTTTCGTTCCAGCTTGTAAAACTTTTTTTAAAATCATGAATAAAATTATTAAATCGATCCTATTCCTGTTTTTTCTCTTCTTTTTTTCGGTTATTTCGGCTCAAAACCCATTTAATAAAGGAGTAAATCTAACCGGTTGGTTTGGTGCCGCTAATGCAAAGTCGATACCATTTTCCAACTACACCAAAAAAGATTTGCAGAACATTAAAAGCCTTGGTTGCGATGTAATTAGATTGCCCATTGAATTGCACCACATGACTAATGGAGCTCCGAATTATACCATCGATCCTATTTTTTACAATTACCTCGATCAGGTTATTGACTGGACAGAAGAGTTGAAGCTGAATCTGATAATTGACAATCACACGCTGGAAGATGCCAAAGCGAAGAGTGTAGAAATTCCTTTAATTAAAATATGGCCCCAAATGGCGCGCCATTACAAAGATCGCACTACATCGCTTTTTTATGAGATACTGAATGAGCCAAATGCATTGCTGGCAACAGATTGGGCTATTATTCAAGCCAAAGTGGTTGATTCAATTCGGGTGTATGATAAAAAACACACCATCATTGTTACAGGTGCCGACTGGGGTGGAATTTACGGCATGACCAAACTTAATAAGCTGGCTGACACAAATTTGATTTATTCGTTTCACTTTTACGATCCTTTTCTGTTTACGCATCAGGGAGCCAGTTGGGCAAGTCCATCGTTAATCGATTTGGGTGGCGTTCCTTTTCCATACGACGCTGCGCGAATTCCTTTCTGTCCGCCTTCATTAACAGGAAGTTGGGTCGAAAATGGCTTGAAAACGGATTATAAAACTGATGGAACCGTGGCTAAATTGAAAACTGCCATCGATGCAGCCGTTGCGTATGGAACTACAAATGGAGTGAAAATTTATTGTGGAGAATTTGGCGTTTATAAACTGAAAAGTTTAAATGCCGATAGAGTAAATTGGTATAAAGAAGTAGCAAGCTATTTAACCTTAAAATCAATACCTTGGACCATGTGGGATTATCAGGGAGGATTCGGCATATTCAATCCAAATTCCAACGAAGTATTTGAATACGACATCAACCGTCCACAAGCCGAAGGAATGGGTTTTACTCCACCGCCTTATAAGCAATATGTATTCCGCGCCGATACCATTCCGTTTGATATTTATACCGATTTTGTGGGAGAAGGAATCCGCAGTACTGCACCGGGCAATGGAACTACCGATATGTTTTCGGTAGATAAATATGCTGGAAATTACTGTATTTATATGACAGATCAGACTCAGTACAATGCCCTCGATTTCGACTTTAAAATAAATAAAGACTTAACGAAATTGGTGACTGCAAATTATACGGTCGATTTCTGGTTCAAAGCCGATTCGCCCGGTTCAAGTATAGTGTTGCGTTTTTTGGATACCAAAACTTCCGATCCGAATGATCATCCCTGGAGAAGAGATTTTACTATCAACACAACAGTAGTACCTTTCGATGGCACATGGCATTTGGTAAAAATTCCATTAAATAATTTTAAAGATGCAGGTTCATGGGATGGAAGTTGGTTTAACTCCAGCAACTTATTCGATTGGAAAGCTGTTGATCGATTTCAGATTGTTTCTGAAAATATGGCTCTAACAGGCAAAAAGTTCTGGTTCGATGATATTCGCATCAATGGTACACCCATTTCAGGAATTACAGAAATGCAGGGTGTGCATCAATTGAAAGCAAAAGCATACCCAAATCCACTGACTTCTGAAACACGTATAGAGTTCTATTTATCTGCTTCTGCACAAGTTGATGTAAGCATTTTGGATATAAGCGGACGAAAAATTGAAACACTCGTTAGCGCATTCAAATCACCTGGAATTCATACGATTCACTGGAAGCTCAATGAAAAAGATTCTCCGAGTTTGAAACAAGGAATTTACTTTTACCGGATTAGTACGGCTGACAAAAATGAAGTGATTAAACTTGTTGTAACAGACTAAAAATTAACCCTATGTGTCAAATTTTTATGTTTAATTCTTTCAAAAACAATAGTTTGCATATTATTTTCAGCTTCTATATCATAATCGTTTTGTAACCCTAACCAAAACTTAGCTGAATTACCAAAATATGAGCTTAATCGCAAAGCTGTATCAGCTGTAATACGGCGATTACCTTTAATAATTTGAGAAATTCGAGTTTGAGGAATTTCCAAATCTTTTGAAAGCTTATACGCTGAAATATTCATTGGAATAAGAAATTCCTCGTTTAAAATTTCACCTGGATGTATGTTGTTTAATTTTTCCATTTTGAGTTTTATTTTAATGATAATCAACAATTTGTACTTGATAAGCCTGATTGTTTTCCCAATTAAAAATAATCCGCCATTGGTCATTTATCCTGATACTGTAAAATTCAGATAAATTACCAGACAATTTTTCTAATCTATTTGAGGGTGGAATACGCAAATCTAATAATGATTGAGAATTATGAAGCATCCTTAATTTTCGTCTTCCAATTTGCTGAATTTCAATAGGTAAATGCTTAATTATATCTCCATTCCATATTTTTTCAGTGTCTTTTGAACCAAAAGATATTATCATAGGAAACTCCATTTAAAATACTAACGCCAAAGATAAGTATTTTGTTTTAAATTCACAAATTATATTTCAATCTAAAGCCATTACTTCATTTGCATTAATTTTCTTACATTTTCAACTGATTATTAAACAACGGCATCTGGTGGAATTTACAATCCAACCTGTTGTATTCCTTGGGCTTGCCAGCAGAAAGCTGGATTTTAATCCGCACTTATCCTCGCCCTAACAATAGAAAAAAATACCATCATCTTAGTAGTGCTGGTGCTTTATGATATACAATAATGGTGAAGAGACAATTATTATGGTTTACTCCAAATTTTTGTCATATCTTTGTAATAGATAATACACACTTACGAAATAATCTTTATATTTCTTTGTAAAATAAATAAATGAAATTATTAACTAATGATTTATATTGATTTAGTTTTAAAGTCAATATGAAAAATTTACGCCTTTAGAATTTATTAAAAATTTGCATGAAACGAGCATTTACGCAGTTTTCACCAAAGACCTTGAAAATCTGATATGCGAGTTCCATGTGACCTTTAAAAAAACAATTATTTACGCATGAAAAAGTATAATGTTTTAGTAGTAGACGATGAAGAAGATTTGTGTGAAATTCTTCAATTTAACTTGGAAATTGATGGTTATCAGGTTGATGTAGCATATTCAGCCGAAGAAGCATTGAGCAAAGACTTATCAAATTATAACTTGTTTTTGCTCGACGTAATGATGGGTGAAATGTCAGGATTCAAAATGGCACGTTTGCTGCGCGAAAATCCTAACACAGCTGGAATTCCCATTGTTTTTTTAACAGCTAAAGATACTGAAAACGACAAGTTAATAGGATTCAATATCGGTGCTGATGATTATATTTCAAAGCCATTCTCTATACGTGAAGTTCAAGCCAGGGTTAAAGCTATTCTTCGCCGGGTAGATGTTGTTAAACCTGCTGATGAACAAAAGGTTGATTTGGTGTATGAAGACCTTACCATGTCGCTCGAAAACAAAAAAGTATCGCTTCATGGTGTGGAAGTAGCATTTACAAAAAAAGAATTTGAAATGCTTAAGTTGTTCCTGGAAAACAAGAATCGTGTTTTTACGCGCGAAGAAATATTATCACGTGTTTGGTCCGATGAAGTAATTGTTTTGGATAGAACCATAGATGTAAATATTACACGCTTAAGAAAGAAAATTGGCGAATATGGCAAAAATATTATTACCCGCCTGGGATATGGATATTGCTTTGAAGAATAAATTTCTATAGCAACAAAACTCTTGTTTTCTAGTGATTTACAAGCTCTTCCGACAGAAAATGCTCTAATTGTTCCGGCTTAACATTGGTTGTCAATTGTCCGTTTATAGCCCATGATATATGCCCTGTCTCTTCAGATATAACTATGGCTATGGCATCAGACTGTTCGCTTATACCTAAAGCAGCACGGTGTCTTAATCCCAAACGTTTTTGAATGGTCTGATTTTTGGAAATGGGCAAAATACAAGCTGCAGCTTTAATTTTTTTTGCTGAAATAATCATAGCGCCATCGTGCAATGGACTGTTTTTGAAAAATATATTTTCGATTAAGCGGGAACTTATAGTCGCATTAATTTGCTCACCTGATTGTGTGTAAGCCTCCAACTCATTATTACGCGTTAATATTATCAGTCCGCCTGTAGACGTTTTTGAGAGTCCTCTACAAGCTAACACTATTTGAATTAATTGAATATCCAGGTTATTTTCGGCCTCAGTATCACTGCTAAACATTTTCTTTAGAAAACTCAACGAACTCCATTTTTGCTTTGAACCAATTTTCGAGAAAAAACGTCTTATTTCATCCTGAAACAGCACTATCAAAGCAAATGCTCCCACGCTGACAACTCTATCGAATATGCTTCCAAGCAATTCCATCTTGAACACATAAGACACAAGAAACCAGCATATTAAAAACGCTAGTATCCCTATAAAAATATTAACTGCTCCAGAGCGTTTTAGCAATTTAAACATTTGATATAATAGTATTGCCACTAATATTATATCAATTATATCTTTAATTCCTATTTGAAATCCCATATTTATTTTATCGTAAAGTGTTGATATTATAGTGATTGCATGTAACTGTTATATATTTTTATAGCTTGCATGGCTTCTTTCACATCGTGTACTCTTAAAATTGATGCACCGCCCTTTAATGCTAAAACATTTGCTGCTGTGGTGGCATTCAATGCATCTTCCGGTTCAATATTCAGGGTTTTATATAACATTGATTTGCGTGACAATCCCGCCAAAATTGGCATCTTCAATTCTTTGAAATAATGCAACTTGTTTAAAATTTCAAAATTTTGTTCTGTAGTTTTAGCAAAACCGAAACCCGGATCAATTACAACATCATGAACACCCAGCAAGTGAAGTTGAACGATTTTTCTTTGTAAAAAATCAATAATTTCGGAAATTAAAAAATTATATTCCGTCATATTTTGCATATTTTGTGGATTTCCACGCGTATGCATCAGCACGTAAGCCACTTTCAAATCGGCAATAGTTTCGAACATAAAATTATCCAAACTACCACCGCTAATGTCGTTAATCATACCCACATTGTAATTTAGAACTACATGCCGTGCTACATTTGACCTAAAAGTATCAACAGAAATTTTGATGTCAGGAAACTTTGATAATATAATTTCCAATGCTTTAGACAGCCTACTTATTTCTTCTTCATCAGTAATGTTTTCGGCCATAGGGCGAGTTGAATATCCACCTATGTCAATGATAGTTGCACCCTCACTTAACATTTTTTCTACACAGTTCAAAATCGATTTAGTTGAATTGAAACGACTCCCTGCAAAAAACGAATCAGGAGTTACGTTCACAATTCCCATTACGATAGGACTTGTTAAATCAATTAATATGTTATTAATTTTCAATTGCATAAATGTAATCGCTTAAAAAAAGGCAACCAATATTTAGTGTTATTTTTTGAAAAACAGCTGGTTTATGCAAAAGTAAGAAAAATTATCGTATATAATTCAAATAAAGCTATTCAATTGAATTTAGAAGCATGGTTTTTTTAGATGTGTAAAAATTGAAATGGATAACAAAACTCAATTTAACATTAAAAATAATGCGTGATAATAAGACATTAAGCCATAGTATTATTAATTTTCGGCTTAAATAATTTTAAAAACATACGTTTTTCATTAAAATGTAGTTATTATATAGCATTACACGAATTTGTAGCATTTAAAAAATAGATTTAAAATTGTATAGTATTAAAAAATAAACTATTTTTGCAGTTCTATTGTCAATAATAAAAGCAATTTAACTCTGTTTTTTTCAAACAAAATCAATTTTCTCAAATTAATATCAACTCAACAAAACAAATTATATTAATATGAATTTTAAAAAAATATTCAGGTTTGCATTTATTTTCCTCGGAATTATTTTAATTGGAATAATTGGAAAATCATGTAGTTCATCTAAAAAAGGAGCTTCAAGCACTACCGGTTGGGATTATAATGATATTAACAGCACCGGATTTACAGTAAAAAAAGCTTTCGAATCAAAAGTTCCACTTGGCATGGTAGCCATTGAGGGCGGTTCATACACCATTGGTGAAAAAGGTGAGTTTATTACTGCTCAACGCGATAACAGACCACGAAGAATTACAGTAAGTTCATTTTATATGGATCAATATGAGATACGAAATATTGATTGGCGTGAATATACCAACTGGATGAAAGTTGTTTATGGCAGAACTGCTCCAAATTTAGTACTAAAATCACTTCCGGATGTATTAACATGGCGCGAAGAGTTGGCTTATAACGAACCTTATCTACAAAATTACTTTACACATCCCGCCTTTGATGAATATCCGGTAGTGGGTGTAACTTGGGAACAAGCTATGGACTATTGTGCTTGGCGTACCGATCGTGTTAACGAAAAAGCTTTAATTGTAGCAGGAGTTATTGAAGCTCCAAATTTCAAAAATCTTGAAAATTTAAGTTACGATTCGGTTAGAAATAATTTTGTTTTTAACACACAAAAATATCTCATGCTCGAAAGCTATCAACCAGCCCAAGGCAAAAATGCTAAAACTTCGCTTTACGGTACAAATCGTAAAGTAGATATGGCTGATGGAATTTTGTTCTCCGATTTCCGCTTACCTACCGAAGCTGAATGGGAATTTGCAGCATACGCAATAAAAGCAGATGATGATGGAATGGTGCCGGAGGGTAAAACTTATCCATGGTCGGGTGCACAAATGCGCGATAATTCAAAATCAAAAAAAGGTGAAATGCAAGCCAATTTTATTCGCGGTAGAGGTGATTTAATGGGTCCTTCAGGAAGATTAAATGACAAAGCCACAATTACAACAGCAGTTACATCCTACGCACCAAACGATTTTGGATTATTCAATATGGCAGGTAATGTAAACGAGTGGGTTTTAGATGTTTATAAACCAACTAGTTACAATGATGTTGCTGAATATAATTCATTTAGAGGTAATGTTTATATGATTCCACGCAAAACCGGAATTGATGCAAAAGGCAATAGTATTTATGCCTTAGATTCATTAGGTAGAATATTGAATGACAGCATTTTAGATTTACGTAATTTTAAAGATGGCGATGCACAGTCGCAAGTAAATTTCTCATTGGCTAATCCTGATTTATATAAAGCTGATACTTTGGATGTTACTGATGTTTTACGTCCATTATTAACTTCAAAAGCACGTGTTTATAAAGGGGGCTCATGGAAAGATAGAATTTATTGGTTAAATCCTTCTACTCGTAGATATTTGGAACAAAACAAGTCAGCCAATGACATAGGCTTCAGATGTGCAATGAGTATGGTAGGTAATGTAGAACTTAAAACAAAAAAGTAAGATTATTTTAAAATTTAAATTATATCATCAAAACACCTGAATTTTAAAAATCAGGTGTTTTTTTGTTAGCTATAAATGAGTAGTTTTTGAATGTTTTTTTGTAATTTTGTGCCCTTAAATAAATTTTGACCAAACATAATATTTTAATATATAGATATATGACAAGAACAGTAATTGTTGATGCGCTAAAACGCAATGATTATGGGAATGACGTGATTATAAAAGGATGGGTACGTACCCGCCGTGGAAATAAAAATGTGAGTTTTATTGCCTTGAATGATGGCTCAACAATAAACAATATTCAAGTAGTTGTTGATAACGAAAAATTTGGAGATGACTATTTAAAACCAATTACAACCGGTGCTTGTATCTGCGTTACTGGTAAGTTAGTTGAATCGATGGGCAAAGGACAATCGGTAGAAATACATGCTGATAAATTGGAGATATACGGAACTGCCGATCCTGAAACATATCCTTTACAGAAAAAAGGACATACCATGGAGTTTTTGCGCGAAATTGCTCATTTACGCCCCCGCACAAATACATTCGGAGCAATTTTCCGCATTCGTCACCACATGGCCATGGCTGTTCATAGCTTTTTTCACGAACGTGGATTTTTCTATTTTCATACACCAATTATCACTGCTTCTGACTGTGAAGGAGCCGGACAAATGTTTCAGGTTACAACACTGAACTTATACGATTTGAAGAAAGACGAAAATGGTTCATTGGATTATTCAAATGATTTTTTTGGAAAGCAAGCAAGTTTAACTGTGTCGGGACAGCTCGAAGGAGAATTAGCAGCCATGGCAATGGGTGCAATTTATACTTTTGGCCCAACTTTCAGAGCCGAAAATTCAAACACACCACGCCATTTATCCGAATTCTGGATGATTGAGCCTGAAGTGGCTTTCAACGAAATTGAAGAAAACATGCAATTAGCACAAGATTTCATTCAATATTGTATTCGATGGGCTTTGGAAAAATGCAAGGATGACCTTGATTTTCTTTGCAATATGTACGATAAAGAATTGTACGAACGTTTAAATTTTGTGGTAGCAAATGATTTTAAAAGATTAACCTATACCGAAGGTGTAGCTATATTGGAAGAAGCGGTGGCTAAAGGACATAAATTTGAATTTCCCGTAGGTTGGGGAACTGATTTACAGTCGGAGCACGAACGTTATTTGGTAGAACAACATTTCAAAAAACCGGTTATTCTTACCGATTATCCAAAAGAAATAAAATCGTTTTACATGAAGCAAAACGATGATGGAAAAACAGTTCGCGCTATGGATGTTTTGTTCCCTAAAATTGGAGAAATAATTGGCGGATCACAACGTGAAGAAGATTATGAAAAACTAAGCAAACGAGCTGCCGAAATGGGTGTTCCTGAAAAAGATATTTGGTGGTACATGGATACGCGCCGATTTGGAACAGCTCCTCACGCAGGCTTTGGACTAGGATTTGAACGCTTATTATTATTTGTTACCGGTATGACCAATATACGCGATGTAATACCATTTCCACGCACACCGAACAATGCTGAGTTTTAATTGTTGTAATGAGCGACTTATTTTGGATTAGCAAAGACTAATCATTTTTTTCGATTAATATAAAACACCAATCTAATAAAGAATGAATACTATAAAAACAACTGAATTGGAAAATGTTGTTGTTCGATTTACTGGCGACTCAGGCGATGGAATGCAGTTGACAGGAACACTTTTTTCTAATCTTTCGGCAATTTTAGGAAACGAAATATCAACTTTCCCAGATTTCCCATCCGAAATTCGTGCCCCGCAAGGAACCCTGGGTGGAGTGTCCGGTTTTCAGGTACACTTAGGTGCTTCAAAAATATATACGCCAGGCGATGATGCAGAAGTGATGGTAGCCATGAACCCGGCTGCATTGAAGGTAAACTCTGATGGAATTAAGAAAAATGGTGTTCTAATTTTTGATGTAGATTGTTTTCAAAAATCCGATTTAGATAAGGCGGGATTTAAAACAGAAAATCCCTTTGAAGAATTAGGTTTATCAGATAGTATTCAGTTAATTCCGGCTCCTTTGTCTTCTTTGACTCAAGCAAGCCTCGAAGGAATGGGATTTGACAACAAAACTGTTTTACGCAGTAAAAACATGTTTGCTCTTGGTTTGATTTGCTGGTTGTTCAATCGCCCAATAGATCAGGCAATACATTTTTTACAAAACAAATTTGGGAAAAAACCTACTTTATTGGAAGCCAATATTAAGGTGTTGACCGATGGTTTTAATTATGGAAATAACCTGCATCTTTCAATTTCAACTTATAAAATTGAGAAATCGCATGAATTACCAAAAGGAAAATATACCAGCATTAGTGGTAACAAAGCTACTGCCTGGGGATTGATTGCCGCAGCTAAAAAAGCCGGATTGGAACTTTTCTTAGGAAGTTATCCTATTACTCCTGCTACTGACATAATGCAAGAATTATCACTGCGTAAAGACTTAGGAGTAAAAGTTGTTCAAGCCGAAGATGAAATTGCCGGAATTACAACTGCTTTAGGTGCTTCGTTTGCTGGTGCTTTAGCAGCGACCAACACTTCAGGTCCTGGTTTGGCTTTAAAATCTGAAGCCATTGGGTTGGCAGTTATGGCTGAACTTCCACTTGTAATTGTAGATGTAATGCGTGGAGGTCCATCCACCGGTCTACCTACAAAAACTGAGCAAACCGACTTATTACAAGCACTTTATGGTCGCAATGGTGAAAGTCCCGCTGTAGTTATGGCTGCAAGCAATCCTGCTGATTGTTTTCATTATGCTTATATGGCTTCAAAAATTGCTTTGGAACACATGACTCCGGTGATTTTACTTACCGATTCGTATATCGGAAATGGAACTTCGCTATGGAAACTCCCAAAATTGGCAGAATTGGATACAATAACACCTAATTTCTCCAAACCGGGCATGGAAGGTTTAAAAGTGACTGAAAGAGATCCAAAATCGCTTGTTCGTTATTGGAGCATTCCTGGAACTGAAGGTTTTGGACACAGAAATGGAGGTCTTGAAAAAGATTATTATTCCGGTGCAATTTCAACAGATCCTATAAATCATCAAAAAATGGTTGATACCCGTCAAGCCAAAATTGATTATATCAGCAATGAAATCCCTAAACTTCAAGTTGAAGGAGAAGAAAGTGCTGAAATATTAGTAATTGGATGGGGTAGTACTGCCGGACATTTAATGACAGCAGTAAATTCAGTAAACAAAAACGGAAAGAAATTAGCATTAGCAAACTTCAATTATATTAACCCACTTCCTAAAAACACAGAAGAGGTAATAAAACGATATAAAAAAGTGATTGTGTGTGAATTGAACAGTGGACAATTTGCAACTTATTTGCGTTCAAAAGTTCCGGGTGAATATCTACAATTTAACAAAGTGCAAGGTCAACCTTTTACAGTTGCTGAATTGGAAGAGCATTTCGAAAGTCTCTTGAAATAATTTAATTGATAATAGATTTAATATCAACTAAGTAATCTTTAAAACAATCACACGATAAAGTAAAAAATAAAAATCATGGAATCAATAGTTTCAACACCTATACAATATACAGCAAAAGATTTTAAAAGCGATCAATATGTACGTTGGTGTCCCGGCTGCGGAGATTATGCAGTGCTTAATACGCTACAAAAAGTAATGGCAGAGCTGGGCGTTGCGCCACACGAAACAGCAGTTATTTCAGGTATAGGTTGTTCATCGCGCTTACCATATTATATCAGTGGATATGGTTTTCATACCATTCATGGGCGTGGAGCTGCCGTGGCCACAGGAGTAAAAGTTGCTAACCCTAAACTTACTGTTTGGCAAATTACCGGAGATGGCGACTGTTTAGCTATTGGTGGAAATCATTTTATACACAGTGTTCGACGAAATATTGACATCAATGTTCTTTTGTTTAATAACCAAATTTATGGTTTAACAAAAGGTCA